>NZ_CAWOOJ010000020.1:0-98451 GCF_963883145.1 Escherichia sp. E4385
TTTCCGAATGCGCGTTTTTTATTCTTTATGCTTATTTCGACGCCGATCTGTTGGTTAATTGAGCGATTTCTCGGGCGAAATTCGCGACCTGCTCCCAATCGGTATAGACAACCTCTTTGCGCGTATCTGTTTCTCCGCCTGACATCTTCATAATCAGCTTGATCATAAAGCGGTCGTACCAACGATAGCGTGGATAACGCAGCGCCCCGGCAATAACGGCACAGCGATCGGGGCGCCATTGTGAACTCATCAGAAACTTTCGTGCGTAGCTGTTGGTCTGCACAGTCCGCTTCTCCGGCTTGCGTGCCACCAGGTTGACGGAGTAAAAGGCGCTCGGCATTGAGTTCAGCCGGGTGGCATGCTTTTTGACAAATGCCTGGAACGCAGAATGGTAATGACCGTAGCGAATAGAAGCGCCAATCACCACGCGATCGTAGTTTTCCCATTGTGGTTCTTCAATGCGGTGCACATTGGCGACATCCGCCTGGATCCCCAGTTCTTTCAGTTCCGAAGCCAGGTAGGAGGCAATCTCGCGCGTTTGTCCGTCCCTTGTTGAGAAAAGAATTAATGTTTTCACGTATTACTCCATCATTCACGCCAGAAAGTCGGGGTAAAGAGCACCAGCAATGTAAAGACCTCAAGACGACCAAACAGCATGTTGGCAATCAGGATCCATTTAGCCACCGGGTTCATGCTGGTAAAGTTATCAGCAACCACGCCAAGCCCTGGCCCCAGGTTATTCAATGTCGCAACAACCGAGGCAAAGGCAGAAAAGTCATCCACGCCAGTGGCGATTATCGCCAGCATACTGACAATAAACACCAATGCATAGGCGGAGAAAAATCCCCAAACGGCTTCGAGGATACGTTCCGGCAGTGCGCGATTCCCCAGCTTAATGCTATAGACGGCGTTCGGATGCACCAGTCGTTTCAGCTCACGGTTCCCCTGTTTGAACAGCAGCAGGATGCGGATCACTTTCAGGCCACCGCCCGTTGACCCGGCGCAACCGCCGATAAAAGCTGAACATAAAAGCAGTACCGGCAAAAAGAGCGGCCAGCGGGCAATGCTATCAGTCGTAAACCCGGCGGTTGTCGCCATCGACACCACCTGGAAAAATGCCTGGTTAATTGTCATCAGCGCCGAACTGTAGACATTATGAAACCACAGCACGAGGGTACAAATAACCACCAGCGTAAACTGTACGCCGATAAACATGCGAAATTCCGGATCGCGCCAGTAGACCTTCAGACTACGCCCACTTAACAGTGAAAAGTGCAGACCGTAGTTACAGCCGGAGATCAGCAGGAAGATAGCAATGATAGTGTTAATAGTCGGGCTATCGAAATAGCCAACGCTGGCATCATGCGTCGAAAAGCCGCCAATAGCGATTGTCGCAAAGCTATGACCGATGGCATCAAAGGCATCCATTCCAGCAAACCACAGCGCCAGTGCACAGGCGACGGTCAACAAGACATAAATCAACCACAGGGTTTTCGCCGTTTCCGCAATTCGCGGACGCATTTTGTTATCTTTCAGCGGGCCGGGCATTTCCGCGCGATAGAGCTGCATCCCACCAACGCCGAGGATAGGCAGTATCGCAACCGCCAACACGATGATCCCCATCCCGCCAAACCATTGCAGCATCTGGCGATAAAAGAGGATTGCGTGAGGGAGCGAATCCAGCCCCACCAGCGTAGTGGCCCCCGTGGTGGTCAGGCCGGAGAAAGATTCAAAAAACGCATCGGTGATCGTGAGGTTCGGGCTTTCCGAGAAGATAAAAGGGAGCGCACCGACGCTACCCAGCACGGTCCAGAACAGCACCACGATCAGAAACCCTTCACGGGATTTCAGTTCGCCCTTCTCTTTACGGTTAGGCCACCACAACATGGAGCCAATAGCGAGGGCGACAAAAAAGGTCTGGGTAAATGCGCGGCCCGCCCCATCCCGGTAGATGAGTGCTACCAGCCCAGGGATAATCATTGTCCCTGAGAATAAGATGACCAGTAGTCCAACGATTCGGGTAATGGCGCGAAAATGCATCTCTGCCGCTTCCTTAGTTCTGCAAAACGAAGTGGGGATTATTCTTCAATCGCTAACAATTGCAATGAACCACGGCTAAAATCCGCCAGCTTTGCGGAAAATTCAGCCAATTTCGCTGCTGGAAGCGCCACCCGCAGCAGAACGAATGCCTGATAATCACTGTTGATAATTTTGCCGTCACACTGCCCCAGCAACGCTTCAATGCCGGTTAACTGACTATATTCACATTGCAAAGTATATTCGGTTAATGGCGTCTTGCGTTGGGTCGTTAGCTGGCGCAACGCCTGATTCACGCCGCCGCCATACGCTTTCACTAACCCACCGGTGCCGAGCAATATGCCGCCGTAGTAGCGCACCACCACAGCGGTAATTTCCCCGACGCCGCTGCCCATCAGTTGGGCGAGCATCGGTTTACCTGCCGTTCCCGCCGGTTCCCCGTCGTCAGAGAAACCCAGCTGTTGAGAATCATCCGGCGCCCCCGCCACCCACGCCACACAATGGTGGCGGGCATCGGGGTGTTCTGCCCGCACCGATTCAACAAACGCTTTCGCCGCCTCAACGCCATCGGTATGCGCCAACATCGTTATGAAGCGGCTCTTTTTGATCTCTTCAACGACCGTGACCGGTGCCGCAGGAATTAACCAGCTTTCCATCACGCCAGTTTCAGATCCCGGGTCATGTTTTCCACGTTATTTTCGTGGATCACCACGTTGTCTTCGATACGAATGCCGCCGAACGGTTTCAGTGCTTCAATTTTCTGCCAGTTGAAGTGTTTGCTGAACTGCCCTTCACGCCACGGTGCCAGCAACGATTCGATGAAGTAGATACCCGGCTCAATGGTTAACACCATGCCCGGCTGGAGAATACGGGTGCAGCGCAGGTACGGATATTTTGCCGGTGCCGCGAGGTGCGTACCGCTATCATCCTGCATAAAACCTGCTACGTCATGCACCTGCAGGCCCAGCGGATGGCCGATACCGTGCGGCATAAACGGTCCGGTGAGATCGTTTTCGACCATCGCTTCTTCACTCATATCGGTGATGATTTGATGTTTACGCAGCAGTTTGGCAATGCGCTGATGGAACTGGATGTGGTAATCCACATAGCTGACGCCTGCTTTCATGGTGGCGATCAGCGCCAGTTGTTCATCATTAACGTCTTTCACCAGCTGTGCGTAGTCGTTGTCGCTTTTTGCCGACCAGGTTCGGGTCAGGTCAGCCGCATAGCCGTTATATTCTGCCCCGGCATCCAGCAGGAAGCTACGCATCTCTTCCGGTGCCTGATGGTCCAGTTTGGTGTAATGCAGCACCGAAGCGTGTTCGTTGAGCGCCACAATGTTGCTGTAAGGTACGTCGGTATCACGATGACCGGTCGCGGTCAGATAGGCAATGTTGATATCGAACTCGCTCATGCCAGAACGGAACGCTTCTTCTGCCGCGCGATGACCGTTGACCGCCATTTTCTGCGCTTCACGCATACAGGCCAGTTCGTACTCGGTTTTGAAGGAGCGGTAGTAATGCAGGTAGTCGATCACCCCTTTCGGGTTGATATTGCTGGCCTCAATGCCCAGTTGCAGCGCACGTTCCGGCACCGGACCGATATAACCAATATTGCCGCGCGCAGCAGGCAGCAGGCTACCAATGCCATCGGCTTTCGGCAGCGCGATCACGTCCACATCTTCAGTCCAGAAGGCGGTCGGCAGCGGTTCGACGTTGTGCCAGTAATCAACTGGCAGATAGAACCACAGTTTCGGCTTGTTCACGCCATCCACCAGCAACCAGCAGTTTGGCACCTGAGTTACCGGCACCCACGCTTTGAATTGCGGGTTCACTTTAAACGGATAGGGATGATCGTCGAGAAAAACATTGAACAGCTCGCCGGAGTGAATAAGTAATGCATCCAGCTTGAAGCGCGCCAGCGCATCGCGAGTCCGTTCTTGTAAGGTAGCTATATGATTTTTATAGAGCGAGGCCAGTGATTCCATTTTTTACCCTTCTGTTTTTTTGACCTTAAGTCTCCGCATCTTAGCACATCGTTCATCCAGAGCGTGATTTCTGCCGAGCGTGATCAGATCGGCATTTCTTTAATCTTTTGTTTGCATATTTTTAACACAAAATACACACTTCAATGCATCTGGTACGACCAGATCACCTTGCGGATTCAGGAGACTGACATGCTTTACAAAGGCGACACCCTGTACCTTGACTGGCTGGAAGATGGCATTGCCGAACTGGTATTTGATGCCCCAGGTTCAGTTAATAAACTCGACACTGCGACCGTCGCCAGCCTCGGCGAGGCCATCGGTGTACTGGAACAGCAATCAGATCTAAAAGGGCTGCTGCTGCGTTCGAACAAAGCAGCCTTTATCGTCGGTGCTGATATCACCGAATTTTTGTCCCTGTTCCTCGTTCCTGAAGAACAGTTAAGCCAGTGGCTGCATTTTGCCAATAGCGTGTTTAATCGCCTGGAAGATCTGCCGGTGCCGACCATTGCCGCCGTCAACGGCTATGCGCTGGGCGGTGGCTGCGAATGTGTACTGGCGACCGATTATCGTCTGGCGACGCCGGATCTGCGCATCGGTCTGCCGGAAACCAAACTGGGCATCATGCCGGGCTTTGGCGGTTCTGTACGTATGCCACGTATGCTGGGCGCTGACAGTGCGCTGGAAATCATTGCCGCCGGTAAAGATGTCGGCGCGGATCAGGCGCTGAAAATCGGTCTGGTGGATGGCGTAGTCAAAGCAGAAAAACTGATTGAAGGGGCGATGGCGATTTTACGCCAGGCCATTAACGGCGACCTCGACTGGAAAGCGAAACGTCAGCCGAAGCTAGAACCGCTAAAACTGAGCAAGATTGAAGCCACCATGAGCTTCACCATCGCTAAAGGGATGGTCGCACAAACGGCGGGGAAACATTATCCGGCACCCATCACCGCAGTAAAAACTATTGAAGCTGCGGCCCGTTTTGGTCGTGAAGAAGCATTAAATCTGGAAAACAAAAGTTTTGTCCCGCTGGCGCATACCAACGAAGCCCGCGCACTGGTCGGCATTTTCCTTAACGATCAATATGTAAAAGGCAAAGCGAAGAAACTCACCAAAGACGTTGAAACACCGAAACAGGCCGCTGTGCTGGGCGCAGGCATTATGGGGGGCGGCATTGCTTACCAGTCTGCGTGGAAAGGCGTGCCGGTTGTCATGAAAGATATCAACGACAAGTCGTTAACCCTCGGCATGATCGAAGCCGCGAAACTGCTGAACAAGCAGCTTGAGCGCGGCAAGATCGATGGTCTGAAACTGGCTGGCGTGATCTCCACGATCCACCCAACGCTCGACTACGCCGGGTTTGACCGCGTGGATGTTGTGGTAGAAGCGGTTGTCGAAAACCCGAAAGTGAAAAAAGCTGTACTGGCAGAAACCGAGCAGAAAGTACGACCGGATACCGTGCTGGCGTCTAACACTTCAACCATTCCTATCAGCGAACTGGCCAAAGCGCTGGATCGCCCGGAAAACTTCTGCGGAATGCACTTCTTTAACCCGGTACACCGGATGCCGTTGGTAGAAATTATTCGCGGCGAGAAAAGCTCCGACGAAACCATCGCGAAAGTCGTCGCCTGGGCGAGCAAGATGGGCAAAACGCCGATTGTGGTTAACGACTGCCCCGGATTCTTCGTTAACCGCGTGCTGTTCCCCTACTTCGCGGGTTTCAGCCAGTTGCTGCGCGACGGCGCGGATTTCCGCAAGATCGACAAAGTGATGGAAAAACAGTTTGGCTGGCCGATGGGTCCGGCATATCTGCTGGATGTCGTGGGCATTGACACCGCCCATCACGCCCAGGTGGTGATGGCTGCAGGTTTCCCGCAGCGGATGCAGAAAGATTATCGCGATGCCATCGACGCGCTGTTTGATGCCAACCGCTTTGGTCAGAAGAACGGCCTCGGTTTCTGGCGTTATAAAGAAGACAGCAAAGGTAAGCCGAAGAAAGAAGAAGACGCCGCCGTTGACGATCTGTTGGCAGAAGTCAGCCAGCCGAAGCGTGATTTTAGCGAGGAAGAGATTATCGCCCGCATGATGATCCCGATGGTCAACGAAGTGGTCCGCTGCCTGGAAGAGGGCATTATCGCCACTCCGGCAGAAGCGGATATGGCGCTGGTCTACGGCCTGGGCTTCCCTCCGTTCCACGGCGGTGCGTTCCGCTGGCTGGACACCCTCGGCAGCGCAAAATACCTCGATATGGCACAGCAATATCAGCACCTCGGCCCGCTGTACGAAGTGCCGGAAGGTCTGCGTAATAAAGCGCGTCATAACGAACCGTACTATCCTCCGGTTGAGCCAGCCCGTCCGGTTGGCGACCTGAAAACGGCTTAAGGAGTCACAATGGAACAGGTTGTCATTGTCGATGCAATTCGCACCCCGATGGGCCGTTCGAAGGGCGGTGCTTTTCGTAACGTACGTGCGGAAGATCTCTCCGCTCATTTAATGCGTAGCTTGCTGGCGCGTAATCCGGCGCTGGAAGCGGCGGCCCTCGACGATATTTACTGGGGCTGTGTGCAGCAGACGCTGGAGCAGGGTTTTAATATCGCCCGTAACGCGGCGCTGTTGGCTGAAGTACCACACTCTGTCCCGGCGGTTACCGTCAATCGCTTGTGTGGTTCATCCATGCAGGCACTGCATGATGCAGCACGAATGATCATGACTGGCGATGCACAGGCATGTCTGGTTGGCGGCGTGGAGCATATGGGCCATGTGCCGATGAGCCACGGCGTCGATTTTCACCCCGGCCTGAGCCGCAATGTCGCCAAAGCGGCGGGCATGATGGGCTTAACGGCAGAAATGCTGGCGCGTATGCACGGTATCAGCCGTGAAATGCAGGATGCCTTTGCCGCGCGGTCACACGCCCGCGCCTGGGCCGCCACGCAGTCGGGCGCATTTAAAAATGAAATCATCCCGACCGGTGGTCACGATGCCGACGGCGTATTGAAGCAGTTTAATTACGACGAAGTGATTCGCCCGGAAACCACCGTGGAAGCCCTCGCCACGCTGCGTCCGGCGTTTGATCCCGTCAGCGGTACGGTAACGGCGGGTACATCTTCTGCGCTTTCCGATGGTGCAGCTGCCATGTTGGTGATGAGTGAAAGCCGCGCCCGTGAATTAGGTCTTAAGCCGCGCGCCCGCGTGCGTTCGATGGCGGTCGTCGGTTGTGACCCGTCGATTATGGGTTACGGCCCGGTTCCGGCCTCAAAACTGGCGCTGAAAAAAGCGGGGCTTTCTGCCAGCGATATCGGTGTGTTTGAGATGAACGAAGCCTTTGCCGCGCAGATCCTGCCGTGCATTAAAGATCTGGGGCTGATGGAGCAGATCGACGAGAAGATCAACCTCAACGGTGGCGCGATCGCGCTGGGTCATCCGCTGGGCTGTTCAGGTGCTCGTATCAGTACCACGCTGCTGAATCTGATGGAGCGCAAAGATGCCCAGTTTGGTCTGGCGACGATGTGTATCGGTCTGGGTCAGGGTATTGCGAC
Source organism: Escherichia sp. E4385 (assembly GCF_963883145.1). Lineage (NCBI taxonomy): Bacteria > Pseudomonadati > Pseudomonadota > Gammaproteobacteria > Enterobacterales > Enterobacteriaceae > Escherichia > Escherichia sp. E4385. The sequence continues at coordinate 7,558 of NZ_CAWOOJ010000020.1, forward strand.
GGTGTTTGAGCGGGTTTAACCACTTGCCGGATGCGGCATAAACGCCTTATCCGGCCTACGGTTCAGGACTATTTGTAGGCACGATAAGACGCGCTAGCGTCGCATCGGGCATTGTTTGCCGGATGCGGCATAAACGCCTTATCCGGCCTACGGTTCAGGACTATTTGTAGGCACGATAAGACGCACCAGCGTCGCATCGGGCATTGTTTGCCGGATGCGGCATAAACGCCTTATCCGGCCCACGGTTCAGAACTATTTGTAGGCCTGATAAGACGCGCAAGCGTCGCATCAGGCATTGTTTTCCGGATGCGACATAGATCCAAATGCCACTGTATAAAGTTTTAGTTGCCGTTCTTCCCGCCTGTCAGGGGCGGGTTTTTTATGGCTTAGATAAACGCAAACGCATCGCCAAACAGGCGATCTTCCCGCGCATTACGCTCATTGCAGAACAGGTCACGGGCGATTTTCGCCATCTCAAAGCGGCCAGCGATATAGATATCATGCTCCGCCAGCGTACCGTGATCCTGCAATACCGCCGTTAACACGGTGCCAGTACGTCCACGCCAGCCCGCTTCCGGTTGTTCAACTACCGGCACCACACGCAAACCAGGATGCTTCAGAGAAAGCGCCTCAAGCTCGGACAGATCATAAAGATGTTGCTCTTCACGCCCGCCCCAGTAAATGGTGATATCGCGATTGGGATTACGTGCCAGCGCTGTCAGCAAAATCGAGCGCGCATAAGAGAACCCCGTGCCGCCCGCAATCAGAATCATCGGACGTTCTTCATCATCGCGCAGCCACGCTTCACCGTGGGGAATATCCACCACGATTTGATGATCTTTAAGGATGCGATCCATAACGGCTTTGGCGTAGAGATTGATCTCCGAAGCGCCAATGTGCAGCTCAATGAAACCTTGTTCATTCGGCGTCGAAGCCATTGAAAACGGGCGTTTGTCGCGCTCGTCCATCACCACCATCAAATACTGACCAGCACGAAAAGAAAAGGCCGCGTCTGGCACAATGCGGACACGATATACGGTATCCGTGATAGCTTCTACCGAGGTCACTTTACAGCTTAAGGTTGTCATGCGCTTTCTCTGTCGGATCGATAAATAGGGCAAAACAAACGCGCATCAGGCGCTTTTACCGTTGTTAAAAATAGCCAGTTCATCCCAGATGGCGTCAATATGCGCGACAACATCTGGATCTTTTTTGATGGGACGCCCCCATTCACGCTGGGTTTCCCCTGGCCATTTATTCGTGGCATCCAGCCCCATTTTTGAACCCAGCCCGGAGACGGGCGAGGCAAAATCCAGATAATCAATGGGCGTATTTTCTACCAACACCGTATCCCGCGCAGGGTCCATACGGGTGGTAATTGCCCAAATCACATCGTTCCAGTCGCGTGCGTTAACATCATCATCGCAGACGATCACGAACTTAGTGTACATAAACTGGCGTAAGAATGACCAGACCCCCATCATGACGCGCTTCGCATGTCCGGCGTACTGTTTTTTGATTGTCACTACCGCCAGGCGATAAGAACAGCCTTCCGGCGGCAGGTAAAAATCGACAATTTCCGGGAACTGTTTTTGCAGAATAGGCACGAACACTTCGTTCAACGCCACGCCCAGTACCGCTGGTTCATCTGGCGGACGCCCGGTATAGGTGGAATGGTAAATCGCATCTTCACGCTGGGTAATATGCGTCACGGTAAATACCGGGAAGCTATCGACTTCGTTATAGTAACCGGTGTGGTCGCCATACGGCCCTTCCGGCGCCGTTTCGCCTTGTTCGATATACCCTTCCAGCACAATCTCCGCACTGGCGGGCACTTCAAGGTCATTGGAGATACACTTCACCACTTCGGTCTTGGTGCCGCGCAGCAATCCGGCAAAGGCGTATTCCGACAATGTATCCGGGACTGGCGTCACTGCACCGAGAATCGTAGCGGGATCGGCACCCAGCGCCACAGAAACCGGGAAACGTTCGCCCGGATGCGCCGCGCACCACTCCTGATAATCCAGTGCGCCGCCACGATGCGACAGCCAGCGCATAATCAGTTTGTTTTTACCAATCAGCTGCTGGCGATAAATACCCAGATTCTGCCGCTCTTTATGCGGGCCGCGCGTTACGGTCAGCCCCCAGGTAATCAGCGGAGCGGCGTCTTCCGGCCAGCAGGTCATAATGGGAATGCGGTTAAGATCGACGTCATCACCAGAGACGATTTTTTGTTGGCAAGGCGCACCACGCAATCGCTTTGTCGGCATGTTTAACACCTGCTTAAACTGCGGCAGTTTATCAAACAGGTCGCGGAAACCTTTTGGCGGCTCCGGCTCTTTCAGAAACGCCAATAATTTACCGACTTCACGCAGCGCCGAAACATCTTCCTGGCCCATGCCCATCGCCACGCGCTTTGGCGTACCAAACAGGTTGCACAGCACCGGCATCGAATAACCTTTGGGGTTTTCAAACAACAACGCAGGCCCACCGGCACGCAGAGTGCGGTCAGCAATTTCAGTGATTTCCAGATGCGGATCCACCGGGAGCGTGATACGTTTTAGATCACCCTGCTGTTCAAGCAGCGTCAGGAAGTCGCGTAAATCGTTATATTTCATGGCGTCCATTGTAGCCTCTTAATCTTCGCCCATTATACGGCGTTCATCTTCGCGATGCTGTAAATTTGTTAAATTAGCGTGAACTCTGACGGCATAACGCAAACCGGGGAATATAATTAACTTAGCGTAAAGCTTTTGCTATCCTTGCGCCCCGATTAAACGGATAAGAGTCATTATGCAATCCTGGTATTTACTGTACTGCAAGCGCGGGCAACTTCAACGTGCCCAGGAACACCTCGAAAGACAGGCGGTGAATTGCCTGGCACCGATGATCACCCTGGAAAAAATCGTGCGAGGCAAACGTACCGCAGTCAGTGAACCATTGTTCCCCAACTACCTGTTTGTGGAATTTGACCCGGAAGTGATTCATACCACAACCATCAGTGCTACCCGCGGCGTCAGCCACTTTGTGCGCTTTGGCGCATCGCCGGCGATAGTCCCATCTGCGGTTATTCATCAACTGTCGGTGTATAAACCGGAAGACATTGTTGATCCGGCGACGCCATATCCTGGTGATAAGGTGATTATCACCGAAGGTGCTTTCGAAGGTTTTCAGGCTATTTTCACCGAACCCGACGGCGAGGCTCGCTCTATGCTATTGCTTAATCTTATCAATAAAGAGATTAAGCACAGTGTGAAGAACACCGAGTTCCGCAAACTCTAGAACGCAATCCCAAATAACTTTTTGACATTGGCATCCGTGGTGGCAGCCAGCCATGCGGCATCTTCCCCACGCCAGTGTGCAATACGTTGCAAAATATGGGGCAGATAGGCTGGCTCATTACGCCGTGACGATGGCTTCGGCGTGAGATCGCGCGGAAGCAAATACGGTGCGTCTGTCTCAACCAGCAATTGCTCCGCCGGAATAAATGGCAACAGTTCTCGCAGCTCCAGTCCGCGTCGTTCATCGCAAACCCAACCGGTAATGCCGATATAAATCCCTCGCGCCACGCACGCCTGCATCTCTTCGCGTGTGCCGGTAAAACAGTGCAACACCGCACCAGGTAGCTTATCCAGCCACGGTTCCAGCAACGTCATAAACCGCTCGTGGGCATCACGACAGTGCATAAATACCGGCATGTTTAACTCTGCGGCAATGCGTAGCTGGGCGACAAAAGCGCGTTCCTGCTCTTCCGGCGTCGAAAAGTTGCGGTTAAAGTCGAGGCCACACTCACCAATCGCCACCACTTCTGGCTGCGAGGCCAGCTCAATAATCGCTTCTTCAGTCACAGCTTGCCACTGGCTGCTGTCGTGAGGATGTACGCCCGCCGTTGACCAACAGGACGAATACTGACGCGCCAGCTTTTGCGCCTGCTGGCTTTCGCGCAGGTTAGTGCCGGTGATGAGTAGCCCATTAACTCCCGCAGCAAAAGCGCGCGCTACGACATCATCACGGTCTTTCGCAAATTGCGAACTGGTCAGATTAACGCCGATATCAAACATCCTGCACTCCATATGACAACCGCCCTGACGGGCGGTTGAGTTTATTCTTCAGTTTTTTCGCTTTCTGCTTCAGCGTCGTTTTCTTCTTCCCGGTTTCGGCCTTTACCAACGTAAAAGCGCGAGAAGAAGACGCCAATTTCAAACAGGCAGTACATCGGGATCGCCAGCAGCGTTTGCGAGAAGACATCCGGCGGCGTCAGCAGCATCCCGACGACGAATGCGCCAACCAGCACATACGGACGTTTTTTGCGTAAGTCTTCTGGCGAGGTAATCCCCATCCAGCACAGCAGCACAATCGCCACAGGCACTTCAAAGGAGATACCAAACGCCATAAACAGCGCCATCACGAAGCTCAAATAGCTGGCAATGTCGGTGGATACCTGCACCCCTTCAGGCGCGGTATTGGCAAGGAAACCAAACGCCAGCGGGAAGACCACGAAATAAGCGAACGCCATGCCGATATAAAACAGCAGAGAGCTGGAAACCAGCAGCGGCACCACCAGGCGACGTTCGTGCTTATAGAGTGCAGGAGCGATAAATGCCCACACCTGATAGAGAATCACCGGCGCTGACAGAATCAGCGACACCATAAAGGTCAGCTTGATTGGCGTAAAGAACGGCGAGGCCACATCGGTGGCGATCATCGTTGAACCTTGCGGCAACTGCTTGATCAATGGCGCGGATACCAGGTGATAAATGTCATTGGCGAAATAGACCAGACACAGAAATATCACGATCACCGCGATAATGCAGTTCAGCAGACGCTTACGCAGCTCAATCAGATGCGTGATAAGCGGTTGAGTATCTTCTACAGACATGTTTACGGTTTATCACTCGACGAAGGGGAATGTGCAGCGGTTTTCGGTTCAGCGTCCGCAGCAGGTTTTACCACCGGCTCTGGCGTGGTTTCTGGCTTCTGTTCCGGCGAACTGGCCTGCGTTTGTGCAGCGGCAGGCGTGACACCTTCATGCGCAGCCTCATTGTCTTTCACCACCGGGTTATGAATGGTGTGCGCTTCATCGCTCGCCTTTTCAGGGTCATTCGCAACGTAGGAACGCTTCATCGACTCCGCGGCCTGGCGCAGCTCATCCATTGACGCTTTCAGTTCGGGCGTCAGGTTGGTGAGACTCGCCTTTTCAACCTTTTTCAGGCTGTCCTGAAACTCCTGGAGTTTTAACTCCTGGGTCAGTTCGTTCTGCACCGTTGTTGCCAGTGAACGCAACGCGCGAATCCAGCCCGCAACCGTTTTTACCGCCACAGGCAGTCGTTGCGGCCCCAGAACTACGAGGCCGATGATGAACACCAATAGCAGTTCGCTAAAACCGATATCAAACACGGATTACACCTGCTCTTTATCGTGGCGCTTTGCGTCTTCTGTTTTAGCCTGTTCCTGATTCGCATCCGCCTGCTTATCGGCGATGGTTTTCGCAGTAAAATCAGCATCCTGACTGGTTTTATCCTGCTTTGGTTCATCATCGCTCATTGCTTTTTTAAAGCCTTTGATCGACGCACCAAGATCGGAACCGATGGAGCCGAGCTTTTTGGTGCCAAAAAGCAGTACAACGATGACGGCAATAATCAATAACTGCCAAATACTGATACCACCCATACATGTTCCTCTGTGGTAGATGATGATTAAACAAGGCCGCATTATACGTTACACGGCCCGCCTTGAGCGATGAAAAAATCAGCGTGTTTTGCACCAACCGACAAACCAGGCGATCAGACCGGCCGCCATTAACCAGCCGGGCATCAGCCCCCATTCCGGTCGGCTGACCAACAAGAATGTGCCGCTTAATACTAACGTCGCACCAATCCCCAATAAGTAACGAGATTGTCCCTGACGCACATGATTCGACTGTAACTCGCGCGCAATCTTATCAACACTATGCTGTAAATACTTGCCCTGGCGCAAACTGTCATAAACCAATTCAGGCAGTTCTGGCATTTTTTCGATCCAGAACGGCGCTTTTTCCTTAAATGCTCTCACCAGCGCGGGAATACCGACCTGATCTTTAATCCACGATTCAAGGAAAGGTTTTGCAGTTTTCCATAAATCGAGCTGCGGATAAAGCTGCCGTCCTACCCCTTCGATATAGAGCAAGGTTTTCTGAAGTAACACCAGTTGCGGCTGCACTTCCATATTGAAGCGACGCGCCGTATTAAACAGATTTAACAGCACATGTCCAAACGAAATTTCCGCCAGCGGTTTCTCAAAGATAGGTTCGCAAACGGTACGAATGGCAAATTCGAACTCTTCAACGTTGGTATCTGGCGGTACCCAGCCTGAATCGACATGCAGCTCTGCCACTTTGCGATAGTCGCGGTTAAAGAAGGCGATAAAGTTTTCCGCCAGATAGCGTTTATCTTCCTTGTTTAGCGAGCCGACTATCCCGCAATCAATGCCGATATATTTCGGGTTTTCCGGGTGCTCATAGCTTACGAAGATGTTGCCTGGATGCATATCGGCATGGAAAAAGCTGTCACGGAAAACCTGGGTGAAGAACACCTGCACACCGCGTTCTGCCAGCAATTTCATGTTAGTGCCGTTTTTCTCCAGCGCCGCGACATCAGAAACGGGAATGCCGTAAATGCGCTCCATCACCATCATCCCTTCGCTGCAATAGTCAGGGTAAACTTCCGGGATGTAGAGCATCGGGCTGTCTTCAAAATTGCGTCGTAACTGAATGGCGTTGGCAGATTCCCGCAGCAAATTCAATTCATCAATCAAGGTCTTTTCGTACTCGCGCACCACTTCAGTTGGGCGCAGACGGCGACCATCCGGCAGCAAACGCGGCACCCAGCGAGCCAAGCGGTAGATAAGTTTCAGATCCGCTTTAATCACCGGCAAAATGTCCGGACGGATGACTTTAATTACCACATCTTTGCCATTCGATTTCAATCGCGCGGTATGAACCTGGGCGATAGAGGCCGACGCCAGCGGCTCGATTTCAAAATCGTCAAACCACGCTTCCACCGGCAAACCGCCCATTGCAGCTTCAATCTGTTGCTTCGCCAGTCTGCCATCAAACGGTGCGACTTTGTCCTGCAATAACGCCAGCTGATCGGCAATATGCGGCGGGAAAAGGTCACGACGGGTAGACAACATCTGCCCGAACTTGATCCATACCGGCCCCAATTCTTGCAGCGCCAGTCGTAGTCGCTCACCTAATGGTTTGTCTTTGTGCCGATTCGGCATCCAGAATAATGAGTATCGCCATAACCGCAGCGGCAGGGTGATACGCATTTTAGGGATCAGTTCATCAAGTCCGTAGCTTAAAAAAGTGCGAATGATGAAATACAGGCGCCGTACTTCACCTGGCGTCATTAAACTGCCTCCAGTTTTTCCAGCCGTTTGATTAACGCATCAACGGCACGTTCAACAGCGGCTGTCTCTTCCGCAAACCAGGCCACTTCAAGCGGACCAGGCGCCATACGCCACTCTTCGGTAATGGCTTCTGCCACATAACGTTGCTGGCGTTTAATACCATGATGCAAGAATTTCGCACCGCCGCGCAGGGCTTTGCTGATGCCTTCAGCGGCGATATCACCGGTATAAGGGGCCAGCAGTTCCGCAGGGTCGAACTCTGCCAGATCTGCCAGCGCCACGAAATTCTGTACCACCTGAATATCGCCCTGCACTTCCAGCTCACCGCTACGAATTAGTGCGGCAAGCTGCTGGCGGTCACGAAGTTTCGGCAACACGCTGGCGTAGGCGATAACGGTGCAATCAGCATCGCCAGACCATTCGCCCAGCACATCGACCTGCCGTTCACTAAACACCAGAATTAGCGACGTCGAAAAGCCTTTTACCTCCACGCGCAATACTTTACCCAGCAGACGCGAGCGGGCTGTTTTCAGCGCGGGTGAGCGATACAGGAAAGTGTTGAGCAGACTTTCAATTCCTGCCGTCACTAAAGGTTTAAAAGGCATAGTCGTACTCCTGTCAGAACTTATAACCACGATGCAGCGCCACAACGCCAGCCGTCAGGTTGTAATAATCGACACTTTCGAATCCGGCATCCTGCATCATGGCTTTCAGCGTATCCTGATCGGGATGCATACGGATGGATTCGGCCAGATAGCGGTAGCTGTCGGCATCGTTCGCCACCAGCGAGCCAATACGTGGCAGCACATGGAAGGAGTAAGCGTCATAGGCTTTGCTTAACGGTTCGATAATCGGCTTCGAGAACTCAAGCACCAGCAGGCGGCCGCCCGGTTTCAGCACGCGATACATCGAACGCAGTGCTTTATCTTTGTCGGTAACGTTACGCAGACCAAACGAAATGGTGATGCAATCAAAGGTGTTATCCGGGAACGGCAGCGCCTCTGCGTTCGCCTGAACATACTCAACGTTGCCAATCACACCGATATTGCGCAGTTTCTCACGGCCCATCTTGAGCATGGATTCATTGATATCGGCGAGAACCACTTTGCCCGTTTCACCAACCAGGCGGGAGAATTTCGCCGTCAGATCGCCGGTACCGCCAGCCAGATCCAGTACGGTCTGCCCACGACGCACACCGCTGCAATCGATCGTGAATCGCTTCCACAAACGATGAATACCAAATGACATCAAATCATTCATGACATCATATTTCGATGCCACGGAATGGAAAACGTGGGCGACCATATCCGCTTTTTGTTCCTTCGCGACGGTCTGAAAACCAAAGTGCGTCGTTTCTTGTGACTTATCCACCATCTCAATGCCTGCTCATCAAAAAATTGTTCCAGAAGTGTAACAGATTGGGCGTCGATGCCCTAGATTTCTACCCGGCTTAACTACCCCTAATGGGCTAGCGCGACTGCTGATTATATTCATCATCGCGTTGATAAGCTTCATCATTCGGCTGCCCCGGAACCGACCGCAGTCGATACTCTTCATCCTGGCTCACCGCCTGTTCAGCCAAGTCCGGATTAATCTCGCGTTTAATTTCTACCCCTAAACCGCGAAACGCTTCTGCCTGCGCCAGCACATTTCCGCGACCTGAAGAGAGTTTTTTCATCGCCTGCCGATAATTATCCTGCGCTTTGTCCAGACTTTGACCAATCGCGGACATATCATCAATAAACAGACGCATCTTGTCGTACAGCTTGCTGGCACGATCGGCGATTTGCTGGGCGTTACGGCTTTGATGCTCATAACGCCACAGGTTGGCGATAGTACGCAACGCCACCAGCAGCGTGGTGGGACTAACCAGCATGATGTTGTTCTTTAACGCTTCGGTGATCAGCTCTGGCTGGCGATCAAGCGCCAGTAAAAACGCTGGTTCGACGGGAATAAACATCAGCACGTAATCCAGCGTTCGTAGCCCCGGCAGCTGTTGATAGTCTTTGCGTCCCAGCAAACGGATATGGTTACGCACCGACGCGATATGCTCCTGTAGCGCGCTTTCGCGGGTGTAGTCGTCTTCGGCGTTAAAATAGCGTTCATAGGCGACCAACGTCATTTTGGCATCGATCACCACATCTTTCCCCTGCGGCAGCCGCACGATGACATCCGGCTGCATCCGCGAGCGAGCATCATTTTCGATGCTTACCTGGGTTTCGTATTCATACCCTTCACGCAGTCCGGAAGCCTCCAGCACCCGCGTCAGTACCACTTCGCCCCAGTTCCCCTGGGTTTTGTTATCGCCTTTCAGCGCGCGCGTCAGGTTGATCGCTTCCTGGGCCATTTGCGCGTTGAGTTGCTGTAGATTACGAATTTCGTGGGTCAGGGTATGGCGTTCTTGTGCTTCTTTACCAAAGCTGTCCTGTACCTGTCGGCGAAAACCATCCAGTTGTTCACGCAGCGGCGATAACAAGTTGTTCAGACTCTGACGATTTTGTTCATCTACCCGGCGATTACTGTGCTCAAAAATACGGTTGGCGAGATTTTCAAATCGCTCGCTCAAACGCTGCTCGCTGTTGATCATCTGGCGGATTTTATCGTCAGCGTGTTGCTGTGCGGCTTCCATCCGCGTGGTTACTTCACGCAGATCCGCCTCCAGCGAAGTATTGATACTTTGCAGACTACGCACTTCGTTATTGAGCATTTCACACTCTGCGCGCCAGTGCTCACTTTGGGTAATCTGTTGTTTTGCCGCACTTAACTCCGCGACCATCTCTTCACGTTCGGCTAATTGCTCGGCTTTTTGCTGCGCATGTTGATAACTGGCAAACAGCCAACCGATGGCCACACTGACCAGCGCAATAATGGCATAAACAATGATTGAGAAATCCACAAAGCCTCCTGACGCAACAACTTACCCGCACAAAATAGAATTGTGCTGTACAAACGTCCAGTTTGAAAGAAGTTTCCTGCGAGGCGCTACGCAAAACGATCGTTTATTTTGCTTATTTTATCCCACAATATGAGACTAAGTTTATATTGTGGGACGCATCACCTTTTCCCCACTTTATTCTGTGAAACACTCGGCAATATCATCAGGAGACATCTATGGCAGAAACCTCTTCAACCACCGCTGGCGCACAAACGTTATTACGCGGACTGGCGGTTATTAATGCTGTTTATAACGGTTGCCATGACCTGAAAAGCATCGGCGAGTTCACCGGCACGACGCGGAGTACAACCCATCGTTTAGTCTCTGTTTTGGTGGAGCAACGCTATCTGCGCCATGTCCCAACTCAGGGCTACCAACTGGGCGCCAAACTGATCGAACTCGGCGCCAGAGCGCTGGAAAGCACTTCATTGTATGAAGTTGCACAGCCCGTTTTGCAACGTCTGGCCCGTTACACCCAGGACACCGTGCATCTGGGGATCGTTGAAGGCGACGAAGTGCTGTATCTGGAGAAGATCAACAGTCAGCGCGGGCTGGAAATGCGCTCACGCCCAGGCCATCGCATGCCACTGGCAATCACCGGCATCGGCAAGGCGTTGATCCTCAACCGAACAGAAGAAGAGTGGCGCACACTATTTTTAACTTGTGGTGATGAAACAAAACTGGGCGCATTTATACAAAACATGCGCCGTTATGCCGCCAGTGGTTTTGCTTTTGATCTGGAAGAGAACGAGCCCACTATCCGTTGCGTTGCAGCGCCGATTTACAACGCCCGGAATGAAATTGTGGCGGCCATTTCTGTCGCCAGTACCACCACGTATATGTCGCTGGCGCGCCTGGAAGAACTGGCACCTTACGTCAAATCCTGTGCAGAAGAGATCTCCGCTGAACTGGGCTGGGGTAAGCACGTCCGCAAAGATAATTAAACCATGATTAAAGGAAACGGCTAATGTCGAGAAATACCTCATTTATTGCCCTGGACTGGGGAACGTCATCGCTTCGGGCATGGCGTTTTGGTGACTCACCAGATCCACAAGAAAAACGTGAATTCCCCTGGGGAATCATGAAATTACCCTCCCAGGCAGCAACACGTGAGGACGCTTTCCACGATACATTTTTGCGTGTCTGTGGAGACTGGCTGGCACAATCCCCCTGCCCGGTTCTGGCTTGTGGCATGATCGGCAGTGCGCAAGGGTGGCAACCAGCAGCTTATTTACCTTGCCCGGTCACTCTCGATGGCCTGGCGAAGCAACTGACGCCGGTTATCCACCAGCAGCAGACAATGCTGCACATCATTCCCGGCGTGATTAAAGAAGGTGAAATGCCCGAAGTGATGCGTGGCGAAGAGACACAAATCTTCGGTGCCATCGCAATGGAACCTGCCCTGCAAGACGCAATCCGTAAGGGTGTGCCGGTGCTGATTGGCTTACCTGGCACTCATGCGAAATGGGCGGTGGTTGAAAATAACACCATTACCGATTTCCGAACCTTTATGACGGGCGAATTATTTGATGTTTTATCCCGCCATTCGATTCTTGGCGCCACCATGCATTCGGGAGATGAGCCGCACTGGGATGCCTTTGCCCAAGGACTGACAGCGGCACTGGAGCATCATCAGACCGGATTATTATCGACGCTGTTTTCGACCCGTTCGCGCTTGCTGACCGATAATCTTACGCCGTCCTCACAGGGCGATTATCTTTCCGGATTACTGATAGGCCATGAATTATGTGGTCTGGCATCCAGCTTGCTGCGTGATTTACCCGCCACAACGCCGATCGCCTTAATCGGTAGCGCCACCCTGAACAGCCGCTATTCACGGGCGTTCAGCCACGTTTTTCCCGACAGACAGCTTCACGCCATTCCTAATGCCACTGAACAGGGATTATGGCGAATCGCCCACGCTGCCGGGCTACTCTCCACCAACGCCAGGGAATGTACTCATGCCATTTAATACGCTTTTGCAAAAAACCGGGTTAGTCGCCATTTTACGCAGCGTGAAACCGGATGAGATTGTCGCCATCGGTGAAAAGCTGTACGCCGCCGGATTCCGCCTGATTGAGATTCCCATGAACTCGCCGGAGCCGTTGCAAAGTATCAGTATACTGCGCGACGCCCTGCCTAAGGACTGCCTGGTCGGAGCCGGAACTGTGCTTTCAGTAGAGCAGGTGGTCGCGGTTAAAGAGGCTGGAGGCCAGATTATCGTGATGCCGCATTGCGATACTGCGGTGATCCGTCGCGCCCGTGCGCTGGGTATGTATTGCGCGCCTGGCGTCGCTACGCCCACTGAAGCCTTTGCTGCCATTGAACACGGCGCCAATGCCATCAAGCTGTTCCCGGCCGAACAAATTACGCCAGAAGTCACCAAAGCCTGGCGTGCGGTTATTCCGCAATCCGTTCCGATGTTACCGGTTGGCGGTATCACACCGGAAACCATGGCGCGTTATCTGAGTTACGGCGCAAACGGCTTCGGCCTCGGTTCTGCGCTATATCGCCCCGGCATGACGCCAGAGCAGGTCTATGAAAATGCAGTGCTGTTTATGAACGCATGGAACAATTTAAATAATAACTAACTGATAAATAAGGATATAAAACCAATGATAAAACATCTTACCTTACCGAAAAAAATGGCTGCGATGGTACTTCTTGCAGGCGCTGCCCTCAGCACTGCACCCGTACAGGCGGCTTCCTGGCCAACCAAACAGATCGAGTTAGTCGTACCCTACGCTGCCGGAGGCGGTACGGATCTGGTTGCCCGAGCCTTTGCTGATGCCGCCAAAAACCATTTACCCGTCAGCATCGGGGTTATCAATAAACCTGGCGGTGGCGGCGCTATTGGCCTGAGCGAAATCGCCGCTGCCCGCCCTAACGGTTACAAAATCGGTTTAGGCACGGTTGAACTGACCACCCTTCCCAGCCTCGGAATGGTGCGTTTTACAACCAGCGACTTCAAACCCATCGCCCGTCTGAATGCGGATCCGGCGGCTATCACCGTCCGTGCCGATGCGCCGTGGAATAGCTATGAAGAATTTATGATTTACGCCAAAGCGAATCCCGGAAAAGTACGCATTGGTAACTCAGGCACCGGGGCTATCTGGCATCTGGCGGCGGCTGCTCTGGAAGACAAAACGGGCGCGAAGTTTTCTCATGTCCCTTATGACGGCGCAGCCCCTGCCATTACAGGTCTGTTAGGCGGGCACATTGAAGCGGTTTCTGTAAGCCCAGGTGAAGTTATCAACCATGTGAAAGGTGGCAAGCTGAAGACACTGGTGGTGATGGCGGATGAGCGTGTGAAAGCCATGCCTGACGTACCGACGTTAAAAGAGAAAAGCGTTGATCTCTCCATCGGCACCTGGCGCGGTCTGATTGTGTCGCAAAAAACGCCGCAGGATGTGGTGGATGTTCTGGCGAAGGCAGCAAAAGAGACGGCTGAAGAGCCTGTATTTCAGGATGCTCTGCAAAAGTTGAATCTCAACTATGCATGGCTTGATGGCGCCAGCTTCCAGACCCAAATCAGCGAGCAGGAACAGTATTTTGACGAGCTGCTAACTCGCCTGGGCCTGAAAAAATAATCCCGAGGTACGGTCGATGAACACAAAACAGTCTGTTGCTCAACTCGCCGTACCGCACCGCAAGCGCCTTTCATCCACCGTGGTGGTGGCGCTGTTACTTTGCGTAGTTGCTGGCACAGTGATGATTAATGCCGCTGATTTTCCAGCAACTGCCATTGAAACGGATCCCGGTGCAAGTGCCTTCCCTACCTTCTATGCCTGCGCCCTGATTGTGCTCGCTGTCTTGCTGGTGATACGCGATCTTTTGCTGGCAAAACCAGAATCTTGCGCCAACGCACAGGAAAAACCGGCATTCAGGAAAACGGCAACGGGAATTGCGGCAACCGCGTTTTATATTGTGGCGATGAGCTACTGCGGTTATCTCATTACTACTCCTGTTTTCCTCATCGTCATTATGACGTTGATGGGCTACAGGCGATGGGTACTCACACCGGGTATTGCGCTCTTGTTAACGGCAATCCTCTGGTTGCTGTTCGTCGAAGCGTTACAGGTGCCATTGCCTGTCGGCACATTTTTCGAATAACAGGGGCCGGCAATGTTTGAAAGTGAACTTTTAACTCAGGGTTTTTCGACATTACTCAGTAATCCTCAGGCGCTGCTGTTTGCCACGTTTGGGGTGATGCTGGGTATTGTGATTGGCGCCCTGCCCGGTTTAACAGCGACCATGGGGGTGGCGATTTTACTGCCTTTCACCTACGGCATGGAGCCTGTTTCTGGCTTGTTGATGATTTGCGGCGTCTTTTTTGGCGGCGTCTATGGCGGTTCTATCACCGCAATTTTGCTCAAAATTCCAGGCACACCCGCAGCCGCAGCCACCGCAATTGACGGTTATGAGCTGACGAAGCAGGGAAAAGCCGGGCTGGCGTTGAGTGCCGCCACGTTCTCTTCCTTTAGCGGCAGAACAATCAGCATTATTGTGCTGATGTTTCTCTCTCCGGTACTTGCCAGTTGGGCGTTGAAGTTTAGTGCTTCAGAGTCCTTCGCCCTGGCAACCTTCGGGCTGAGTATTATTGCCAGTATTTCCGGCGAGTCGTTGATTAAAGGACTGATTGCCGGAGTTGGCGGATTGCTGATCGCAACGATAGGCCTGGATCCAATGGGCGGTTTTCCACGGTTTACAGGTGGATTTGTGGAGCTGATGAATGTGCCATTTATCCCGGTGATGATTGGTTTATTTGCTGCTTCAGAGGCATTCCGCTCTATGGAGCAAAACCAGCAAATTCGTCAGGGCGCGAAGGTGGCTATCGGCAGTCTGTTACTGCCCTGGCAAACGCTACGTCGCATCGCATTAACCATTTTGCGCTCATCAGGATTAGGGGTTTTTATCGGCATGATCCCCGGTGCGGGAGCGGATATTGCAGCTTTTGTTGCCTATAACGAAACTCGTCGTTTCAGTAAGACGCCTGAAAACTTTGGTAAGGGTGAGATTAAGGCGGTGGCCTCCTGTGAGGCAGGCGCGAATGGCTGCACCGGTGGCGCCTTGTTACCTATGCTGACGCTAGGGATCCCTGGCGATGCGGTAACCGCCATCATGCTGGGCGCGTTAACGTTACAAGGGATGCAGCCAGGTCCACTGATGTTTACCGACCACGGCGATATGGTTTATACGCTGTTTGTCGGCATGATCTTCTGTTACTTCATGCTGCTAGTGCTTGGGCTGCTCTCTTTGAAAGTCATCGGCAACGTGGTGAAAATCCCCGGCAATATTCTCACGCCGATGATCCTCGCGCTTTGTGTTGTTGGGACTTATGCGCTGAACAATAGCCTGTTTGATGTCGGCATTATGCTGATTGCGGGCGTAGTGGGCTATTTCATGCAGAAAGGGGGATATCCGGCGTCGCCAGTGGTCCTGGCATTGATTATGGGGCCAATGGCAGAAAGTAATTTTCGCCGGGCGCTGTCGCTTTCGGGTGGGTCACTCGACTTTCTGTATACCCGACCGATCACCCTGGCATTGCTGACTCTGGCAGCCTTTACGCTGCTGACGCCAATAATCCGCAAAATTATGCGCTTACGGCGTCAGTAACAGATATCGCTCTCCGAAGTCGGGGAGTATGAGACTGATGACAAACGCTAAATTGCCTGATGCGCTGCGCTTATCAGGCCTACCACAGAAATGCAATATATTGAATTTGCATGCTTTTGTAGGCCCGGATAAGGCGTTCACGCCGCATCCGGCATGAACAAAGCACACGTTAACAACAATCGGAATGCTCCCCTAAGCCAGGGAGCATTTTTTTATTTCAGCAGACGACGCGCCGCTTCCACCACGATTTTCACCGCATGGCTTTCAGTTTGTTTCATCGTCTCAGCATTCGGGATCTCTTGCTGGGTGCGGTTAACGATAACGCCCGCCACCATACCTGCACGCAGGCCCTGGCTTGCGCACATGGTTAGCAACGTTGCAGATTCCATTTCATAGTTCATCACGCCCATCGCCTGCCACTCTTCCATAGAACCTTTAAAGTGACGGACTACGCGACCAGAGTATGTGTCATAACGTTCCTGGCCCGGGTAGAAGGTGTCAGAAGAAGCAGTCACACCAATGTGGGTGGTCGCGCCAATGGATTTCGCGGCTTCTACCAGTGCAGTAGTACATTCGAAATCAGCGACAGCCGGGAACTCCAGCGGAGCGAAGTGCAGGCTCGCGCCATCCAGACGAACAGACGCCGTGGTAACCAATACATCACCAACATTAATATGCGGCTGAATAGCACCCGTCGTACCGATACGCAGGAAGGTGCGAATGCCCAGCTGTGCCAGCTCTTCAACAGCAATAGAAGTAGACGGACCGCCGATACCGGTAGAGCAGACAATAACAGGTTTACCATCCAGCTCTGCGCGCCAGGTGGTGAATTCGCGGTGAGATGCCAGCTTAACCGGCTTATCCATCAGCGCGGCGATCTTTTCCACACGATCCGGGTCGCCAGGGACGATGGCAAGCGTAGCCCCTTGTAAATCGTTTTTAGTGAGGCCGAGATGAAAAACATCAGACTTGGACATATACAACTCCTCTGTGAATCGGTTTAGTCAGAAGAAGCAAAAAGACACTTTACCGAAGGATTTAACATTTTTTCGTGACACCCATCACCATGACGCAAATGTGTTGCATGCATTTACCTGATAAAAGTGATTTAAATCACATAAATAACTCTTTACCGTGTGTTGTTGCATAAAAGATGAGCCGATTCAGGCAATGTGATTTGTTGCATGCTGACTATAGTTAACATTGCGCAAAATTTTTATAAGGGTACGGAGAATACCATGGCAACAACACAACAATCTGGATTTGCACCTGCTGCATCGCCCCTCGCCTCGACCATCGTTCAGACCCCGGAAGATGCGATTGTGGCAGGGTTCACCTCTATCCCTTCACAAGGGGATAACATGCCTGCTTACCATGCTCGCCCAAAGCAGAGCGATGGCCCACTGCCAGTGGTCATTGTAGTGCAAGAAATTTTTGGCGTGCATGAACATATCCGCGATATTTGTCGCCGTCTGGCGCTGGAGGGGTATCTGGCTATCGCACCAGAACTCTATTTCCGCGAAGGCGATCCGAATGATTTCGCCGATATCCCAACGCTGCTAAGTGGTCTGGTGGCAAAAGTACCTGACTCACAGGTATTGGCCGATCTCGATCATGTCGCCAGTTGGGCGTCACGCAACGGCGGCGATGTCCATCGTTTAATGATCACCGGATTTTGCTGGGGCGGACGCATCACCTGGCTGTATGCCGCGCATAATCCACAGTTAAAAGCCGCAGTGGCGTGGTACGGCAAACTGACGGGCGATAAGTCACTGAATTCACCGAAACAACCTGTTGATATCGCAACCGATCTTAACGCTCCGGTTCTCGGCTTATATGGCGGCCAGGATAACAGCATTCCGCAGGAGAGCGTGGAAACGATGCGCCAGGCGCTGCGGGCAGCAAACGCGAAAGCAGAGATTATCGTTTACCCGGATGCCGGGCATGCATTCAACGCCGATTATCGTCCGAGCTATCATGCAGAATCTGCAAAAGACGGCTGGCAGCGAATGCTGGAATGGTTCAGGCAGTATGGTGGCAAGAAGTCGCTGTAATGAGAAAAGACCGGGTGGTATTACCACCCGGTTTGGATTTACCCCCGACGCAAATTCTGCGCCGCCTGCACCATGTTCGCCAGCGCGGCGCGGGTTTCTGGCCAGCCACGCGTTTTCAGGCCGCAGTCCGGGTTGACCCACAGACGCTCTGCCGGAATGCGTTTTGCCGCTTTCTTCAGCAAGGCTTCAATCCATTCCACACTCGGTACGTTTGGCGAGTGAATGTCATAGACGCCTGGGCCAATTTCATTCGGATAATCAAACTCTTCAAATGACTCCAGCAACTCCATGTCGGAACGCGAGGTTTCGATGGTGATGACGTCTGCATCCAGTGCCGCAATCGAATCCATGATGTCGTTGAACTCGCAATAACACATGTGAGTGTGGATTTGCGTTTCATCTTTCGCTACGGCGGCGTTGATACGGAAGGCCTCTACGCCCCACTGGAGATAAGCATCCCAGTCGCTGCGGCGCAGCGGTAAACCTTCGCGCAGTGCCGGTTCGTCAATCTGGATGATACCAATCCCTGCCGCTTCCAGGTCCGCCACTTCATCACGCAGCGCCAGCGCAATTTGTTTGGCGATGGTTTCACGGCTGACATCTTCACGCGGGAACGACCAGCAGAGAATCGTCACCGGGCCAGTCAGCATCCCTTTCACCGGTTTGTCGGTCAGCGATTGTGCATACTTCGCCCACTCTACGGTGATCGGTGCCGGGCGGCTAACGTCACCAATAACAATCGGTGGCTTCACGCAGCGGGAACCGTAGCTCTGTACCCAACCGTTTTGCGTAAAGACAAAACCGTCGAGATGCTCACCAAAGTATTCCACCATGTCGTTACGCTCGGCCTCGCCATGTACCAGCACATCCAGTCCCAAACGTTCCTGCTCAACAATGGCCTGCTTGATATGTTCCGCAATGCCCGTGCGGTAGTTATTGGCGTCAAGATTGCCCTTTTTGAAATCCAGACGCAGGGTACGAATTTCCGTGGTTTGCGGGAAGGAACCAATCGTGGTGGTCGGCCACGCGGGCAGTTTAAAACGCGCACGCTGGGCTTCGGCACGCACTTCATAGACATTAGCACGCTGACTGTCCTGGGCGGTGATCGCCGCCAGACGTTTTTCTACCGCCGGATTATGTACACGGGTAGAGTGGCGGCGCGCCTGAATCGGGGCGCTCCACTCTGCCAGAGCTGCCGTGTCACCACTGTTCAGCGCATCGCGCAGCAGCGCCAGTTCATGGCATTTTTGCAGGGCGAAGGCAAACCAGCTTTTCACTTCTGCATCAAGACGCGTTTCCACGCTCAGGTCGATGGGGCTGTGCAGCAGTGAGCAGGAAGATGCCACCCACAAATCACGTTTGCCAACAATGTCCTTAATTTGCGCATATTTCTCGGTAAGATCGGCGCGCCAGACGTTACGACCATTGATCAGACCAGCAGACAGCAGCCAGTCAGAAGGCAAACGCTTGTGCAGTTCAACAACGTCATCTTTGCCATGCACGAGGTCAACATGCAGCCCCTGAACAGGCAGCGCAGTAATCGTGTTGAGGTTTGGTGTGACGCCTTCAAAATAGGTAGTCAGCAGCAGTTTCACCTGCCCCTGGAGCGCGTCGTAAGCGGGTTTGTATGCGTCCAGCCACGCCTGCGGCAGTTCCAGTACCAGAGCTGGTTCGTCGATCTGTACCCACTCAATGCCGCGTTTTGCCAGTTCTGCCAGCACTTGCTGATAAACCGGCAGAATGTCGTTCAGCAGGCTCAGGCGGTCAAACTGTTCACCTTTCACTTTCCCCAGCCACAGGTAGGTAATCGGCCCCAGCAGCACAGGTTTCACCTTGTGGCCCAGCGCCAGCGCCTCGTCCACTTCCTCCAGCAGCTGCGTCCAGGTCAGTTTGAACTGTTGGCCTTTTACGAACTCCGGCACCATGTAGTGATAGTTGGTGTTAAACCATTTGGTCATTTCCGCTGCCGCCGCAGGTTCGCCAGTCGGCGCACGTCCACGACCAATACGGAACAGGGTGTCGATATCTACCGAACCATCTTTGTTCTGGTGACGCGCCGGAACATTACCCAGCAGCAGGCTGGTGGTCAGAACATGATCGTACCAGGCAAAATCGCCCACCGGCAGCAGGTCGATACCCGCTTGCTTTTGTTGATCCCAGTGACGAGCACGCAATTCACGCCCTACTGCCAGCAGTTCTTCACGCGTGGAGTTCCCCGCCCAATAACTTTCTTGCGCTTTTTTCAGCTCGCGACGCAGGCCAACGCGAGGAAAACCGAGGGTGTGATTAAGAATTGTCATTATATGCCCCTTGTGGAATTTTTAGTATTTAGACGTCCAGATGTTTACACATCCATATTTGCCAGTTACTGTATATTCCTCAAGCGCAAATTATTCATGCCGAAGTGAAGGACTTTCATGATCGAAGTAAAACACCTGAAAACGCTACAAGCGTTGCGGAACTGCGGCTCGCTCGCAGCCGCTGCGGCGACGTTGCATCAGACGCAATCCGCCCTGTCTCACCAGTTTAGCGATCTGGAACAACGCCTCGGCTTCCGGCTATTTGTGCGTAAAAGCCAGCCGCTTCGCTTTACACCGCAGGGAGAAATCCTGCTACAACTGGCAAACCAGGTACTGCCGCAAATCAGCCAGGCACTGCAAGCCTGTAATGAACCGCAGCAGACACGCCTGCGCATCGCCATCGAGTGCCACAGCTGTATTCAGTGGCTGACGCCCGCATTAGAAAATTTCCATAAGAACTGGCCGCAGGTGGAGATGGATTTTAAATCGGGCGTAACGTTTGATCCGCAGCCTGCGTTGCAACAGGGCGAGCTGGATCTGGTGATGACGTCCGATATTCTGCCGCGCAGTGGCCTGCATTATTCGCCGATGTTCGATTATGAAGTACGCCTGGTGTTAGCACCTGACCATCCACTGGCGGCAAAAACGCGTATTACACCGGAAGATCTCGCCAGCGAAACGCTGTTGATTTATCCGGTGCAGCGTAGCCGACTGGATGTCTGGCGGCATTTTCTTCAGCCAGCAGGCGTCAGCCCGTCACTGAAAAGCGTCGATAACACCTTATTGTTGATTCAGATGGTTGCCGCACGGATGGGTATTGCCGCACTACCGCATTGGGTAGTGGAGAGTTTTGAACGCCAGGGTCTGGTGGTCACCAAAACCCTGGGCGAAGGCTTGTGGAGCCGACTGTACGCCGCCGTGCGCGATGGCGAGCAGCGTCAGCCGATTACAGAAGCGTTTATTCGTTCAGCGCGCAATCACGCCTGCGATCATCTGCCGTTTGTGAAGAGCGCGGAGCGACCCACTTACGATGCACCCACAGTGAGGCCAGGATCACCAGCGCGCCTGTAATAAACGTTGGCCAGTGCGGCTGTTGGTGCCAGATAGCCAGGTTTACCAGCAGCCCTGCCGGAACGTGCATATTATTCATAATGCCCAGCGTTCCGGCGTCCACCTGCGTCGCGCCGTAGTTCCACATAAAGTAGCCAATCCCGGAAGCCACCACGCCAAGAAACACCAGAATGCCCCATTGCAACGTGGTTTGCGGCATTTTCTGCGCATTTCCCAGCAAGAACCATGCAATCACTGCCACCAGGAACGCGCCAAGATAGAACCACGCAAAGGCGTTATGCTGCGGCATCGGGCGAGTTTCCATCAGGCGTTTATAGCCCACCATACCAATGGCAAAAGTGATATTGGAGAGTTGTACCAGCAGCAGGCCCGTCCAGAAATGGTCGGTGACCTGATCGTAGCGAATAATTCCGGCGCCAATCACCGCCAGCAAGGCGCTAAAGGCATAGCCCCAGCGCAGGCGGCGCTTGCTCATGATGTCATAAATCAGCGTGATGTAGAGCGGCGTCAGCACGGTGAACAGCAACAGTTCGGAGACCGTCAGGTAGAGATAAGCACGGAAACTCAGCATATACATCACGCCAAGCTGCATCGCGCCCACCAGCATATACAGGCCGACCGTTTTCAGGCTATTGCCACGGGTACGCAGAAACGGCAGAAAAACGAGTGCCGCCAGGCCAACGCGCACCAGCACCGCAAAATAGCTATCGACGTGGCCCGCAAGGTACTCGCCATAAAAGCTAAAGGAGAAGGCCCACAGAATCGTGGTGATGATAAGTAGCGCCACAATGGAAAACTCTTTGATTAACGAGTATCCATTGTAGCGAAGTATCAGGTTGACAACTGACCAAATAAAGAACGATTACGATAAATAGAGCTTACGCAGATAATGCGGCACTGCGTCTTCGGCGTTAGTACCAATCACTTCCAGCTCTGGATGCAGATCTTTCAGCCGTTGATGTGCGCTGCCCATAATGCAGCCTTTACCCGCCATCGACAGCATTTCGGCATCGTTCATTCCATCGCCAAAGGCAATACAATCTTGCAGGCTGTAGCCCAGTTTCTTCGCTACCGCTTCCAGGGCATGGCCTTTTGAAACGCCGCCAGCCATGACTTCCAGGCAGGTTAAGGTAGAGAAACTGACATTGACGCGATCGCCCCAGCGAGCGTTAATCGCTTGCTCCAGTGGCAGAAGTTTTTCATGGGAATCACTGGTGAAGAACACTTTGCTGACACCTTCTGGTTCCAGCAACCCCGGCTCATATAGCGCATATTTGAATACCGCTTCTTTAAAAAAGCGCATCTCTTCCGGGCGGTGGCGATTCATAAACCATTCGTCGTCGCGATAAACGTTAGTAATGATGTCCGGATTGTCGTTGACTACGCCAAACAGGTCACTGGCAATGTCGCGATCCAGGTTATGAGCAAAAACCAGATTGCCATCCAGATCGTGAACGCGCGCGCCATTGGAGGTAATCATGTAAGACTTAATCTCCAGATTATCGCGAATTTGCCCCACATCAACGTGGTGGCGACCAGTCGCAAACACAAAGTTGATGCCGCGCGCGGTGAGCAGCTTCAGAGTTTCTTTGGCGTAAGGGGATAACGTATGGTCGGGAGAAAGTAACGTGCCATCTAAATCAGACGCAACAACCTGGTACATAAGAAATTTAAACCTCTGTAGAGCGGTTTCCGCTGGGTGAGTTATGCCTGTTGAAAAAATCAACGATGGCGTGGAGCGCGACTGAGCGCATTGCGTCCTTTTCAAAAAGGATCTCGTGGTACGCACCTTTAATTACCAACGGTCGACCTCCTTCTACAGGGTGGCCCGCGGCGGCGCGAAGTTCACAAAAACGGTCGTGCATGCGGTTATCCACCACGCGCTCTTCTTCAGCCTGCAAAAGCAGCGTTGGCGTGGCGTCATCACCTGCTCCGGCTAACACCTGTTCTCCGGCCAGAATACTTTCGCGTACCCAATGGTATGTCGGCCCGCCGACACGAATCGTTGGGTCATCAGCATAGAAGCGTAGATTGCGCCGATATCGCTGCCTGCTGTGGGTAAGCACGTTGATGGTAAACGGCAAGGCGCGCCAGCGCCCGGTGCCTATCGCATAGCCATCGCGAAAACGTGGGTGCGCTTCGGCCCAGTTTAGAATCTGCCGCGCCATAAATGACGGCATGCGAATCACAATGCCGAACATTGGCGCGGTCAGTGCAATGGCATCGCACACGCCAGGATGGCGTTGCAGGAACAGAGTGGAGATTGCGCCGCCCATCGAGTGGGCCAGTATATAGCGTTTACGCCACGGACCTGGCTGGACCTCTTGTTGCCAGAACGCCGCCAGATCATCAACATAATCATCAAAACGATTAACATGGCCAAGATGTGGATCGGCTAACAGACGACCGGAACGCCCTTGCCCGCGATGGTCGATGATTAATACATCAAACCCCAAATGGAACAGGTCGTAGGCCAGTTCCGCATATTTTACGTAGCTCTCAATGCGCCCTGGGCAGATGACGACCACCCGGTCATGGTGCTGTGCGCAAAAACGGACAAAGCGCACCGGAATGTCATCCACACCAGTAAACTCTGCTTCATCACGCTGACGCCAGAAATCAGTCAGCGGTCCCATGGTAAAAGCAGCAAACGCTTTTTCTCTTGTTTCCCAGTCTTTTTGCTGCTGAAACATCGGGTAATCTGCCTCTTAAACCACGTAAAATCGTTTTTTTAAGCGTGCCTGACACAACGCTGCGACAGTAGCGTATTGTGGCACAAAAATAGACACACCGGGAGTTCATCATGACTTTAGAATGGTGGTTTGCCTACCTGCTGACATCGATCATTTTAAGCTTGTCGCCAGGCTCTGGCGCAATCAATACCATGACCACTTCCCTTAACCACGGTTATCGTGGTGCAGTGGCGTCTATTGCTGGTTTACAAACCGGGCTGGCGATTCATATTGTGCTGGTTGGCGTGGGATTGGGGACGCTATTTTCCCGCTCAGTGATTGCGTTTGAAGTGTTGAAGTGGGCGGGAGCGGCTTACCTGATTTGGCTGGGGATCCAGCAGTGGCGCGCCGCTGGCGCAATTGACCTTAAATCGCTGACCCCGACCCAATCACGGCGTCATCTGTACCAACGGGCCGTGTTTGTGAATCTCACCAATCCCAAAAGTATTGTGTTTCTGGCAGCGCTATTTCCGCAATTCATCATGCCGCAGCAGCCGCAAGTTATGCAGTATATCGTGCTCGGCGTCACCACCATTGTGGTCGATATTATTGTGATGATCGGTTACGCCACCCTCGCCCAACGGATCGCGTTATGGATAAAAGGGCCGAAACAAATGAAGGCATTGAATAAGATTTTCGGCTCGCTGTTTATGCTGGTGGGAGCGCTGTTGGCATCGGCGAGACATGCTTAAAAAATAATGTCGGATGCGGCGTAAACGCCTTATCCGACTTACTCTGATGACGCGTCTGGCATCAACGCGAAATAATCAAATGAATGCCAAATCCGGCAAATAATGCCCCGGCAAAACCATCAATCCACTTCGCCAGACGTTGATAACCACGGCGCATTTGCGGCAGGGCAAACAGGCTGGCAACGACGGTAAACCATGCCAGCGTTTCGACAATAATCAGCGCGAAAATGCCCCAGCGTTCGGTGGTGCCGACGTTATCGCCGACAAACAGCGAGAACACCGAGCCAAAGTAGATAATCGCTTTCGGATTGGCGAGATTGGTCAGTAAACCTTTCAGGAAACTGCGCCCGCTTTTCGCCAGTTCTACCTGTGGCGCAGGTGCAGAAACAACCTCTTTTTTCAGTGCGCTACGTAGCATCTGGTAGCCCATCCAGCAGAGATACAGGCCACCACCTACCATAATCAGCGTATGCAGCCAGGCCATTTTTTCGATAATCAGATGCAGGCCAAGCAGCGCAATCCCAGCCCAAACCATTACGCCGCAGGTAATGCCCAGCACACCCATCATCGCTTCTTTACGGGAACGACTAACGGCAGTCTGAGAGACAAAAAAGAAATCGGGACCGGGGCTCATAAGCGCCACGATGTGCACCATGGCAACGGTGAGGAATAACATCAACATACAATTGACTCGCGGGGAAAACGTTTACGGAATCTTCATCCTGGCACTTTTTTATGCCGCTGACTACTCTTCGTCGTCGCCGTCAACATGCGCGCGGATAAGCGTCATAAACGGTTTACCAAAGCGTTCCAGCTTGCGCATCCCAACGCCGTTAACGCTGAGCATTTCGCTGGCGGTGATCGGCATCTGTTCCGCCATCTCAATTAAGGTTGCGTCGTTAAACACCACGTACGGCGGGACATTGCTTTCATCGGCAATCGATTTACGCAGTTTGCGTAATTTAGCGAACAGTTTACGGTCATAGTTGCCGCCGAACGATTTCTGCATCGCTTTCGGTTTGAGCGCCACAATACGCGGCACGGCAAGTTGCAAAGAGGATTCGCCACGCAGTACCGGGCGCGCGGCTTCTGTCAGCTGTAACGCGGAGTGCTGGGCAATATTTTGCGTCACCAGGCCGAGGTGAATCAGCTGGCGGATCACGCTCACCCAGTGCTCATGACTTTTATCGCGGCCCATGCCGTAGACTTTCAGTTTGTCATGACCATAGTCGCGAATACGCTGGTTATTGGCGCCGCGAATCACTTCCACCACATAGCCCATCCCAAACCGCTGATTCACACGACCAATGGTGGAAAGGGCAATCTGTGCATCGGTTGAACCATCGTACTGTTTCGGCGGATCGAGGCAGATATCGCAGTTACCACATGGTTCCTGACGACCTTCGCCAAAATAGTTCAGCAACACCAGACGACGGCAAGTTTGCGCTTCGGCAAATGCGCCCATCGCATTGAGTTTATGGCGCTCGATATCCTGCAACTGCCCCTGCGGCTTCTCTTCCAGGCAACGGCGCAGCCACGCCATATCCGCTGGATCGTAAAACAGCATCGCTTCCGCAGGCAGGCCATCACGCCCGGCGCGACCGGTTTCCTGATAATAGGATTCGATATTGCGCGGGATATCAAAGTGCACCACGAAGCGGACGTTAGGCTTGTTGATGCCCATACCAAACGCCACGGTCGCCACCACAATTTGCAGGTCATCGCGCTGAAATTTCTCCTGCACATCGGCGCGGACATCGTTTTCCAGGCCTGCATGATACGCCGCCGCGCTAATTCCTTTACTTTGCAGACGCGCGGCTGTGTCTTCTACTTTCGCCCGACTGTTGCAGTAGATAATGCCCGACTTTCCCCGCTGTTCCTGCACGTAACGCATCAACTGATCGAGCGGTTTGAACTTCTCCATCAGCATGTAGCGAATATTCGGACGGTCAAAACTGCTGATTTGAATTAGCGGATCGTTCAGCCCCAGCAGACGCACAATATCCTGCCGCGTGGTGTCGTCGGCGGTGGCGGTTAGCGCCATAAACGGCAGCGTCGGAAAACGCTGACGCAGCTGACCGAGCGCGGCATATTCCGGGCGGAAATCGTGGCCCCACTGGGAGATACAGTGCGCTTCATCAACGGCTAATAACACCGGATTCCAGTGCGCCAGATGCTCAAGGAAGTTATCCAGCATCAGGCGTTCCGGCGCGATATAGAGCAGACGAATTTGCCCGGTACGGCAGCCTGTCATCACTTCAAGTTGCTGCTCTCGGGTTTGCGTCGAGTTAAGGCACGCCGCCGCCACGCCGTTGGCTTGCAGTTGATCCACCTGATCTTTCATCAACGAAATCAGCGGTGAAACAACCACGGTAAGGCCGTTTAGCAATAAGGCAGGAATTTGATAGCAAAGGGATTTTCCGCCACCAGTGGGCATGACGACCAGGCAATCGCGACCAGAAAGTACGGTATCGATGATCTCTTCCTGACCAGGGCGAAACTGTTGGTAGCCAAAGGTTTCTTGTAAAACCTGCTTAGCTCCTGACTCCAGATTCAACACTTCCGCCTGCGCCACATTCACCCCGATTGCCTGAAATAAAAACAGGCGCTATTTTCAGCGCCTGCGCGAGAAACTGCAATGCTTTTAGTCTCTGAGAGGATAATCCTGGATGCTGGATTCCAGATTTGCCTTTCAATCAACTCGCATTAGAACAGGTCGTTTAGCATAACTCCCACACCGACGCGGGTCTGGTTAAAGTTATAGTCGATGAGCGATTCGCCATAGCCGCTGTAGACTTGGGTATAAAGACGCACATGTTTGGTGATCGGGTAGCTTAAGCCTAACTCCGCACCACCATAACCGGTGTTCCAGTTGTACTGCCCTTTCGCGCTCAGCACAGCATCACCGAGGTGATAACCAATTTTAAGCTGGTAGTAACCCATATATTTGGTGATGTCCGGGTTATCGTCCGTATTACCGACGACATACCACGGCTTCACTTCTACCAGCCAGTTACCGTTCTCTGCCATCAGGCGGGTGTAGATACGGTTCCAACTACGGGAAGTTGGGTCAGAACGTCCGTTAGAGTCGTGATTATAACCCATCTCTACATCGCGCAGCGTCCAGCCTGCAAAGCTGTAATCGGTGGCGAACCCGAGGAACAATTGCGGTTCATAGTTGGTTTCACGAAACGGTGATGACTCATCGCTATTAGAAAGCTGCCACCAGGATTTCTGTGTGTAGGAAGCGCCCAGTACAGAGTTTGGCCCCAAAATCCCCCGCCACAGCGGAAACGCCAGGCTCAACTGGAACTTTACTTCATCCTTACGCGCGTTTTCTGCCCAGTCGTAACTGGCAATAGCTTCTTTATTCAGATCGCTGGTTTGGGTGTAGATGATGTAGTTGGTGTCGTAAGGATAAAGGGTGAAAGGATTGTCATGCTCCTGCAACATATTGGCGATAATGCTGCCACGTACTGCTGGCGCGTCATGCACATCTTTCACCGTTGCCTCTTGCGCATTTGCCACTATCGGCAGCATACACATCGGCAACAAGCAGCCCAGTAGAGTCCGCATCGATCGTGTTCTCCATAACGAATTATTGATTAGATGAATATTTTTTCTGCGGGCTATTTTACATACTTAACTCAATTGCCGTTAGTTATCCCTTCCTAAAGTAGAAACCAACAACAAAGAAGCATAAAATCAACATTTCATTAACCAATGAAGTGTAAGGATGATATGTCTGCCGTACTGACCGCCGAACAAGCCCTGAAATTAGTGGGTGAAATGTTTGTTTATCACATGCCATTTAACCGCGCATTGGGGATGGAGCTGGAGCGTTACGAAAAAGAATTTGCACAGCTGGCCTTTAAAAATCAGCCGATGATGGTTGGTAACTGGGCGCAAAGCATTTTGCACGGTGGGGTCATTGCGTCGGCGCTGGACGTCGCTGCGGGTCTGGTGTGTGTAGGTAGCACCTTAACCCGCCACGAAACCATCAGTGAGGATGAACTGCGCCAGCGGCTATCGCGGATGGGGACAATTGATCTTCGCGTCGATTATCTACGTCCAGGCAGAGGCGAGCGTTTTACAGCTACCAGTAGCCTGCTGCGTGCGGGTAATAAAGTCGCCGTCGCCCGCGTTGAACTGCACAATGAAGAACAGCTTTATATTGCCAGTGCTACCGCCACCTATATGGTAGGTTGAATACATAAAAGCAGGTAAACTGCTGAGACTTATGACAAACGCAAAATTGCCTGATGCGCTACGCTTATCAGGCCTACCAGAGAAATGCAATATATTGAATTTGCATGGTTTTGTAGGCTGAATAAGGCGTTAACGCCGCATCCAGCATGAACAAAGCACACTTTGTCAGCAAACTGAGCAGGTCAACTGCTATCAACAACAAAAAATGAGTTTTCCAATGGATGCAAAACAAACGCGGCAGGGCGTATTACTCGCTCTTGCCGCTTATTTTATTTGGGGTATCGCCCCAGCGTACTTCAAGCTGATTTACTACGTGCCCGCCGATGAGATCCTGACGCATCGCGTGATCTGGTCGTTTTTCTTTATGGTGGTGCTGATGAGCATCTGCCGCCAGTGGTCCTATTTAAAAACGCTGATTCAGACGCCACAGAAAATTTTTATGCTGGCAGTCTCTGCCGTGCTGATTGGCGGCAACTGGCTACTGTTTATCTGGGCGGTGAACAATCACCATATGCTAGAAGCGAGCCTCGGGTACTTTATTAACCCGCTGGTGAACATTGTGCTGGGGATGATTTTCCTCGGCGAGCGATTCCGCCGGATGCAATGGCTGGCGGTGATTCTGGCGATATGTGGCGTGTTGGTCCAGCTGTGGACTTTTGGTTCGCTACCTATTATCGCGCTGGGGCTGGCGTTTAGTTTTGCCTTCTACGGCCTGGTACGCAAGAAAATTGCCGTTGAAGCGCAAACCGGCATGTTAATCGAAACCATGTGGTTGCTGCCCGTGGCGGCGATTTACCTGTTTGCTATTGCCGACAGCTCAACCAGCCATATGGGGCAAAACCCTATGTCGCTGAATTTACTGCTGATCGCCGCCGGTATTGTCACTACCGTACCGCTGTTGTGTTTTACCGCCGCTGCGACACGCCTGCGTCTCTCAACGTTAGGCTTTTTCCAGTACATTGGCCCGACGCTGATGTTCCTGCTGGCTGTGACGTTTTATGGTGAAAAACCGGGTGCCGATAAGATGGTGACTTTCGCCTTTATTTGGGTGGCGCTGGCAATTTTTGTGATGGATGCGATTTATACGCAGCGTAGAAAAAGTTAAGCATTAACATGGGTAGGCCATTTAAAAAGCCTACCCACTGACTTATCTATCTTTTTTTGAAAAAAATTAAGATAAGAAAAAGTACGATATTT
The DNA here is from genome assembly GCF_963883145.1 of Escherichia sp. E4385. NCBI lineage: Bacteria > Pseudomonadati > Pseudomonadota > Gammaproteobacteria > Enterobacterales > Enterobacteriaceae > Escherichia > Escherichia sp. E4385. Next base: position 37,753 of record NZ_CAWOOJ010000020.1, read on the forward strand.
GTTACAGGAAATATACCCAAAACTCCCCAGTACTTACTCCATCCTAGAGACATTGTATATCTACCAAGGATTTGACAAAACCCAAAACTTAACCCTATACCTAAACTTCTTAAATTTAATGTCGTAGTCAGGCTTAAAATAAATAGAACAAGGATGGTAATAGCCCACCACAATAACCACGCCTTAACAAAATCAGATTTTTTGCTGTAAGGTTCTTTACCCAAGAATAACTGCCAAAAGTTACCATTTCCCATATAGAATCCATTCACCCCAGATATTATTTATAGAATAAAAATACATTTCAATTATATTTAATTAAAATATACCCCATCAATAAAAACTTACACACTCTAAATTACTAATGTATAGTTATCAATACAAAGACTGCCATATTGCATAGATATAGCAACTTATATGAGCTAAATAATATATAAACTTCAATCCATCATATATATATATAACAATGTAAAAATTTTTAAATCATCCATCAGAAATATATTCTACCCATCCAGGCTTGAGCGCTTATCACGCTTGCAGTTCATAATCTATACATTAACATCATGGTCAATATTAATAACTTTGAATGATATCAACCTGGCTTTGAGTTTTATTCTGATCAACACTAATACATATGTGAATATCAACATCGGAGCTAAAAGAATAAGAGATACTGGATGTAAGGCAATCTACTTTGTATTGACTTCATTGGGTTTGACACTTTTTTCTATCATCTCTGCAGCAATTGAAGGGATGAGATGTGATTCATTAAGCGTCCAACTCAACGTGGCATGGATATTATTCACAACAATTATGTTATCTGTGATTCCCTCGGCTAAAATGTCGCTGTCAGCACACTAACTTACTCACAGCGACATCGTAAAGTTACAGCCAGTTCTTGCGCTTAAAGTACAGATACGGTGCCAGGCCCGCGAGGATCATAAAGATAATCGCTGCCGGGTAGCCGAAGCTCCACTTCAACTCTGGCATAAACTCAAAGTTCATCCCGTAGCTGGAAGCGACCAGCGTTGGCGGCAGGAACACGACGGACACCACCGAGAAGATTTTGATGATGCGGTTCTGCTCGATGTTGATAAAGCCCATCGCTGCCTGCATCAAGAAGTTCACCTTCTGGAACAAGGATTCGTTATGCGGCAGCAGGGACTCGATATCTCGCAGAATTTCACGCGCCTGCTCCAGTTGCCCACCCGGTAAGCGTGCTTTACGTACCAGGAAGTTGAGCGCGCGCTGGGTATCCATCAGACACAGGCGAACTTTCCAGCCGATATCTTCCAGTTCTGCCAATGTGGAGAGTGCCTCGTCGTACTCATCGCCCTGACGCCCTTCCATAATCACCCGGCTCAGTTGCTCCAGATCGCTGTAGATGTTTTCAATTTCATCCGCTAACTGTTCGATTTTGGTTTCGAACAGATCCAGCAGCAGCTCGTAAGCGTTACCGTCTACCATCGACTGGCTGCGGGCGCGCATACGATACAGACGGAATGCAGGCAGCTCGCGTTCACGCAGTGTAAACAGACGACCATCGCGGATGGTAAATGCTACAGTAGAGTTACCGGCGTGATCTTCCGCATCTTCAAAGAAGAAGAAGGAGTGAATATGCAGGCCGTCATCGTCTTCAAAGAAACGCGCCGATGCTTCGATGTCTTCCAGTTCCGGGCGAGTTGCCAGGCTCTGGCCAAGTTCAGATTGTACGCGCAGTCGCTCGTCGTCATCCGGTTCGACAAGATCAATCCATACTGCATTTACAAGGGGTTGTGACTCTTCGACTTCCAGCCGGGTCAGTCGGTTATTTTCCAGTTGAAATGCGCTCAGCATGACCGGGACTCCCAATGCTTAAAATATCGGACAGTTCGGTGGGCACACAGAAACAAATTGGGTTTCAGACCATTAAACAGCCTGACTCAGCGCGACGGGAAAATTGAGGTCGCTGACAACCGCTAAGGCTATCAGCAAAAGGGGATAGCCTTAGGAGTTGATCCTGGATGACAGGATAATGAGCCAGTATCTACTGGGTGTGTCCAAGGCGAATGTCCTCTTAGAGTGATCGTGCGCGCATGTTACGCCAGCAAAATTTTGCCGTCAACACGCAACAGAACACCACAGAACAATAGTTGAACTTCGCGCTTTTTGGTACTCGTCAAGGCCATTAACAGGATAAAAAAATCCCACATCCAGGACCTATAATGGCGCATCGGCTACTCATTGGTAAAGGAATGATCACCTTGAATCTCAAACGGATTTTTCTCGCTCTCACCTTGCTCCCCTTGTTTGCTGCTGCTGCTGATGACTGCGCGCTCTCTGACCCAACGCTGACTGTGCAGGCGTATACCGTTAATCCTCAAACCGAACGGGTGAAAATGTACTGGCAAAAAGCCAATGGCGAAGCGTGGGAAACGTTACATGCGCTGCTGGCTGATGTTAATAATCAGGATCAGGTTCAGATGGTGATGAACGGCGGCATCTATGATGAAAACTATGCGCCGCTCGGTTTGTACATCGAAAACGGTCAGCAGAAAGTGGCGTTAAATCTCGCCTCGGGGGAAGGTAATTTCTTTATCCGTCCTGGCGGCGTTTTTTATGTTGCGGGAAATAAAGTCGGCATCGTTCGTTTGGATGCCTTTAAAGCCAGTAAAGAGATTCAGTTTGCGGTGCAGTCAGGGCCAATGCTGATGGAAAATGGCGTAATTAATCCGCGTATTCATCCCAACGTCGCCTCACGCAAAATCCGTAACGGTGTGGGGATTAATAAACAAGGGAACGCTGTGTTTTTGTTGAGCCAGCAGGCGACAAATTTTTATGATTTTGCCTGTTATGCCAAAGCGAAACTGGACGTCGAGCAGCTGCTTTATCTTGATGGCACGATTTCACATATGTATGTGAAAGGCGGGGCAATCCCGTGGCAACGCTATCCTTTTGTTACCATGATTTCCGTCGAGCGGAAAAGTTAAGCATTGTACACTCGAGGAGGCCAAACAAACTGGGGCTGGCTACACAGCTGGAAAATCATCAGATAAATGAAGGGAAACAAAAATGAAAAAAATGCTCGCAACGTTATTTTTATTAACGTGTCTGGGATCATCGTCCGCTTATGCGGATAACGCTTTGATTTTACAAACGGATTTTAGCCTGAAAGATGGGGCCGTCTCGGCGATGAAAGGCGTCGCTTTCGGCGTTGACCATAATCTTAAAATCTTTGATTTAACCCACGAAATTCCACCGTATAACATCTGGGAAGGTGCTTATCGCCTGTATCAGACTGCCAGTTACTGGCCGCATGGTTCGGTGTTTGTCAGTGTGGTCGATCCGGGCGTAGGCACTGACCGTAAATCGGTGGTGCTGAAAACCAAAAACGGTCAGTACTTCGTTTCACCAGATAACGGTACGCTCACTTTGGTGGCGGAATCGCTGGGTATTGAGAGCGTCCGGCAAATCGATGAAAAAACCAACCGCCTGAAAGGTTCCGAAAAGTCATATACCTTCCATGGTCGCGATGTATATGCCTACACCGGTGCGCGTCTGGCTTCCGGAGCGATTTCCTTTGAGCAGGTGGGGCCTGAGCTTCCGGCAAAAGTTGTCGAACTGCCTTATCAGAAAGCGAAAGCGACAAAAGGTGAAGTGAAGGGCAATATCCCGATTCTTGATATTCAGTACGGTAACGTCTGGAGCAATATCAGCGACGAGTTGTTGAATCAGGCGGGGATCAAACTCAACGATACGTTATGTGTGACCATTTCCGAAGGTTCCCAGCAAAAGTACGCAGGGAAAATGCCGTATGTCGCCAGCTTCGGCGATGTGCCGGAAGGCCAGCCGATGGTGTATCTGAACAGCTTGTTGAATGTTTCCGTGGCGCTGAATATGGATAATTTCGCGCAGAAACATCAGGTTGCGTCTGGTGCTGACTGGAATATTGATGTGAAGAAGTGCGCTAAGTAAGGTGCTGATGCCGGATGCGGTGTGGCGCACCGCATCCGGCAACGTGATCGTAAATTACACCGTCTCCAGCCGGGCGTAAGCCGCCACCAGCCATTTGATTCCCTGGCCCTGGAACGCCACCTGCAAACGGCTATGTTCACCGCTGCCTTCCATATTGACGATGGTGCCTTCACCAAACTTGGCGTGGCGCACGCGCTGGCCGAGTTTGTAGCCGCTGTCATTCTCGACCATTGGCGTACCCATCCGCTGATGGCTGACCGGGCGACTTACCGTGGCGCGCAGGCGCACCTCTTCCACACACTCTTCCGGCAGCTCGCCAATAAAGCGCGACGGGCGATGGTAAACCTCTTTGCCATACAGACGGCGAGTTTCCGCGTAGGTCAGCGTCAGTTTCTGCATCGCGCGGGTTACGCCAACGTAGGCCAGACGGCGTTCTTCTTCCAGACGCCCGCCTTCATCCAGCGACATTTGGCTTGGGAACATGCCCTCTTCCATACCAACGATAAACACCTGCGGAAACTCCAGACCTTTCGCCGAGTGTAGCGTCATCAACTGCACCGCATCCTGCCAGGTATCCGCCTGCCCTTCACCTGCTTCCAGTGCCGCATGGGAGAGGAACGCCTGCAGCGGCATTAAATCTTCGTCTTCTTCGTTGTAGCTGAACTGGCGCGTTGCCGTCACCAGTTCCTCTAAGTTTTCGATACGCGTCTGGCCTTTTTCGCCCTTCTCCTGCTCGTACATGGTGCGCAGGCCGGAGTCTTTAATTACCCGGTCAGTCTGTACATGTAGAGGCATATCGGCAGTTTCCTGCGCTAAGGCGTCGATTAATTCCATAAACCGTTGCAAGGCGCTGGCTGCACGTCCGGCGAGGGCTTTTTCCTGCAACAGTTCACGGCACGCCTGCCAGAGTGTTAACTGGCGATCGCGCGATGTCTGACGTACCACGTCCAGCGTCCGGTCACCAATACCCCGTGTTGGTGTATTCACCACACGCTCAAAGGCCGCGTCGTCGTTGCGGTTGGCAATCAGGCGCAGATACGAGAGCGCATCTTTGATTTCCTGACGTTCGAAGAAGCGCATCCCGCCGTAAATACGGTACGGCATACTCGCCTGCAACAGTGCTTCTTCCAGCACACGAGACTGGGCGTTGCTGCGGTAGAGAATGGCGCACTCGGCAAGTGCCCCGCCGTTGTCCTGCCAGGTTTTGATGCGGTTAACCACAAAACGCGCTTCATCGAGTTCGTTAAAGGCACAATAGAGGGAAATAGGCTCACCGTCCGCGCCATCGGTCCACAGTTTTTTACCCAGACGCCCGTTGTTGTTTTCAATCAGGGCGTTGGCGGCGCTCAGAATATTGCTGGTTGAGCGGTAGTTCTGCTCCAGACGAATAGTTTCAGCACCGGGGAAATCATTAAGGAAACGCTGAATATTCTCTACCTGCGCCCCGCGCCAGCCGTAGATTGACTGGTCGTCATCACCGACGATCATCACCTTGCCAGTGTCGCCCGCCAGCAGGCGGATCCACGCGTACTGAATGTTGTTGGTATCCTGGAATTCGTCCACCAGGATGTTGGTAAAACGTTCGCGGTAGTGTTGCAGAATATGCGGCTTGTTAAGCCACAACTCGTGAGCGCGCAGCAGCAGCTCGGCGAAGTCCACCAGACCCGCGCGGTCACACGCTTCCTGATACGCCTGATACACCTTCTGCCAGGTCTGCTCCACCGGGTTACCATAGCTCTGAATGTGATGCGGGCGCAGCCCTTCATCTTTCTGGCTGTTGATGTACCACATTGCCTGGCGCGGTGGCCACTGCTTCTCGTCGAGGTTCATCGCCTTGATCAGACGCTTAAGCAGGCGCAGCTGGTCTTCACTATCGAGGATCTGGAAATCCTGCGGCAGGTTGGCGTCCATGTGGTGCGCACGCAGCAGGCGGTGCGCCAGCCCGTGGAAGGTGCCGACCCACATGCCGCCCTGGCTGGTGCCCATCAGTTGCCCGATACGATGACGCATTTCCGCCGCCGCTTTGTTGGTAAACGTCACCGCCATAATCGAGTATGGCGAGCAGTTTTCCACGCTCATCAGCCAGGCGATACGATGCACCAGTACGCGCGTCTTACCACTGCCCGCGCCCGCCAGCACCAGAAGGTTGCTGCGTGGCGCGGCCACCGCTTCGCGCTGTTTGTCATTAAGGCTATCGAGCAGGTAAGAAACGTCCATTGGCACCGCCGCGTAAAAATAGGTTGGGCGGAGAAGCGCAACGCCCTCCGCCAAAAAGCTGGGTATATATACAGATTTGCTGATTATATCAGCGAGGTCAGAGATGCCAACCGGGAAATTTCCAGATGCGGGAGTAAACGGCTGTCCCAGGTTTGCATCAGATCGCCATTTTCCGGTCTGATCCAACAGGCCTGCATTCCGCTGCGAATTGCCCCACCCACGTCAGTGGTGAGATCGTCCCCGACATGTAAGATCTCGCCGATCGGCACGTTGAGTTTTTCCGCCGCCAGGAAGTACATATCGCTGAACGGTTTTGAGCGCCCGTGCGGGCCAGCGCGCAGCACAAACTCAAAATAATCCCCCAAACCAAACAGCTCCGGCTGGGCGTTACCGTTGGTGATCGCCACCAGCGGCCATTTCTTCGCCAGCTGTTTTAAGGTGTCGTGGGTTTGCTGCGGGACGTCGATTCGGCTGCGCCATTTGGCAAAGTTGATCATTGCTGCGTGTGCGCCTGCACTGGCTTCTTCGGCACTCAGCCCGGCATCGAGCATCGCTTGTTCAATCGAACGAAAACGCCAGCGCGTCACGTCGTGATAAATCTCGGGTTCCGCTTCCCGTACCGCCTGGCGCAGGCGTTGCAGATCTTCATTCTGGAAGCTGCGCAGCGCCGGATGATAATTTTGCACAAAGGTAAGCGCCTCCTGCTCGGTGCGCAAAATCACCGGACGGTTATCATAAAGGGTATCATCCAGGTCAAAGGTGAGCGCCGAGATGCGCCCCAAAGGCCGGTAAAAACGCATTATTTCCCCCGTTTGGCGCGTGGATGCGCCGCATCGTACACCGAGGCAAGGTGTTGAAAATCAAGATGAGTATAGATTTGCGTGGTGGAGAGGTTGGCATGACCCAGCAGCTCCTGCACACCACGAAGATCACCGCTCGACTCCAGCATATGCGTGGCGAACGAGTGACGTAATTTATGCGGGTGAACGTGATTATTCAGCCCTTGTTTTATGCCCCATTCGGCAAAGCGTTTCTGCACATTACGCGCGGAGATACGCTTGCCCAGTTTCGACAGAAAAAGCGCGTCGTCTTCGCTACCAAACAGGTCGCGCAAATCAAGCCAGTGCTCAATCCACGCCACAGCGTTGCGACCAATTGGCAGGCGGCGCTCTTTACTGCCTTTCCCCATCACCCACACTTCGCCGGACTCCAGGTCGAGGTGTTTGATATCCAGCCCCACCAGTTCGGAAAGACGCAGACCCGCGCCGTACATCACTTCCAGCATTGCCCGATCGCGCACGGCGAGGGGATCGTTGATATCAATATCCAGCAGCCGATTCATATCATCGACGTCGATATTTTTTGGCAGATGACGCGGCGCTTTCGGTGCCGAAACACCTTTTGCCGGGTTGGCTTTGAGCTCGTTCTGGCTGACCAGCCAATCAAAAAAGCTACGTAGCGCAGAGAGTCGTAATGCGAGGCTTGCCGCGCCCAGCCCTTTACGGCGACTGCGTACAGCAAAATTGCGCACCATCGTCACATCACATTGCTGCCAGCTTTGCAGGCCATTTTCGCTGGCAAAATTGATGATCGCCTCAAGCTGGCGCTGGTAGTTAAGCAGGGTTATCGGGCTAAGCTGACGCTCCACGCTCAGATAACGTAGATAGCGTTCTACATCGGTATGTAAATCGGTCATACGCGTTCAATCCAACGCTCCAGAAGCTCCGGCATCATCAGCGCAATTTCATCAAGTAACTGCGTTCCCTGTCCTTGTTGATAGTGATTAGCATCGCGACTGGTGAACAGCACTACGCCTAAATCAGCATCGCTTCCCAGCATCGACATCGCCACCGATCCCACCGCTTTCGCTTCCGGTAGCACCACCAGCAACTCCGGCCCGTTAAGCGGCCCCAGATAATGCTGCTCCTGCCCCAGCCGCTGAATACGCAGTGGTTCAAAAGCCTGACGGCTTAATGCCAGATGAGTATGGTTCGACGGCGCACCTAAGCGCCAACGATCCGGAAACAGGCGCACACTCGCGCCCGCCAGCCCTAAATCACGCGCCCAGCGGTGAAAACGCATCAGCATATCGTCGAGACTGCTGGCGGCGGTGAGACTACGCTGCAAGTAGAGTAAGCGATAAAACAGGCCTTCGTTGGCGATAGCCTGTTCCATCAACAGCGACATGTTCTCTTCCAGAACATGAATATGGTTACGCGCGCGAGCCAGATGCCACTCGACCAGCGAAACGGTACCACGTACCGGATGCGGCACACGTATCGCTTCTACTGCGTGCGCATTGCGGATAAAAAACTCAGGATTTTTAATCAGATAATCGACAACCGCCCGGTCATCAAGCTCCGTGAGTGTTTCCTGTAGTTCTTCCCCTGGTTGCTTCATAGATGAATAAATCCGTCGTAAACATGTACTGCCGGACCCGTCATATATAACGGATGACCCGGACCTTTCCAGGCGATATCAAGACGACCGCCAGGGAGTTCCACACGTACTTCTTCGGCCAGCAAACCTTGCTGAATCCCTACCGCCACCGCCGCACACGCGCCGCTGCCGCAGGCCTGGGTTTCTCCTGCCCCACGCTCATAAACGCGTAAACGAATATGCTCGCGCTTAACCACTTGCATAAAACCGATATTGGCGCGCTCCGGGAAACGTTCGTGGCTTTCCAGAACAGGGCCAAGCGTTTCTACCGCCGCGGTATCGACATCATCGACCTGAATCACGCAGTGCGGATTTCCCATCGACACCACGCCACATAAGATTGTCTGCTCGGCGGCGCGCATAATATAGGTCTTTTCCGCTTTGTTAGCGCGAAACGGCACAGCGGAAGGTTCGAAGTTGGGCTCGCCCATATTTACGCGGACCAGATCATCATCGGTGACGGTCAGAACCATCCGCCCGTTGGCAGTGCTGACGCGGATATCGCGCTTATTGGTCAGCCCTTTCAGACGCACAAAACGGGCAAAGCAGCGCGCGCCGTTGCCGCACTGCGCCACTTCACTGCCATCAGCATTAAAAATGCGATAGTGAAAATCCAGTTCAGGATCGTAAGGCGGCTCAACCACCAGCAGCTGGTCAAACCCTACCCCCAGGTGCCGATCCGCCAGGCGACGAATCAGCTCCGGTGAAAAAAAGACATTCTGCGTTACCGCGTCGACGACCATAAAATCGTTGCCAAGGCCATGCATTTTCGAGAACTGCATCATTTACTCCAATCACGCGGGTACAGAAACTGACTTTTAGTAATTCACCTGGGATGGACCATCGCCTGTGGCGCGGTCGTTTTTATCCGGCAACGTGGATTGCGTTTGCGTCTCTACCGGTTTGGTCGGCGGCGGTGCGTTTTTATCTGCAGGCGGGAAATAGAGCGGACCTTTCAGACCGCAGCCCGTCAGGCTGAAGAGAGTAAGTAATACAGTGAGTGCCTTAAACACGTTTTTCATTATGGATTGCCTGTAAAGTTCATCGCTTTCTGCTTTCTATCATCGCAGGAGAAGGCGTAAAAGCAAGCATTTAGCGACTCTTTATGAAGTCTGAAAAGTGAGGAATTGCTGCGAGTATAACGCTTACACGCGGGGATTTATGTTTTGCTGGTAGTTTCGTGATCGGCACCTCGCGCCAGGATGGCTTTATGCACTATCGCAATGTGGCTTGTTTGTTGTCTTGTTCGTTGTTCTTATCGTCGGCATGGGGATGTAGGCTTCCCATGCCAGACCATCTCGCTTATCAAAAGCAAGGGCGTGGTGTGGCCTATGTCTTTAATAACTTTGAATCAACGCGCACTCTCTCTCAACTGCCAGAGGTCAATTTTCAGCTGCTGCGTCGGTTAGCCGATCTGTCAAAATCGCCGGATAAAGATCCCTACTGGAGATATCAGGAACCGCTTACCAATCTCGCCACTGACTATTACTCTGAGACGGTAAATGCCTCCATGATTCGCTCGTCTTATCATTCAGATGGTCGTTATATCCTTTGGGCGGGCGAAATTGTGCGTAATCCGCCAGATGTACCGCCAGTGGATGTAGCAACATTCCGCGTTTTTGGTCGCTTCGCCGCAGATAAAAACAGCCTTTATTTTGACGGCGTGCGTACCGAGGCAAACCGGGGGGTGGATATGGCTACGCTGGATGCGGTAGGCATCAGCGAGCCATGGTACGAGTACTACGATCCAGAGTTCGCAGATGTTCTGCGGGATAAAAATTATCTTTATCTGCGCGGTCATCGGGCGGATGACCCGGATAGTTTTACTATTCAGGCGCAAAAATCATGGGATCAGCGTGGTGCGTTTTCTCCCATAAACCCTTGCGCTGCCGGGCCTGTTGGTCCCTGGGATACGCTAGCGCGCACGACAAAACAAGTCATTATCAATGGTCATGCACTGGACGCCGACCCGACCACTTTCGCTGTTGTTCGCTGGATCCCTGGCACAAAATTCATTTACCGCGATAAAAACGGCACGAAGCATATCGACCTTAGTGAAAAGAATGTCGATCCCCCCGAACACGTTTTGGCTAGTAAGGATTGTTCAGCCAATTTCAATATGCTGGAAGATAAGGTGACCTGGCGTCAGAGCTGGAACGACGACAGTTGCATTATGGAAATGATTCCCGGCCTCGATCCCGAGCAGTTTCATGTTCTCAATAGAAGTACGGCGCAGTATCAGGATCGCCTTTACACCGTAAAAATATCTGAGTTTGGCGAACGATCGCTTGAAGTGATTACGCTTGATGATCCCAACCTGATTATTAACCGTCGTTTTAACGCCGGTAAGCGCCACGGTTATTTGCTTACGACAGAGGGGAAAGTTGAGGTGTTTGAATCCGCAGGCCCCCTGGTACTGCTGGATGAACACATTCCACGGGAACGGGAAGCGCATACCGAAGACGCACAATACAATCCCAACTGGTTTGCCCGCGATGATCGCTATGTTTACGTATTTACGGGTACACAGCTTTATCGTTATGCCACGTCGTGGCCGCAATATGCGCATGTTGTCGGGCAACATTACAAAAGCGGATATGGTTCAGCGAAATCCTGGACAGGTGGCGTCCTCGTCACCCTGGAAGGGAAATATGCAAATGCTTATTTCTCACCAAAGAAAAATCAATAACCGCGGGGTGACATGATGTCAGGAAAACATATATTCGTTCTCGCCTCATTATTGTGGGGTATCTCAACAGCGCAGGCCGCAGCTCCCCGGAGTTATGATCAAAGCTACGGTAAGAGAGACGAGGTAGTCTACAGAAGCTTTTCCTGGATTAATCATTCGTATGAATGGGTAGTTTATGCCACTCTCTCCGGTATAAATAAGGAGAATCTGCGCGAAGCGGCGGATTTAAATGGTAAGCAAGAAGAATACTTTGACAGCGACAGATCCGATATTGATGACGAACATTTTCATTGGGTAACCGATGGTCACGTTATGCTCTGGCGCGGCAACCGGGTGATTAACCCGCCAGGCACACCGGTTATCGATATCGCCAGCTTTCGTGCATACGATCGTTTTGCCGTCGATAAAAACAGTATTTACTTTGACGGCAAACGCGTCGCCAGTAATAACGGAGTCGACCTGGCAACGCTCAAAATGAATAGTGGCAGGAACTCCACCACATTAACGGATAAAAATACTCTCTATTTAAAAGGTATACCGCAGGGTTCCGCCAGCGGTATGACACTGTTGGGAGAAAAATCCTGGGATCGAAGCCCTGAATTTGACAGGCATTATAAGCGTGATAATTCCTCAGATATTCTTATTCGCTTTGCCAATAAAATTTATCTTAATGGCGACCCTATTAACGCTGATGCGGACAGTTTCCAGTTAATTCGCTGGTATCCCGACTCATTGCTTATTTATCGCGATAAGCGCGGAATGAAACGTTTATCATTTGGTCGCGGAGCCGGAAGGCTGCCAAAAGTCGACTGTGCAACGTTTATGCTCAATGAAGACAATGTTCAATGGAGCAATACATATAATCGCAGTAATGATTGTGTGAAAGAGACACTGCCCGGTGTAGATCCGGAACAATTTCATCTTTTGACCGAGAGAATTGCTCAGTACCAGGACCGCCTGTACGTGGTAAAAATGTCATTCTTTGGCGAAGAAGATCTGGAAATCATCAAGCTGGATACCCCGGATTTGCAGATAGATAGCCGACTCAGCGCCGGGGAAAAGCACGGTTATTTTATTCATTTGTATAAGCCAGGAAGCGTGCAAGTCTTTGAAACCTTTGGGAAAATGCATGTCGACAAGAAGCTGGGCTGGGACGATCGTTATGTTTATACCTGGGATGGCGATCAGCTTTATCGACATGCCAGTGACTGCCCGGCACAGGCTTACTATAAAGAAACAGAGCGGGAGCGAAAACTGGTGCTTCCGGACAAGTGTGACCAATAAAATGATGGTTAAATAACCGAAGAGGCCAACCTGAATAGAGTTATGGGATCGGATTTCATGATGACAAACGTATTCGGGTTGCGGATCAGGATTTACTCGGGGATTTGTGGATGAGATTCCCCGCCAGGATGGCTTTATGCGCTATCGCAATGTGGTTTGTTTGTTGTCTTGTTCGTTGTTCTTATCATCGGCATGGGGATGTCGGCTTGATGAGCCTGAACATAATATTTACCAGAAACAGGGAAAAGGCGTGGTGTACCTGCGCCCTTATCAGGAAACAAATCTTTCTCTACCTGACGTGAATTACAAGAGTTTGCGTCGTTTACCTAATTTATTAATAGACCCAACAACACTAGACGAATGGGATAAAGAACCGCCTCTGACTGATTTGACAACCGACTACCTCTATGAGGGCGCACAGGCCTGGTATCCTCATTATTCCTGGCATAGCGATGGTCGCAATATCCTCTACGCGGGTGAAGTTGTGCAAAACCCGCCAGACAAACCTCCCGTCGATGTCGCCTCGTTCAAGGCATGGGGTGATTTTGCCGCAGATAAACACAGTCTCTATTTCGAAGGCAAGCGCACCGATGACAATGGTGGAGAAAATAGTTTAGATATCAAAACGCTGCATCAGGTGAAATTCCGTTCCCCCTGGAAACCTGACTTTCTGGGGCTGATATTACGTGACGCTAATTTCTTATATGTTGATGGGCATCGCCTCGCTGACCCCGAGAGTTTCCGCGTACTGGCGCAGAAGTCCTGGGATCAGCGAGGAAAGTTTTCCACCACGTTTAACCCCTGCGTTGCCGTGCCATTTGGCCCCTGGGATACATTAGCCCGTACACGGACCAAAATCATAATCAATGGCGAACAGCTTAAAGCCGACCCAGAGACATTTACTGTCGTGCGCTGGATGCCGGGGTCGTTATTGAGCTGGCGAGATAAAAGCGGCCTGCACCGGAAGGTGCTGAATCAGGGAAATCTGGACAAAGATAGGGCAAATAGCTGCGCAGCGTTCAATTTACAGGAACACTACGTTTCATGGCGCAAAGGGCCAGAATGCCAGCAAGAAGTCCTACCCGGCCTCGATCCAGAACAATTTCACCCTCTTAGCAAGACTGTCGCGCATTATCAGGACAAGCTGTACACCATTAATAAGACAGAATTTGGCGAAAATAGGCTGGATATCATCACGCTGGATAATCCTGATTTAGTGATTGATAAACGCTTTAACGCGGGAAGAACTCACGGCTATTTACTGACCAAATTACCAGTTGATGGCGAAGAAGAAGATGGTCTCCAGGTATTCGAGTCTTCCGGGCCGCTTATCCTGATGGATTATCGTGTTCCTGATGAGCGTGAGTCTCACCTTAACGATAGCCCCCATTACAAGAAATGGTATGCACACGACGATCGTTATGTTTACGCATTCGATGGCTCACAGCTGTGGCGCTACCCAACACCCAATACTAAAACCGTGCGGGTGACATGGAAAACCGAACATTCAGGTTATGGCTACTGGGCAGACTACCGTAGTGGAGAGTTGGACGGCAGACTTCTTGAGGATGGTGCGTTTATTCCAACGGGAATCCCCTATAACTCATCCGTTAACATTGCTCAATACTCTGATGGCGAAAGCTCTTTTCTCGTCGGCGAAACCGATGTTAGCTGGCGTAAGCTTCGCTCTACAGACCAGCAATGGAGTCAATGGGAGAAACTCCCCGATATTGACCCAAAAGCATTTCATCCCATCACCGATCGTGTCGCGCAGTACAAAAATCATCTGTACATTGCGAAATTGTCTCCTTTTGGTGAAGACACCCTGGAAATCATAACACTTGACTCTTCTGCACCTTTCCTGAAACAACGTATTAACGCCGGGAAAGACCATGGCTACTTTATGCGCTCTTCCCGTTTACGCGATGATATTCAAATTTTTGCTATTGATGGACCATTGAAGACCAGCGAACGTTTCGCTTATGACAATCGCTATGTTTATACCTGGATCGGTAGCCAACTTTATCGAACCGCATCGCCCTGTCCGGCCAGGACAGGTAATCTGGATCAGAACATGTTTTCATCCAATAATGACATCATCATCCTGAAGACGGAGGAAGAGTGCCGCAAAACACCAGACATTGAGCAACCTTTGAAGCCCTGACCCCATGCCGCTATACTGCCGCCATCACTTAAAAACAGGATACAACAATGAACGACAGTGAATTTCATCGCCTGGCTGACCAACTGTGGCTAACCATTGAAGAGCATCTGGACGACTGGGATGGCGACAGCGATATTGACTGCGAAATCAACGGTGGCGTGCTGACCATTACCTTTGAGAACGGCAGCAAAATCATTATCAACCGCCAGGAACCGCTGCACCAGGTATGGCTGGCAACCAAACAGGGCGGCTACCATTTTGATCTGAAAGGCGATGAGTGGATTTGCGACCGTAGCGGTGAAACCTTCTGGGATTTGCTGGAACAGGCGGCAACGCAGCAAGCGGGGGAAACAGTCAGTTTCCGCTAAGATTGCATGCCGGATAAGCCTCGCTTTCCGGCTAGCTCATCACGAAAAATACTGCTGTAATAGCGGCGTATCGTTGTCCTGATTGGCAGGCGGCATGTTGCCAATAGATTTGGTTCGGAACGGAATCACCTGTTCGCGACCATCGACCTTCACAATCTGATAGAACTGCGGCAGGTTGAAGTTAATGAAGCTTGAGCCGTAGGTAAAACGGTCGTGCGATGACGAGTAGAAGCGGCTGACGTCACGCACCAGCTCCTCTTTGCTACCTTCGCAGTGGTGATACACCTCAACCCGGTTGCTTTCGTCGAGAATGTAGATATTAAAGCCATTCTCGTCTTGCGTTTCTTCGAAGAAGAACTGGATGATCCCTTCGCTGGCAAAGCCGTCCACCACCGCCGGTAATTTGACGTGATTGGTTTCAACCTGCACTGACAGGCCGTGCAGTTTGTTATGCGAAATAGCACCATAAAACTCGATGGCGTTCTCCAGTTTCTGTACCGATACATTCAGGCGTTCGAAGAACAAACCCCAGGTTTGACCAGAAACGCGCAGTGCCTTGAAGCGCCCAGTTTCCTGGCGGGTGCTGGAAAGACGCAGTTCAATACACTCAGAAACCAGTTGCTGCACGCGGGTGCGAATTAAACCGCGCAGATGCTGGCTGTAGCAGAAGACTTCCACGCTATCGGGCGGTGCGGCGTCCTGATGCATTTTGCCGAGAATGGTTTTCAGGGCTTCAATCATCGACTGCTCACCGTTGAAGTGCAGCGTACGCACTTCGTTCCACGAGTTGCGGTACAGCAAGTCA
The DNA here is from genome assembly GCF_963883145.1 of Escherichia sp. E4385. Lineage (NCBI taxonomy): Bacteria > Pseudomonadati > Pseudomonadota > Gammaproteobacteria > Enterobacterales > Enterobacteriaceae > Escherichia > Escherichia sp. E4385. The sequence goes on from NZ_CAWOOJ010000020.1 coordinate 53,670, forward strand.
ACACTACCCACCAGGCATTTTTGCTCTTCACCAAAGCTGAAAACATCCAGCTTACGAAAATCGAAATGTACTACCTGGTTACGGAATGCCGTCGTCGGGTCATATTCCAGATTAACAATTATTGCCAGATGGCGAATTTCACATGGACTGTAGAGCGCTTTTGGCGTCGGTGCGGGCAGACGCAATGGGAAGTGATGCGACACATCGGCCACCATCTCTTGCAACTTCGGCAGATCAACAATGCCATTGCCCTTAATGTACAAGCGTGTACGTGAAGTCAACAGGCCGTTAAACCACGCCCAGGCCACTAGCTTATTCAGGTAACGGTTATATTCCAGCGGCTGATGGCTGATGATCGACTCAATATTTGGCGCACGGTTATACAGATACCAACCTGAACGGTTAGCACGGCCCGGCGGTACATAAATAAAGGTCAGATTCGGTTCCGAGAGATCAGGTGAAATCTGCGGATTTACCAGCGTCACTTTACCCGGTAATGCTTCAAACGCGGCGTACAGTTTACGCGTCAGCACGCCGATATCCTGCGGGCTGGCGGAGACGCTAAGGTTATTGCGGCGCGCAAAGCGGATCAGATTACGGTAGCTCTGCATCATTGCGTCGAGCAGCTCGTTGTGCGCCTCACGTACCTGATCAATCTTCCAGTTAGCGCGGTTATCGAGCATTGCCAGACGAGCATCGTCCCATTCCCACTCTTTCACCAACTGGCTTAACACTTCACGACGCCAGCCTACGCAGGCGCGTTCACGGCTGAGTTTTTCGCACACTTTTAAATAGAAGCAGCGGCGTACTAAATCCAGACGGGTGAAATCTTCAATCGCCGTCAGGTATTCAGTAACACGCTCCAGCATCATGCAGTACGGATCGAGGCCAAACGACACAATCTCGCCGTCGTGCAAACGCTGTTTGATATCTTTCGCCAGCAGGCGTGGATTCGGATATTCCCAGGAATAGGCTTCCAGCAGCAGTGTCTTCAGCACCGCTTTGTACGGGGAATCGATACTTTTGTAGAGTTGCCAAAGGCTGGCACCAAAGTACTCTTCAGCGGAAAGCGAGCTTAAGCCGCCGAGATCCAGCCATTCATTTGGCGTCAGCACGCCCTGCGCGTAGAGCGTCATTACGTAGTCATCGTAATGCTCTTCTTCGTCGCAAGGCACCATATTCCACAGAATACGCTTACCGGCGAGACGCACGGCGGTACGGTAAAATTCATCAAGAAGCAGTATATGCTGGGTGGAGCCGCAATCTTCGCCCCCCAGACTGCCACTCTCGTTGTGACGGAAACGGTTTTCATCAATCAGGAAGAAGCTAACTTCCACCCCGAGCGAGGCGGCCCAGCTTTCCAGCAGGCTACATTTACGTTGTAGTAACTGGCGCTCTTCGCTATCGAGCCAGGATTGATGACAGACCCAGATATCCAGGTCAGAGGAACAACTTTGCCCTACCGACGAAGTACTGCCCATGGTGTATACACCAGTAATCGGAAGCTCGCCTTTCGGCGGGTCCTGTACTGACATTCCACGATACAGTTCAAGTTCGTTCAGGTAGTGGCGTTGGGTTTCATCAGGCGTGTAAAGGCAAATGCCTTTGGGAACGTTACCATCAAGGTAACCCGGCATTAGCGGATGGTGATAGTGCAACAATGTCGGCAGCAGACTGTAAACCTGTTGGAATGCAGGCCCCATGGCAGCAAGCGCGCGATCCACGCGCAATTGATTTATGGCATCCAGTCTCTGTTTCAGAGTCTCAATATAGAGGTACAAGACGTATCGCCTGATTTGCTACCCGTCATGTCTGTGATTCCGGCAACATCAACGGAAACACGCGGCATTCGGGATATTTCGTATGTCAAAGGTAACTGTTACCACTTTCCGCGCCTGGTTTTTTTAGTTTCACGACGAAAAAATGGTCTAAAACGTGATCAATTTAACACCTTGCTGATTGACCGTAAAGAAAGATGCGCTACATACAAGTGTAGCACCGTTTATTCTCTGTAAATTCCTTATTACGACGGCTTGAAGCGCCTGTCAGGATTCAATTTACGTTTTGCATTAACGTCAACGTTTCACCACAACACTGACATCGCTCCAGCAAGGATGTTAGGATGGACCACGGATGATAATGACGGTAACAAGCATGTTAGACAATGTTTTAAGAATTGCCACACGCCAAAGCCCACTTGCACTCTGGCAGGCACACTATGTCAAAGACAAGTTGATGGCGAGCCATCCGGGATTAGTCGTTGAACTAGTACCGATGGTGACGCGCGGCGATGTAATTCTTGATACGCCGCTGGCGAAAGTAGGCGGAAAAGGCTTATTTGTTAAAGAGCTGGAAGTCGCGCTTCTGGAAAACCGCGCCGATATCGCCGTACATTCGATGAAAGATGTGCCGGTTGAATTCCCGCAAGGTCTGGGGCTGGTCACCATTTGCGAACGCGAGGATCCGCGTGATGCCTTTGTGTCCAATAATTATGACAATCTGGATGCGTTACCGGCTGGCAGTATCGTCGGGACTTCCAGCTTACGTCGCCAGTGCCAACTGGCGGAACGCCGCCCGGACCTGATTATCCGCTCTCTGCGTGGGAACGTTGGAACACGCCTTAGCAAGCTGGATAACGGCGAATACGATGCCATTATTCTTGCCGTGGCTGGATTAAAACGTTTAGGGCTGGAGTCCCGCATTCGCGCTGCGCTGCCCCCAGAAATTTCTCTTCCGGCAGTCGGACAAGGTGCCGTAGGTATTGAATGCCGCCTTGATGATACGCGTACCCGCGAGCTTCTTGCCGCACTTAATCACCATGAAACCGCGCTACGCGTCACCGCTGAACGTGCGATGAATACCCGTCTGGAAGGGGGTTGTCAGGTGCCGATTGGCAGCTATGCCGAACTTGTCGACGGCAAAATCTGGTTGCGTGCGCTGGTCGGTGCGCCGGACGGTTCGCAGATTATTCGTGGTGAACGCCGCGGTGCGCCGCAGGATGCCGAGCAAATGGGGATTTCACTGGCGGAAGAGCTACTGAATAACGGCGCACGGGAGATTCTCGCTGAAGTCTACAACGGAGACGCGCCAGCATGAGTATCCTGGTCACCCGCCCATCTCCAGCTGGAGAAGAGTTAGTGAGCCGTCTGCGCACACTGGGGCAGGTGGCCTGGCATTTTCCGCTGATAGAGTTTTCCCCGGGTCGGCAATTACCACAACTTGCCGACCAGCTATCAGCACTTGGTAAAGGCGATCTATTGTTTGCCCTTTCGCAACACGCCGTTGCTTTTGCCCAATCACAACTGCATCAGCAAGCTCTTAAATGGCCATTACTTGCTGGTTATTTCGCCATCGGCCGCACCACTGCGCTGGCGCTGCATACCGTGAGCGGGCACCAGGTTCGTTATCCGCAGGATCGGGAAATCAGTGAAGTCTTGCTACAATTACCGGAATTACAAAGTATTGCGGGCAAACGTGCGCTGATATTACGTGGCAACGGCGGTCGTGAGCTGATAGGAGAAACTCTGACGGCACGCGGTGCTGAAGTCACTTTTTGTGAATGTTATCAACGGTGCGCCATTCATTATGACGGTGCAGAAGAGGCGATGCGTTGGCAATCCCGCGAGGTGACGACCGTCGTTGTTACCAGCGGTGAAATGTTGCATCAACTCTGGTCATTGATCCCACAATGGTATCGTGAGCACTGGTTACTACGCTGTCGGCTTTTGGTCGTCAGTGAGCGTTTGGCGAAACTCGCCCGGGAACTGGGCTGGAATGACATTAAGGTCGCCGATAACGCTGACAACGATGCGCTTTTACGGGCATTACAATAACTCTCATAACAGGAAGCCATAATGACGGAACAAGAAAAAACCTCCGCCGTGGTTGAAGATACCAGGGAGGCCGTGGACACCACGCCACAACCTGTCGTTGCAGAAAAGAAGAGTAAGAATAGTACCGCTCTGATTCTCAGTGCGGTGGCTATCGCCATTGCTCTGGCAGCAGGCGTCGGTTTGTATGGCTGGGGTAAACAACAGGCCGTCAGTCAGACTGCCACCAGCGATGCCCTGGCGAGCCAACTCACGGCACTGCAAAAAGCCCAGGAAAGCCAAAAAGCGGAGCTGGAAGGCATTATTAAGCAACAGGCTGTACAGTTAGAGCAGGCGAATCGACAGCAAGAAACGCTGGCAAAACAGCTGGATGAAGTCCAACAAAAGGTCGCTACCATCTCTGGTAGCGATGCCAAAACCTGGCTTCTGGCACAGGCGGACTTTCTGGTAAAACTTGCCGGACGTAAACTCTGGAGCGATCAGGACGTCACCACCGCAGCAGCGTTACTGAAAAGCGCTGATGCCAGCCTGGCAGATATGAATGACCCCAGCCTTATTGCTGTTCGTCGGGCAATTACCAATGATATTGCCAGCCTTTCTGCGGTAACGCAGGTGGATTATGACGGCATTATCCTCAAGTTGAATCAGCTCTCTAATCAAGTGGATAACCTGCGTCTGGCCGACAATGATAGCGACGGTTCGCCAATGGATTCCGATGGTGAAGAGCTTTCCAGCTCCATCAGCGAATGGCGCGTCAATCTGCAAAAAAGCTGGCAGAGTTTTATGGACAACTTCATTACGATTCGCCGTCGTGATGATACTGCCGTACCGCTGTTAGCGCCGAATCAGGATATCTATCTGCGCGAAAATATTCGTTCCCGTCTGCTGGTCGCCGCACAAGCAGTGCCGCGTCATCAGGAAGAGACGTACCGCCAGGCGCTGGAGAACGTCTCCACCTGGGTTCGTGCTTATTACGATACTGAAGATGCCACCACCAAAGCGTTTCTCGACGAGGTGGACCAGTTAAGCCAGCAAAATATCTCGATGGATCTCCCGGAAACACTGCAAAGCCAGGCGATGCTGGAAAAACTGATGCAGACTCGCGTGCGTAACCTGCTGGCGCAACCGGCAGCAGGGGCAACGGAAGCTAAACCTGCACCTGCACCTGCACCGCAAGCTGATGCCCCGGCAGCCGCGCCGCAAGGAGAATAACCATGCTAAAAGTGTTATTGCTCTTTGTGTTGCTGATTGCGGGGATCGTGGTCGGCCCGATGATTGCCGGTCATCAGGGTTACGTACTGATCCAGACCGACAACTACAATATCGAAACCAGCGTGACTGGCCTGGCGATCATTTTGATTCTGGCGATGGTCGTGCTGTTTGCCATTGAGTGGCTACTGCGGCGGATCTTCCGCACCGGCGCGCACACCCGGGGTTGGTTTGTCGGACGTAAGCGTCGCCGCGCACGTAAGCAGACTGAACAAGCGCTGCTAAAACTAGCGGAAGGCGATTATCAGCAAGTTGAAAAGCTGATGTCAAAAAATGCCGATCACGCTGAACAGCCGGTGGTGAACTACCTGCTGGCTGCCGAAGCCGCACAGCAACGCGGGGATGAAGCGCGCGCCAATCAGCATCTGGAACGTGCAGCAGAACTGGCGGGTAACGACACCATTCCGGTGGAAATTGCCCGCGTTCGCCTGCAACTGGCGCGTAATGAAAATCATGCGGCACGCCACGGCGTGGATAAGTTACTCGAAGTCACACCACGCCATCCGGAAGTGCTGCGTCTGGCAGAACAAGCGTATATCCGTACCGGCGCGTGGAGTTCACTGCTGGACATAATCCCGTCAATGGCGAAAGCCCACGTTGGTGATGAAGAACATCGCGCAATGCTGGAACAACAGGCATGGATTGGTCTGATGAATCAGGCACGGGCCGATGACGGCAGCGAAGGTTTACGTAACTGGTGGAAAAACCAAAGCCGGAAAACGCGTCATCAGGTGGCTTTGCAGGTGGCAATGGCGGAACATCTTATTGAATGTGACGATCATGATACTGCCCAGCAAATTATCATCGACGGCCTGAAACGCCAGTATGATGATCGCCTACTGCTGCCGATCCCACGTTTGAAAACTAATAACCCAGAACAGCTGGAAAAAGTACTGCGCCAACAGATCAAAAACGTGGGCGATCGCCCGCTGTTGTGGAGCACACTGGGTCAGTCGCTGATGAAACACGGTGAATGGCAGGAAGCATCGCTCGCCTTCCGCGCGGCGCTGAAACAACGCCCGGACGCCTACGATTACGCATGGCTTGCCGACGCGCTGGACAGACTGCACAAACCAGAAGAAGCCGCATCGATGCGCCGCGACGGCTTGATGTTGACGTTGCAGAACAACCCGCCGCAGTAATTTATATCGCCTCGTTCAGAGGCGATATTTTTTTACAAGGATGTCAAAAATGCGCATGCCTTCCCGCTACCTTTTCCGCTTGCCATCACCTGAAAGTAATCCTGTTCGGGTAAGGTTGTTACTCTGCTTTTTGATATGTGCTGCTCTGGCTGGCGTAGGCTGGCTGACTATTTCCTTCGTGCGTACGGGCAACACCTTCATCTTCTGGTTATCACTTTTTATTGTGTCTCTGATAGCCGCCGCGAAGCAGGATAAAATCAAGCTCCTCGAGAAACGCCGAATCATGGCCGATAAACGTCAGGGGCTTTCCATTTGTCAGTTTGCACGCCAGTTTAACCCTCGTACCGTAGATACATGGATCATTCGGGCTGTGTGGAATACCTTGCAAGAAAACGGCTATATCGGCTACCCACTGCCACTTAAAGCCGACGATAAACTGGACGAAGATCTGGATTTGGTAAACGATGCCGTTGAGTTAGAAGAGCTGGTCGAAGATATCGCCGCTCGCTGCGGACGCGATTTAACCGGAATAGAGAATAATCAGTTTCTTCCCATCGTCACGGTAGGCTCTCTTGTAAGGGTGCTAAATGCACAACCAATGACGCAAGAGAGACGTAGCCTGTTGTTTATTCAGCCATAAAAAAACGCCTGCTCTTATTACGGAGCAGGCGTTAAAACAGGTCTGTATGACAACAAGTGGGTGCTTCACTCAACGTTGTGTCCATGGTGTCTGATGAGGCATAAGCGACATCTGTCAGTGGACGATAAGCACCGTAAACGGCTCTGCGTCATTCCTAAGTTTATGAGGCACTAAGGCGAACATAAGAGATGAAATGAGCATCTACCCAATTATTATGCCATACAGGCCCGGGAAATAACATCCTTTAATACTTGTTATGAGAAAATTCTGCAATCCAGGTTTCTTTCATTCGCAATAATTACCTGAACAAATATTATCCAGCACCTTACTCTCTTTAATTATAAATACTGTGAATTGTTAAAAATATTCAATAACAAATATATATATTAATTACACTCCTAATCAAAAACAGCATCAATAATCAACACTATGCAATAAACCTGCCTTACATATCCCCCGCACCAGGGGTAGGATTGAAAACGCTCTCCTGATCTTTCGATTCATTCTCATGGCAAATAAATAATATATTTTCATCATAATTATTTATATACCCATTTTATCAGGGAGAGGGATCTCAATTATCAATGCTTAATTACGTCATCCATTTAATGACATGAAACCGGAGCATTTTGCATGGAAATTTCGTTTTCACCCAAACTACTGGTGATCGCAATCGCCGCCGCTATTCCTTTGCTGGCCAGTGCTGCAGATACCCCGTCAACCGCTACCACGCGCGAAGGCTATGCCGGGTATGATCACCCTAACCAGTACCTGGTTAAACCGGCGACCACCATTGCCGATAATATGATGCCTGTGATGCAGCATCCGGCACAGGATAAAGAAACCCAGCAGAAGCTGGCGGAATTAGAGAAAAAGACCGGTAAGAAACCGAACGTGGTTGTTTTCTTACTGGATGACGTGGGCTGGATGGATGTCGGCTTTAATGGCGGTGGCGTGGCGGTAGGTAACCCAACGCCAGATATTGACGCCGTTGCCAGCCAGGGATTGATTTTAACCTCTGCATATTCTCAACCAAGTTCTTCCCCTACCCGCGCCACCATTCTCACCGGACAATACTCCATCCACCACGGCATTCTGATGCCGCCGATGTACGGGCAACCGGGCGGTCTGCAAGGGTTAACCACCCTGCCGCAATTGCTGCACGACCAGGGTTACGTCACCCAGGCTATCGGGAAATGGCATATGGGGGAAAACAAAGAGTCGCAGCCGCAGAACGTCGGATTTGATGATTTCCGTGGCTTCAACTCCGTGTCCGATATGTATACCGAATGGCGCGATGTTCACGTCAACCCGGAAGTCGCCCTGAGTCCGGACCGTTCTGAATACATCAAGCAATTACCATTTAGCAAAGATGATGTTCATGCTGTACGCGGCGGCGAACAGGAGGCCATTGCTGACATCACGCCGAAATATATGGAAGACCTGGATCAACGCTGGATGGAATATGGCGTTAAGTTCCTCGACAAGATGGCGAAGAGTGATAAACCTTTCTTCCTCTATTACGGCACTCGCGGCTGTCACTTCGATAACTACCCGAACGCCAAATATGCGGGTAGCTCTCCGGCACGCACCTCGTATGGTGACTGCATGGTAGAGATGAACGATGTGTTCGCTAATCTCTACAAAACGCTGGAGAAAAACGGTCAGCTGGATAACACGCTTATTGTCTTCACCTCCGATAACGGTCCGGAAGCCGAAGTGCCTCCGCACGGTCGCACACCGTTCCGTGGAGCGAAAGGATCTACCTGGGAAGGCGGCGTTCGCGTTCCGACTTTCGTGTACTGGAAAGGCATGATCCAACCGCGTAAATCTGACGGTATTGTTGATCTGGCAGATCTCTTCCCAACAGCACTGGATCTGGCGGGGCATCCTGGGGCGAAAGTGGCGAATTTAGTGCCGAAAACCACCTTTATCGATGGTGTAGACCAGACATCTTTCTTCCTGGGAACAAACGGCCAGTCTAACCGTAAGGCCGAGCACTACTTCCTCAACGGCAAACTCTCTGCTGTGCGTATGGATGAGTTCAAGTATCACGTCCTGATTCAGCAGCCTTACGCTTATACCCAGAGCGGGTATCAGGGTGGGTTCACCGGCACGGTAATGCAAACAGCCGGATCGTCGGTGTTTAACCTCTACACCGATCCACAGGAAAGCGATTCTATCGGCGTGCGCCATATCCCGATGGGAGTACCACTGCAAACCGAAATGCACGCGTATATGGAGATCCTGAAGAAATATCCTCCACGCGCACAGATTAAATCTGACTAATCCGGCGCTATCGCAGTGATCTGCCTTTGCTGGATGCGATGCTGACGCATCTTATCCAGCCTACAGAACTCTGCAATTTATTGAATTTGCACGATCATGTAGGCCGGATAAGGCGTTTACGCCGCATCCGGCAATCAACCGCAGGCGGCCACAAAATGGCCGCTTTTTTACTTATTCACCACCATCAAATGCGCCTGCATAATGTCGCTGGCCGGGCGACCGTGCGCCAACAAATCAGCCATTGCTTTAAGATACGGCGGTAGATGGCGGAAATAACGCTGATACCCGGCACATAAATAATTCAGCCCTGGCTTGCCGCTGGCATCGAGCATAAAGCGGTGTTTCGGGCAGCCTCCCCAGCACGCTTTTAACACGTTACAACTGCGACACTGCGCCGGTAACTGCTTAAATTTATCTTCACCAAAAGTCTGCTGCTGCGGAGAATCTACCATTTCTGCGATGGTCTGCTGAAGCATATTCCCCAGTCGATATTGCGGATAAACATAGTGATCGCAGGCGTAAACGTCGCCGTTGTGCTCAACAATCATCGAGCGCCCACAGGTTGGCTGATGATGGCAAACCGCACCAGGCGCACCAACAAAATTGGCAAACGCCCATTCGATATTCATCACGAAAATCTTGCCGACGTCGCGTTTGATCCAGTGGTCGAATATCGCCACCAGAAACTCACCAAACTCATCGGGGCGCACCGACCATTCCGTCAGTTCGCCCTGAATATCGCCGGGCGCATGTAGTTTCAGTCCATCGCGGGCAGCTGTTTCATCAGCCAGACGCTCCACTACCGGAATAAACTGGATGAACTCCACGCCCGCATCACGCAGAAAATCATAGACCTGCAAAGGTTGTAACGCGCTGGTGCGGTTAACGCAGACCAGCACGTTATAGTCGACATGATGCTTTTGCAGCAGCGTCAGGACACGCATCACCAGCTTATGCGTTGGTCTGCCGCTTTTGGTCACGCGATATTGATTGTGGATCTCAGCCGGACCATCCAGCGACAGGCCAACAAGGAAATGATGCTCTGCGAGAAACGCGCACCATTCATCATCTAGCAGCACGCCGTTAGTCTGGAAGCTGTTACTTATCTTCCTGCCAGCACCATATTTCGCCTGTAGCGCCACGGCTCGGCGGTAAAACTCCAGCCCCATCAGCGTTGGCTCACCGCCCTGCCAGGTAAAAGCGACTTCGTTTTGTGGTTCGCTGGCGGCGATATAGTGACGGACATACGCTTCCAGCGTGTCTTCGTCCATATGAGTGACTGGCTTTTCACGGTAAAGGGATTGTTTTTCGAGATAAAAACAGTAGTCACAGTTCAGATTACAATCGGAACCGCTCGGTTTCGCCATCACGTGAAACGCACGCGTTGGAACCTGTTGCAGCATGGTTGCTCCTTGCCTGAAGTCATCCTTCAATAAGTTAAGGGCGAAATCATACCGTGTGGCAATGAGTTACTACGGGCGTTTATTGCGAAGGGAGAGTGATGAAATGCACAGAAAACAAAAAACCCCGCCGAAGCGGGGTTCAAAATTGGTCGGCGAGAGAGGATTCGAACCTCCGACCCACTGGTCCCAAACCAGTTGCGCTACCAAGCTGCGCTACTCGCCGAAATACTGCTTTTTGAATTTTTAGTTCAATTCTTTAAAGTCGTGGTGCGAGGGGGGGGACTTGAACCCCCACGTCCGTAAGAACACTAACACCTGAAGCTAGCGCGTCTACCAATTCCGCCACCTTCGCATTGTCACAACTTCTAATAATGGGGTGGCTAATGGGATTCGAACCCACGACAACTGGAATCACAATCCAGGGCTCTACCAACTGAGCTATAGCCACCACTACAAATCTTGTTACGCGGTATTACTACCACCGCAGCTCAAGCGCCGGGACTAAATGGCGCGCCCGACAGGATTCGAACCTGAGACCTCTGCCTCCGGAGGGCAGCGCTCTATCCAGCTGAGCTACGGGCGCTTAGCGCCGTTGCGGGGGTGGATAATACGGACTTCCCACCCCTCTGTCTAGTCCCTTTTTAAATAAAATGCGCGTTTGGTTACGGTTTGCGCGCTTTGCTGCTTATTTCTCCAGTTTATGCGCTTTACCGTGGCGATTAAGGCCAAAAACTTTATAAATCGCCGTCACCGCCAGCATGAAGATGATGCCGACAAACAGCGACATACGGGTATCTTCATTAAAGTACATACCGATCAAAACGCAAATCAGGAATGCCATTGTTACGTAGTTGGCCCACGGGAACAGGATTGAGCGGAACGGATGGCTGGCAATCGCCGCTTTGTGTGCACGACGAAAACGCAGCTGGCTTATCAAAATCACAAACCACGGCACCATGCCCGGAAGCACGCTGGCACTGTAGACGTAGACAAACACGCGCTGTGGGTTAGGGATGATGTAGTTCAGGCATGAGCCAATTAGCAGGATGACAATGGATACCGCCACTCCTGCAACCGGCACACCGTGACGGGAAACTTTCGCCATCGCCGCCGGTAACTGACGGTTTTTCGCCAGCGCGTAGAGCATACGTCCGCAACTGTACATGCCACTGTTACAGCCAGAGAGCGCAGCCGTCAGCACCACAAAGTTGATAATGCCCGCCGCTGCGGTAATGCCGATTTTGGCGAAAGTCAGTACAAACGGGCTGCCGTTGCTGCCTATTTCATTCCATGGGAAGATGGTGACGATAACGAAAATCGCGCCTACGTAGAAAATCAGGATTCGCCACAACACCTTGCCTACGGCACTGCGCAGCGTCACCTGCGGATTCTTCGCTTCACCGGCAGTAATGCCAATCAGCTCCACGCCCTGGTAGGACGCCACCACAATACACAATGCGGTCAGGAAACCTTTCCAGCCACCCGCAAAAAAACCGCCATGCTCTGTGAGATTGCTAAAACCAATCGACTGCCCGCCATTGCCAAAGCCAAAGAAAATCACGCCCAGACCAATGACAATCATCACGATAATCGTGGTGACTTTGATCATCGCGAACCAGAACTCGATTTCACCGTACAACCGCACCGCTGCCAGATTCGCCAGTGCCACCAGCGCCACTGCGATCAATGCGGGTATCCACTGCGCCATCTCCGGGAACCAGAACTGGACATAAACGCCAATGGCGGTGATTTCTGAGATCCCCACAGCCATCCACATAAACCAGTAAGACCAGGCAGTGAGATAGCCAAAGAACGGGCTCATGTAACGATGCGCATAAACGGCGAACGAACCGGTAACCGGTTCGAGGAACAACATTTCGCCCATTGAACGCATGATGAAAAAGACGAACAGCCCGGCGATGATATAGGCCAACAATACAGATGGCCCGGCCCATTTCAGGGTGCTAGCGGCCCCCATAAACAGACCAACGCCAATGGTGCCCCCCAGGGCGATGAGTTCGATATGTCGAGCTTCCAGCCCACGCTGTAGCTCTGGTTTGTTATCTGCCATAAATCCTCGTGTTGTGTTTGCATGCTTTCCGGTGTTACCGGTTATCGTTATGGGTACATCGAGTGTTGCGAATGTTTTCGTAATTCAGAAGAAATGGCAAATAAAGCATTAAAAATTTGAATGCTTTGTGTAATAAAAAGACAGGCAGGCGACGAAGTGACCACTCCGTCGCTTTACAGAGAGAGGAAAATCAGAGATCGCCGGTGTAATGCCAGCGTAAATAACGCAGCAAACGAAGCTGGCGCTTAATGCGACTCGGCTGCGAAAGCAGTCTATAAAGCCACTCCAGTCCCAGTTTTTGCCAGATTTTCGGCGCGCGTTTTACGTGACCGGTAAAGACATCGTACGTTCCACCAACGCCCATATACAGCGCATTAGGGTGCACCAGGCGGCAGTCGCGCATGAAGATCTCCTGCTTTGGTGACCCCATTGCGACAGTGACAATTTGCGCACCACTGGCGTGAATACGCTCAAACAGCGCCTGACGCTGCTCGGGTTTAAAATAACCATCCTGGCTGCCAACGATATTCACATTCCACTGGTCGCGCAGTTTAGCTTCGGTCTGCGCCAGCACATCAGGTTTACCGCCCACAAGAAATACCGGCGTCCCTTCCTTGCCTGCGCGCGCCATTACTTCTTCCCAGAGATCGGCACCGGCAACGCGGGAAACCTGTGCCTGCGGGTACTTTTTACGCACCGACCGCACAACGCTAATGCCATCGGCATATTTAAATTCGGCAGCGTTAATTAACTCCCTGACCTCGGCATTATCTTCAATGGTCAGCATTTTTTCGGCATTAATGGCAACCAGCGTTCCCTGCTTAAGCTGCCCGTCAGCGAACAGATAATCGAGGGCATGCTGCAAATCACGCCAACCGATCAACTGTAAGCCACGCAGCGTATAGGTCGGTGCCGTGGTGGTGTTATTCATTGTTATCCTTCAACCTGCGTCCGGAGCGATGATTTTATTCGTTTATGAACGAGTCCGGCGTTATCAAAAAGCCAGTACAGCAGTTTTGCAATCATCAGGCTTGCGCCGAAGACCACGATAAAAAAGACGACACGCGAGACAAACGAATCCAACCCTTCGCGCGCCAGCACGATCATATTGAAGATCGCCCCGAAGCAGAAACTGTGGAGAATCGCAGCCTTATAGCGATTAGTTTCGCGGTTGCCCAGCTCATACAGCCAGTCGAACCATTTGATGATCAGACCAACCACAATCGCCCCGAGAGGGATGAACAACGCGCCGCCCATAACAACCAGTGAGCCTATAAGCGTAGGCGAGATCGCCAGCCCGGAGTGGTTATTCAGCACTTCCCAGGTAAAGTAGTTGGCGGAGTTCAGCACCATACTCGGGCGACCCGGCCACAGCCAGGAAGGGATAAAGACATAGAAATCGCGAATAATTGGAGCCAGGCCCTGGAAGTCGATGTTGTCGTAGTTCTGCAACAGCAGCGCCAGATTCTCCCACGGCGAGAAGGTATCGCGGGTGAGATAGAGAAACGTATAGAACGCCTCATCGCCGCTCACGTTCATTCCGTAGCGTTTTAGCGCCAGCCAGAACATACCGACAATCCCCAGCACGCCCGCAGCCGCCAGCATCCACAGTGAAATCCAGCCGCGAATAATGCCGATAAACAGGAAGATAGCGAACGCGATAATGATATTGGCGCGAGTGCCGCCGACAATCATGTAAGTCAGCAAACCGAAGGCAACCGTGCTGACGAGGAAAAACAACCATGCTTTACTGTCCTGGCGCAGAAAGTAGACCACTAACATTGCCGGGATGAAAAAGTAAAAGAAACGCTTTAACGCCACGCCAGAGACTTCGCTGGAGAAGATCTGGCTGTAAGAGTTAAGCCGGAACAGCAAAAAACCGTTATGCATGAAAAAGATGCCAACGCTCACCAGCGCGATACCCATCAGAATCACCCACGTGAGATTGGTTTCCACGCGGTTCATGGTAAAGACTGGACGGCGCGGTGCATCGGCAACGCGTTTGCGTAAACGTGTTTTGTAAGTGACGTAGTAAACTGCGTAAAATCCCCCCGCAGAAAGTAACGCCTGCAACAAGATCTCTGGTGGCACCACGGCAACATCAAAGCGAAACACCAACAAGCTGGTCAGCGGGAAGCCGAAGAAAAAGGTCAGCAAAAACAGCAATGAAAAGAAGACATTGAAGTTAAAGCGCACGCGGCGAAACTCAAACCATGTCAGCGTGGCGATAAACAGCGTGCAGAGCAGCCAGACAACAAACAGGCCGCTGAATTGCAGCAGGCTCATGCGACCTCCCCGGAGGCAATAGCCAACGCCCGCTGCCAGCCTTGCAGATAGTTCGGGCTAAAGAAGGCAATGGTGTTTTTATCCACCGACGCCAGCTGGCGCTGCGCTTCATGCACAATATCTTCGTTGAGATCGTCAGTGGTAAACAGCACCGGCAAATGCTGTTCTGTCATATCCTGCCAGAACGGATTTTCCCGGTTAAGCACACAAGGAATGCCCGCCTGAATCAGTAAGCACAGCGTACCAATGCCCTGCTGGCGGGCAAAAATAAAGTAGCCGAGATCGCACTGGCGAAGTAGCGCCAGATAGGCGTCAAATTCCAGTTTTTCGCTCAGAACTTGCAGATTTTCTTCGCTGAATAACTCGAGCCCCGCCTGACGAACTTCGTCGATATACGCTTCGTTATTAGATGGATATCCCATCGGCACCACGACTTTTACCGTATCGCCAAACTGCTGATGAACAGCGCGCAAGGCGGCGATATGCTCATTGCTGCGATCGCCGGAGTTCCCTACCAAAATGGTCATTTTCCCTTCACGTTGCCGATCGTTCGCCATTGTATTGAGAGAAGGGTCCATCCGGGTTGGGAAGTAAATCAGTTCGCCCCGCACCTTTGGATGCGTTTTGGCAAAAAAGCTCAAGTCTCCCCGAGTGGCAAACACACAGCCCACTCGCTTTTGTGCCAGTCGGCGCAGAGGATAAAAGAGTTTATATTTCAATCCACTGGAAACTTCATAGAGATCTGCCCCCCAGATATGCCAGTAAAACTGGCTGGGCTTGATTCCGCCACTAAGCAGCGCCAGCCACAGCTTGGGATTGAACTGGCCGTGGAAGAAAAACCGTTGCTGGCGGTTAGCTTTCGCTTTAGCGATAACGGCTTCTGCCAGTGATTTTTTCCCAGGGAAAAATTGCACAGAAAGCGCCGGACAACTATCACTTAAGCCGTCGTCCTTGCCAGCAACCATAAACTCGCGCGCGTGCTCGCTCGTCGCGGCCAGCGCGTCATTGAAAAACCGCAGAACGGTTTGGTTATGGTGAGGGATATCCGATCCCAGTACGTGAATCAGTACAGTCATGCCCGCCTACGCCAGAGTAAAAACACGCCACAACAAAGAGAGAAATAGACGATATAGGTTGCCATGTAGGCCTGCGCCGCGCCCAGGGCGCCATGCACGGGGATCAACCAGTTGGCAAATACCATCAATAAAGTGAACTGGCTGACTTCCGCCAGAATATAAAAACGCAGCGACGCTTTGGCGATCACTAAATAACCAAAGACATAAGCGCCCACTTTCAACACATCGCCGACCAACTGCCAGGCAAAGAGATCCCGCATGGCGGTAAATTTATTCGACAACAGTAGCCAGATGGCAAAATCACGCAGTAGCCAGACGGTGAAACTCGCTGCTGCCACGGCCGGTAAAACAAATTTCAGCGACTTCACCACTTCCCGAGTGATATCGCGTTTTTCCGTTAGCCGCGACAACGTGGGCAGTAAATATACACTGAACGATGCGGTAATAAATTGCAGGTAGGCGTCGGAAATACTGCTCACCCCTTGCCAGATCCCCACTTCATCCCAGCTATACTGCGCCGCCAGCAGTTTACGCATCATGATGTACGCAACGGGCAAGGTCACCGACGTAATCAACGCCATGAGTGTAAATTTGCTCAACTGCCCTGCCAGACCGTTATCCCAGCTGGGTTTTAGATAGCTTAACGGGATAGCGCCACGCTTAATTAACATGACGGCGGCAGGCATTACCACCAGCGCGGGAATCAGCGCCAGACCAAACAACGCGCCTTCATAACCGCCAAAACGGTAACTGACATAATAAGCGATAACGCCAATCAGGCTGCCGACAATCAGCGATAACGCATTACCCGCGGCATCGCGAAAGCCTTTCATCAACGCCAGCAACAGGTTGCCCCAGGCGATCCCCATTTGCACTAGCGCCACTAAACGCACCAGCCCTTGATAGTCGTTATTACCAAACAATCCCTGGCTGATTGGCGCAGCTGCCAGCACAAAGACCAGCGCCATCAGCGTGGAGAAGCCAAGCACCATCGCAGATGAAGTGCCGACCACACGGCGCAGCTGCTGCGGATTATCGTGGTACTGGGCAACGTATTTGGTTACGCCATTAAAGATGCCCGCCCCGGCAAGCACACCGAGCACGGTTATCAACTGGCGGAAATTTGCCGCCAACCCTAGTCCTGCCGGACCAAATGACACCGCCAATAATTTACCAACCAGTAACCCAGCGCCAATCTTGACCAGCGTACTGGCCGCCGTCCACAAGGATGCTTTTGCCAGCGACATATCAGGAGAAGTAGTTCAACAAGGTCGCAATCACCGTGCGCTGATTGACGGGCGACAAGTTGTAGAACAACGGCAGGCGCAGCAGGCGCTCGCTCTCTTTGGTGGTGTAGCGATCTTCACCGTGAAACTCACCAAAGCGTTCACCCGCAGGGCAACCGTGCAGCGGAATGTAATGGAACACCGCCATGATTTCCGCTTCCTTCAGGAAGCTAATCAACGCGCTCCGGTCATCAATATCCCGCAGCTTGATGTAGAACATATGCGCGTTCTGCACGCAGTCATCCGGAATCGACGGCAGCTCGATACGCCCGGCTTTCGCCAGAGGTGCTAACGCATCGTAGTAGTTTTGCCACAGCGCCAGACGTTGCTGGTTGATGCGTTCGGCTGCTTCCAGTTGCGCCCACAGATACGCAGCTTGCAGATCGGACATCAAATAGCTGGAGCCGATATCGCGCCAGGTATATTTATCAACCTGACCACGGAAGAACTGGCTGCGGTTAGTCCCTTTTTCGCGAATGATCTCGGCACGTTCAATCAACGCTTTATCATTAATCAGCGTCGCCCCGCCTTCACCACCTGCAGTGTAATTTTTGGTTTCATGGAAGCTAAAGCAGCCAATATGGCCAATGGTTCCCAGCGCACGACCTTTGTAAGTGGACATCACGCCCTGAGCGGCATCTTCCACCACAAACAGGTTATGCTTTTTCGCCAACGCCATAATGGTGTCCATTTCACAGGCCACGCCCGCGTAATGGACCGGAACGATAACGCGTGTTTTGTCGGTGATCGCCGCTTCAATCAGCGTTTCGTCGATGTTCATGGTGTCCGGGCGAACATCAACAAAAACAATTTTTGCTCCACGCAGCACAAAGGCGTTGGCGGTGGAGACAAAGGTATAGCTCGGCATGATCACTTCATCGCCCGGTTGGATATCCAGCAGCAGCGCCGCCATCTCCAGAGAAGCGGTGCAGGATGGCGTCAGCAGTACTTTGGCGCTGCCAAAACGTTGCTCCAGCCACTGCTGGCAGCGACGGGTAAAACCGCCATCGCCGCACAGTTTGCCGCTACCCATTGCCGACTGCATATAGTCGAGTTCGGTGCCCACCACCGGCGGTGCGTTAAATGGAATCATGTGATCACCTGTATAACCAGTACGCGGTGCTTTCTACATTCGCACCACTTTGTATGTATCGTTTAAGCGCGGCGGTGTTGCCCATCTGGGTCGCCACCCGCAATGTTGTTTTACCGCGAGCATACGCCCAGTTTAGCGCCGTTTGCATCAGTTCAGCACCTGCGCCGCGTCCTGCCAGTAAACCAATGCGCGCGTCAGTGGCATTCAACTCTCGTAGAGAAACATAGCCGCGAATCTCGCCGGACGCCGCGCGTAAAACCAGGCATTGATGATCAAAGGTGCCGCGCACGGCATTTTCAATCCACTGCGCGTAAAAGCGACCACTGGCATCGGGTGCATACCACGGCATACGAAAACGGCTTTGGGCGAATGCTTCGCGGGCTAACTGGCGTAGTACTGGAATATCTGCTTCTTGAGCCACTTCCGCACGGCTTTCACTGACGTTGATCACGGAGAGCGCAAAATCCACTTCCCCTTCGACCAGCGAGAATCCCAGCTGTTGCAGGACATCTAGTTCTTCGGTATTGGATGCGGCAATTTTGGCCTGTACTCGTGACCACGGCGCCAAAACGCCTGGCGTCAGGAGCGGTGCGTCAGGACTAATGCGCACGATGGCGCTGTTAACGCCAAAAAAGGCGTTTTCCCAGGTTAGTGGTTCAATACTGGCGCGGACGGGCATTCTCTATCTCCCTCAACACAGTCGTTTACTGTAATCAGTATCAGCGCCAGACTCCTTTGGTATCCACCACATACTGCTGCTGAACATCATCGCCGCTAATGGCTTTAAACTGGCTGTGATCTACCAACATCACCAGCACATCTGCCGTCGCCAGCGCCTCGTCAAGCTGCGCCAGCGTGCAAAGCCCGGTCAGTTTTTTCGGCAACTGGTGAATATTAGGTTCAACAACCAGCGTTTCGCCGCTGTGCCACTGGGCGATCAGTTCAGCGATTTCCATCGCCGGGCTTTCGCGCAGGTCATCAATATTCGGTTTAAACGCCAGACCAAAACAGGCAATTTTCAGTTCACCGGCGCGTTTATCAGTGGCAGCCAAACAATCAGCGACCGCCGCTTTCACCTGATCAATCACCCAGAAAGGTTTGTGATCGTTCACTTCACGCGCGGTACGGATAAGCCGCGCCTGCTGCGGGGTCTGCGCCACGATAAACCACGGGTCGACGGCAATGCAGTGACCGCCCACACCCGGACCAGGCTGGAGAATATTGACTCGTGGATGGCGATTCGCCAAACGAATCAGTTCCCAGACGTTAATTCCTTGCTCGGCACAAATCAGCGACAGTTCGTTTGCAAAAGCAATATTCACGTCGCGGAAGCTGTTTTCTGTGAGCTTACACATTTCCGCCGTCCGCGAGTTAGTGACGACACACTCACCTTCGAGGAAAATTTTGTACAGTTCGCTGGCGCGCGCCGAGCAAACTGGCGTCATGCCGCCAATGACGCGATCGTTTTTTATCAGCTCGACCATCACCTGGCCCGGCAACACGCGTTCCGGGCAATAAGCAATATTGACGTCCGCCTGCTCACCCACCTGCTGCGGGAAAGTCAGGTCCGCACGCATCTCTGCTAACCATTCTGCCATCTTCTCGGTTGAGCCCACCGGCGAGGTGGATTCAAGGATCACCAACGCGCCTTTTTTCAGCACTGGCGCAATGGAGCGGGCAGCCGATTCGACGTAGGCCATATCCGGCTCATGATCGCCTTTAAATGGCGTTGGGACAGCAATCAGCCAGGCATCAGCCTCAACCGGCGTCGTGCTCGCTCGTAAAAAACCACCTTCTACGGCAGTTTTTACCACGCTCGCTAAATCAGGTTCGACGATATGGATTTCGCCACGATTGATGGTATCAACCGCTTGTTGGTTGATATCAACACCAATCACCTGTTTTTGCCGTGAGGCAAACGCAGCCGCCGTTGGCAGCCCGATATAACCCAGTCCGATAACAGAAATGGTCGCAAAACTCATAGTGATATCCGATTATTTTTTAACGCTTCCAAAATGCGAGAGCATGCCTGACCATCACCATACGGGTTATGGGCTCGGCTCATAGTTTGATATTCATCTTCGTCTTCTAAAAGACGCGTCACTTCCTCGACGATCCGTTGCTTATCCGTCCCCACCAGACGTACCGTACCTGCGGTCACCGCTTCTGGGCGTTCGGTGGTATCGCGCATCACCAGCACCGGTTTACCCAGAGAAGGTGCTTCTTCCTGAATGCCGCCAGAGTCAGTCAAAATCAACCAGGCATGGTTCATCAACCAGACAAACGGTAAATACTCCTGGGGATCAATCAAAATGACATTTTTCACATGCCCCAGAATGCGATTGACCGGCTCTCTGACATTCGGGTTAAGGTGTACCGGATAAACAATCTGGATGTCCTGATGAGTGGTAGCAATTTCAGCCAGCGCATGGCAAATTTCTTCAAAACCACGACCAAAGCTCTCACGCCTATGACCGGTCACCAGAATCATCTTTTTATCGGGGTCGATAAACGGGTAATTTGCCGCCAGTTCTGAACGCAGCGTATCGCTGCTCATTACCTGGTCGCGCACCCACAGCAGCGCATCAATTACTGTATTACCGGTAATAAATATTCGGCTGTCAGCGACGTTTTCACGCAGCAAATTTTGCCGGGAAGTTTCAGTTGGTGAGAAATGGTACATCGCCAGATGCCCGGTCAATGTACGGTTAGCCTCTTCCGGCCACGGCGAATAGAGATCGCCCGTGCGCAGTCCGGCCTCAACGTGACCAACAGGAATTCGCTGATAAAACGCTGCCAGGCTGGTTGCCAGTGTGGTGGTAGTATCACCGTGAACCAGCACAACGTCTGGTTTGAACTCGGCAAGAATAGGTTTTAGTCCTTCCAGAATCCGACAGGTTATCTCTGTCAGGCCCTGTCCTGGCTGCATTATGTTGAGATCGTAGTCAGGTACAATGGAAAAGAGTTTCAGCACCTGATCGAGCATCTCCCGATGCTGCGCAGTGACGCAAACTTTAGCCTCAAAAAAAGGATCTTTTGCCAACGCATGCACCAACGGCGCCATCTTGATGGCTTCCGGGCGCGTACCAAATACAGTCAGTACTTTCACATCGATTCTCTTCGAATAAGCGGCGAGCGCCTTTGCGCTCACCACAGCTGTGTTGCTATTTCGAGCAACGGCGGGTTAATGCGACACCAGCCCCGATCAGCCCCCCGACAATGCCCCACATAATCATCAGGAAGGCACGACGTGGGCTATCGCGTTTTACCGGTTCTTCCGGTGTACGCAAATAGCGATAGGTCTGAAAACGCGGATCCAGGGTTGGACCAACATTAAGGGTGTTTAACATGGCCCGATTCTGATCATAGTCGAGATCAAAGGCTGGGCCGACAGCCTGTAAATTTTCCAGTCGCGCCTGGAGCATCGGACGCCCCAACAGGAACATTTCTGAATCAGGTAATTCCTCGGCTGGCACGTCTGTCGCACTGCGAGAAATATTGTGTTGCTCGGCGATTTTAAGTGCCTGTTCAATACTGTTCATCCGGCGGTCGTAGATGGACTTAGCCACTTCTTCCTGACGCTTCACCTGAGCTTTCATCTGAATAGTGCGCGCCGCCCATGCGCCTTTCAGCTCATCATTCAGATGACTGGCTGCACGCTGGCTGGCAAAAGCAACATATTGACGAAGCAGGTTATTAGCATCGGGGGCAGTTTCGGCAACCAGCTTAACGCTGTCATTGACCGAGCGGGCGAAATCACCAGGAATAAACAGGATGTTGTTGATCATTTCATCCAGCAGAGCCGCATCGGCTTTACTGTTACCGACCATCCGCTGTTTGTAATAGTCAGTCTGCAACCAGAAATCGCGGCGGGTATCCCACGATGCCAGTTGCATAACAAACTCTTTATAGGCTTCATCCATAACCGATGGTTGGTCGGCAGGGGCCATATTTGAACGAACATCCAGGTTACGCAAAAATTGCTGCTGCGAGTAGTACCCGCCCAGCATATTCACGGTTGGACGATCGGTAATCGCCGTCGCACTCCACTCCTGACGCGCAAAAAAAGTATACGCTAACGCGATTAAGGCAAACGCCAGCCCCATGCCAATAATCCACAGCTTCCCAGCCCACAAGGTACGAAACAACCCACGAATATCCAGTTCATTTTCAGCGTCTTCGGCCGGTTTCCCAGGCATTGGTTGTGTCATCACATCCTCATTTATTTGGTTAAATTGGGGCTGCCACCACGATTTCTACGCAGTCTGCGTTTTACGCGCTTAATAAAGCGAGCAACTTTCCAGGCACGCTTAATGCAATATCCATAGAGGAAGAATGCTAGCAAAAAGAGCACCAGCATGACCCATTCCGGCACAAAATGAGAATATTCTGCCAGTACGCCAATAGAAGCGAGTAGCGCTGCAGCAAGGGTAATCAGCACAAATGCCTGGCGGGAAGTAAACCCGGCACGCATGATCAAATGGTGAATATGCTGACGGTCAGGTGAGAATGGACTCATGCCTTTACGCAAACGACGATACATAATCGCCACCATGTCCATCAGCGGGATAGCAATGATCCATAAGGCGGTAACCGGGCTGATTGGATGTGTGGCACCCTGGGTAGTTTCCAACAGGATCCAGATAACAGTAAAACCAATCAGCGTACTCCCCGCATCGCCCATAAAGACTTTGTAGCGACGCCCCAGAATACCAAGGTTGAGCATGATATAAGGCAGGATGGCGGCGATCATGGCAAAGCACCAGATAGCGAGGCTGGTTTGCCCATCAAACCACAAAATCATACCGATTGCCGCAAACGAGACACAGGATAACCCGCCCAGCAAGCCATCAATACCATCGACCATGTTGAAGGCATTAATCGCCGCCCAGACAGCAAACAGCGTCAGGAAGTAACCAAACGGTCCAAGCACCATCTCCCAGGAGCCAAAGATATAACCCAAACTACTGAGATAAAGTTTGCCGAACACCATCATAACAATGCCAACAGCTGCCTGTATGGTGGCACGGATTTTTACGCTGATATCAAAACGATCATCCAGCGCGCCAATGAACACAAGCACACCGGCACAAACGAGATAGAGAGCTGCATGTGGAATATAGTAATCGACAATTCCGAATGTGAAGCAAATCCCTGCATAAACCGAAATACCCCCAACGAGCGGTATCAATCCCTGGTGACGTTTGCGGAAGTTAGGTTTATCCACTAAACCGACTTTTTTTGCCACCTTGCGGGCAAAAAACAGAAACAGTGTCGTGAATAAAAAAATACTGATGAGATCAGTACTCACTGTCAGTAAATTCACAATGCATGCTCTCAGAGAAAATTATTAGCTGAAGTATACCCACGAAGACCTTTATTCAGAAGGGAAACTACTTTCTGAATCTCTCAGAAATGAGCAAAAATCAACCAAT
Organism: Escherichia sp. E4385; assembly: GCF_963883145.1. NCBI lineage: Bacteria > Pseudomonadati > Pseudomonadota > Gammaproteobacteria > Enterobacterales > Enterobacteriaceae > Escherichia > Escherichia sp. E4385. Next base: position 77,490 of record NZ_CAWOOJ010000020.1, read on the forward strand.
TGATATGTAAACCGCATAAAACACCCGCAAAAACCAGGAATTTTCACACCATCACAGGTATACCGCTAAGATTACAGATATAAAAGCAAAACGCCACGTAAACACGTGGCGTTTTGCTGTAACACTAACTTATGAGCGTTTCATCATCTCGAAGAAATCATCATTGGTCTTGGTCATCGCAAGTTTATTAATGAGGAATTCCATTGCGTCGATTTCGCCCATCGGGTGAATGATTTTGCGCAGGATCCACATTTTCTGCAGCTCTTCCTGAGTGGTAAGCAACTCTTCTTTACGAGTACCAGAACGGTTGTAGTCGATTGCCGGGAAGACGCGTTTTTCAGCGATTTTACGAGAGAGGTGCAGTTCCATGTTACCTGTACCTTTAAACTCTTCGTAGATAACTTCGTCCATTTTGGAGCCGGTATCGATTAGCGCCGTTGCAATGATGGTCAGGCTGCCGCCCTCTTCCACATTACGTGCTGCGCCGAAGAAGCGTTTCGGACGATGCAGGGCGTTGGCGTCCACACCACCGGTCAACACTTTACCGGATGCCGGTACGACGGTGTTGTAGGCACGAGCCAGACGAGTGATGGAGTCGAGCAGAATAATAACGTCTTTCTTATGCTCAACCAGGCGTTTTGCCTTCTCGATCACCATTTCCGCAACCTGAACGTGGCGAGATGCTGGTTCGTCGAAGGTAGAAGCAACAACTTCACCTTTAACCAGACGCTGCATCTCGGTCACTTCTTCCGGGCGTTCGTCAATCAGCAGAACCATCAGTACGCAGTCTGGATGGTTGTAAGCGATGCTCTGAGCAATGTTCTGCAGCAGCATGGTTTTACCCGCTTTTGGCGGTGCCACAATCAGACCACGTTGCCCACGACCGATAGGCGATGCCAGATCCAGTACGCGTGCGGTTAAATCTTCGGTAGAACCGTTACCACGCTCCATACGCAGACGAGAGTTTGCGTGCAGCGGCGTTAAGTTCTCAAAGAGGATTTTGTTACGGGCGTTTTCTGGTTTGTCGAAGTTAACTTCGTTAACCTTCAGCAGCGCAAAATAGCGTTCACCTTCTTTCGGCGGGCGAATCTTACCAGAGATGGTATCACCAGTGCGGAGGTTGAAACGGCGGATTTGGCTAGGAGAAACGTAGATGTCATCAGGGCCGGCGAGGTAGGAGCTGTCTGCGGAACGGAGGAAACCAAATCCATCCTGCAATATCTCCAGTACGCCATCACCAAAGATATCTTCGCCACTCTTTGCGTGCTGCTTCAGGATGGCAAAAATAATGTCCTGCTTACGCATACGAGCCAGGTTTTCCAGCCCCATATTTTCGCCGAGAGTGATCAGCTCAGAAACCGGCGTATTCTTTAATTCGGTAAGATTCATAGTGGTGTGAGTTCTTAAACTTGGGGTAAATCTCGAACTTAATGTTGTGAATGGTATGGCAGGATCATCCATGCCTGTTTACGGTCATCAACTCATGTCTTTTCGCTGTCTGGTCACAGGAGAGTACGCAGAACTGAAACGACAAGACGGATTGAGTGACGAGCCAGAAATCTGTTCACTTCGCATTTAAGAAAAACAGGAAGCGTTGGATATTACAAGATTCAAACTTAATAAGGTATGTTTAATACGAAGTCAACATTAAGTTAGCATGACTCACGCCGGGCGTCCAGTTTTTAGCGACGGGGCACCCGAACATGAAATTCCCTTACGCCAGGTTAGCGTCGAGGAACTCTTTCAACTGACCTTTAGACAGTGCGCCCACTTTGGTTGCGGCCAATTCGCCGTTTTTGAACAGCAGCAGAGTCGGGATACCACGGATGCCATATTTCGGCGCAGTGCCAGGGTTTTGATCGATGTTCAGTTTTGCAACGGTCAGTTTGCCCTGATATTCGTCAGCGATTTCATCCAGAATCGGGGCGATCATTTTGCACGGACCGCACCACTCTGCCCAGAAATCAACGAGGATCGCCCCGTCCGCTTTGAGTACATCCGTGTCAAAACTGTCGTCAGTCAGGTGAATAATTTTATCGCTCATATATAACTCCACAGGAATAAGCCTGGCGTGTTGGTTTCGTTGTTGGTGTAACATTAACCAACTAAAGGTTGACTTTATTTCACCGGATACGCTTTCGTAAAGCAATAGTAAGCTGATATTCTACCACACTATGAGCAAAACACATTTAACAGAACAGAAGTTTTCCGACTTCGCCCTGCATCCGAAAGTTGTAGAAGCCCTTGAAAAAAAAGGGTTTCATAACTGTACGCCCATTCAGGCACTGGCCCTTCCGCTAACGCTGGTGGGTCGTGACGTAGCCGGGCAGGCGCAAACCGGTACCGGAAAAACGATGGCGTTTCTTACGTCAACGTTTCATTATCTTCTCTCTCATCCTGCGATTGCCGATCGCAAGGTGAATCAACCGCGTGCCTTAATTATGGCACCGACGCGTGAACTTGCCGTGCAGATCCACGCCGATGCGGAGCCACTGGCGCAAGCTACTGGCCTGAAATTGGGTCTGGCTTACGGTGGCGACGGCTACGACAAACAGCTGAAAGTGCTGGAAAGCGGCGTTGACATTTTGATTGGCACTACGGGTCGTTTGATCGACTACGCCAAACAGAACCACATCAACCTCGGCGCCATTCAGGTAGTGGTGCTGGACGAAGCCGATCGTATGTACGATCTGGGCTTTATTAAAGATATCCGCTGGCTGTTCCGCCGTATGCCGCCTGCAAACCAGCGTCTCAACATGCTGTTCTCCGCCACGCTTTCGTACCGGGTACGTGAACTGGCGTTCGAGCAGATGAACAATGCCGAATATATTGAAGTGGAACCGGAACAGAAAACGGGCCACCGCATTAAAGAAGAACTTTTCTACCCTTCTAACGAAGAAAAGATGCGTTTATTGCAAACGCTGATCGAAGAAGAGTGGCCAGACAGAGCGATTATTTTCGCCAACACCAAACATCGTTGTGAAGAGATCTGGGGTCACCTGGCGGCAGATGGTCATCGTGTTGGCCTGTTAACGGGTGATGTAGCGCAGAAAAAACGTCTGCGTATTCTTGATGAATTTACCCGTGGTGATTTGGATATTCTGGTTGCCACCGATGTTGCCGCGCGTGGCCTGCATATCCCGGCTGTGACGCACGTCTTTAACTACGATTTACCCGATGACTGTGAAGATTACGTTCACCGTATTGGTCGTACAGGTCGCGCTGGCGCAAGTGGTCATTCCATCAGCCTGGCATGTGAAGAGTATGCATTGAATTTGCCTGCTATTGAGACCTATATTGGTCACTCAATTCCGGTAAGCAAATACAATCCGGACGCATTGATGACCGATCTGCCAAAACCGCTGCGCCTCACGCGCCCGCGTACAGGCAATGGTCCGCGTCGTACTGGCGCTCCGCGTAATCGTCGTCGTTCAGGTTAAATAAAAAATGTCATACTCAAAATCATTCAAACTGTATCAAGATGGCAAGAGAATGAATCCCGACGAGCTTATTGTAGTAAGTGATTTGGGTGAAAGAACGCAGCCAACGCAGAGACAGATTGAAGGATGAAGAGTATGGGTTCCACCTCGTCGCTTTATGCCGCTATTGATCTCGGTTCGAATAGTTTTCATATGCTGGTTGTGCGCGAGGTGGCTGGCAGTATCCAGACGCTGACGCGAATTAAACGCAAAGTGCGTCTGGCTGCTGGCCTGAACAGCGAAAATGCCCTGTCTAATGAAGCAATGGAGCGCGGCTGGCAATGCCTGCGTCTGTTTGCTGAACGTTTGCAAGATATCCCTCCCTCGCAAATTCGCGTTGTCGCCACGGCGACGTTACGTCTTGCCGTCAATGCTGGTGATTTCATCGCAAAAGCGCAGGAAATCCTTGGCTGTCCGGTACAGGTCATTAGCGGTGAAGAGGAAGCACGCCTGATTTATCAGGGCGTTGCTCACACCACTGGCGGTGCAGATCAGCGCCTGGTGGTAGATATCGGCGGCGCCAGTACTGAACTGGTAACCGGCACCGGCGCACAAACGACGTCCTTGTTCAGCCTGTCTATGGGCTGCGTTACCTGGCTTGAGCGCTATTTTGCCGATCGTAATCTGGGGCAAGAAAACTTTGTCGCAGCCGAACAAGCCGCGCGCGAAGTGCTACGTCCTGTTGCCGATGAATTGCGCTATCACGGCTGGAAGGTGTGCGTTGGTGCTTCCGGCACCGTGCAGGCTTTGCAGGAAATCATGATGGCGCAGGGTATGGATGAACGCATTACCCTGGCGAAATTGCAGCAACTGAAACAGCGCGCTATTCACTGTGGCAGGCTGGAAGAGTTGGAAATCGAAGGGCTGACGCTGGAACGCGCGTTAGTATTCCCAAGTGGTCTGGCGATCCTGATAGCCATTTTTACCGAGCTGAATATCCAGTGTATGACGCTGGCCGGCGGCGCACTGCGTGAAGGCCTGGTTTACGGCATGTTACATCTGGCGGTCGAGCAGGATATTCGCAGCCGAACACTGCGTAATATTCAACGTCGCTTTATGATTGATACCGATCAAGCACAGCGTGTGGCTAAACTTGCCGCTAACTTGTTCGATCAGGTCGAAAATACCTGGCATCTTGAAGCGATTAGCCGCGATTTACTGGTCAGCGCCTGTCAGCTTCATGAAATTGGCCTTAGCGTTGATTTCAAACAAGCGCCGCAACATGCCGCTTATCTGGTGCGTAACCTGGATCTTCCCGGTTTTACCCCCGCGCAGAAAAAGCTGCTGGCGACGTTATTACTCAACCAGACGAATCCGGTCGATCTCTCATCGCTGCATCAGCAAAATGCCGTACCGCCGCGCGTCGCAGAACAACTCTGTCGTTTACTGCGCCTCGCCATCATTTTTGCCAGCCGTCGTCGTGATGATTTAGTACCAGATATTAAATTACAGGCCGATCATGAGCAGTTGACCTTAACGCTGCCACAAGGTTGGCTGACCCAGCATCCGCTGGGTACAGAGGTTATCGATCAGGAAAGCCAGTGGCAGAGCTATGTCCACTGGCCGCTGGAAGTGCATTAACGTGCAAGGTGCTGGATGCGATGCTCGCTTCTTATCCGGCCTTGATTATTTTCCTCGTTTTGCCGCCATCATCGCTTTCAGATTTGCCAGATGGCTTTGCCCTTTCTGCATCCGTTCTTCGGCGCTGACCACTTTACGCTCTTGTTCCCAAATCAGATCATCCTGCGGCAGCTCCAGCAGGAAGCGGCTCGGCTCCGGGCGTACCAGTTCGCCGTACTGACGGCGTTCTTTACACAGTGTAAAGGTCAATTCCTTCTGGGCGCGGGTGATGCCGACATAAGCCAGTCGCCGCTCCTCATCGATATTATCTTCATCGATGCTGCTCTGGTGCGGCAAAAAACCTTCTTCCATACCGACCATGTAGACATAGGGAAACTCCAGCCCTTTCGACGCGTGCAGAGTCATCAGTTGCACCTGATCCAGTTCTTCCTCGCTTTCACCCCGTTCCATCATGTCGCGCAGAGTAAAGCGCGTCACCACTTGGGTTAACGTCATCGGCTCATCCAGTTCGCTGCCTTCCAGCATCTCCGTCATCCAGCTAAATAACTGGTTGACGTTCTTCATGCGCATTTCGGCGGCTTTCGGACTGGGCGATGTTTCGTACAGCCAGGATTCATAATCCATGCCGTGGATCAGATCACGTACCGCGGCAATCGGCTCCCGCTCCGCCAGACGCTGGATTTCTGCCAACCAGTGAGTGAAGCGGGTCAATGCTTCATAACCACGTCCGCTAAGCGTCTGACTCAGGCCCATATCAAAGCTGGCGGTAAACATGCTTTTATTGCGCGTCATCGCCCACTCACCCAGCTTTTTCAGCGTCGCCGGGCCAATCTCTCGCTTCGGCGTGTTGACGATACGCAGAAATGCGCTGTCATCGTCCGGGTTAGTCAGCACACGCAGATAAGCCAGCAAATCCTTGATTTCAGGACGAGAGAAAAACGACGTACCACCGGATATTTTGTACGGGATGCGGTTTTGCATCAGGAATTTTTCAAACACCCGCGACTGATGGTTGCCGCGATAGAGAATGGCGTAATCTTTGTACTGCGTTTTATTGACGAAGTGATGCGCAATCAGTTCACCGGTGACGCGCTCGGCTTCATGTTCCTCGTTATTCGCGCTTAAAACTTTTAGCTCCGCGCCGTAGCCCAGTTCGGAGAACAGACGCTTTTCAAAGACGTGCGGGTTATTGGCGATCAGGATGTTCGCCGCTTTCAGAATACGTCCGGAAGAGCGGTAATTCTGCTCGAGCTTAATCACCTTCAACGCCGGGAAATCCTGACTCAGCAGCACCAGGTTTTGCGGACGTGCGCCGCGCCAGGAGTAGATCGACTGGTCATCATCACCCACCACGGTAAAGCGCGCGCGGCTGCCCACCAGCAGTTTCACCAGTTCATACTGGCTGGTGTTGGTGTCCTGATATTCATCCACCAGCAGGTAGCGAATTTTGTTCTGCCAGCGCTCGCGGACTTCTTCATTGCGTTGCAGAAGTAACGTCGGCAATAAAATCAGATCGTCGAAGTCGAGAACATTGCACGCTTTCAGGTGCGCATCATACAGTCCATAACAATGGGCAAAAATTCGATCCCGCTCGCCCTTTGCCTCTGCCGCCGCCTGCGCCGGTGTTTTTAGATCGTTTTTCCAATTGGAGATGGTCGAAATTAGCTGTTGCAAGAGAACTTTGTCATCTTCGATCAGCCCTTCGGTCAACTCTTTAAGCAAAGCAAGCTGATCGGTATCGTCAAACAACGAGAAGTTTGCCTTCATCCCCAATGCTGCATACTCGCGTTTGATGATATCCAGCCCCAGCGTGTGGAAGGTGGAGATCATCAGCCCGCGCGCCTCTTTACGCCCCAGCGTCTGCCCGACACGCTCTTTCATCTCGCGCGCCGCCTTATTGGTAAAGGTCACCGCCGCGATATGTCGCGCCTGATAACCGCAACCGCGGATCAGATGGGCGATTTTATTGGTGATAACACGAGTTTTACCGGAACCCGCGCCCGCCAGCACCAGGCAAGGGCCGGTAACGAATTCGACAGCTTGTTGTTGGCCGGGGTTTAGACGCATAGGAAAATCGCTCAATGAAAGTCGGGAGGGGAAAATAACAGCGTGGTAGTATAGCTAGCCTCATCCTTACCACTCAAGGCACGATCATGGCAAAAACAGCAGCAGCACTGCATATCCTTGTAAAAGAAGAGAAACTGGCTCTGGATCTTCTCGAGCAGATTAAGAACGGTGCCGATTTCGGCAAGCTGGCGAAGAAACACTCCATTTGCCCATCAGGCAAACGCGGCGGTGATTTAGGTGAATTCCGCCAGGGTCAGATGGTTCCGGCGTTCGATAAAGTGGTTTTCTCTTGTCCTGTACTGGAGCCAACCGGCCCGCTGCACACCCAGTTCGGTTACCACATCATTAAGGTGTTATACCGCAACTAACAGCAAGGCCTTCTCCAGGAGAAGGCCTTGAACTCTGAATCGCTATTAACCCGCAACAGCAATACGTTTCATATCCGTCATATAGCCGCGCAGTTTCTTACCTACCTGCTCAATCGCATGGCTGCGAATCGCTTCATTCACATCACGCAGCTGCGCGTTATCTACCGCACCTTCCGGAATAGCTTTACCCAGGTCGCCCGGTTGCAGCTCTGCCATAAACGGTTTCAGCAGCGGCACACAAGCGTAAGAGAACAGATAGTTACCGTACTCGGCGGTATCAGAGATAACCACGTTCATTTCGTACAGACGCTTACGGGCGATGGTGTTGGCAATCAGCGGCAGTTCGTGCAGTGATTCATAGTAGGCAGACTCTTCAATGATGCCGGAATCAACCATGGTTTCAAACGCCAGCTCAACGCCAGCTTTTACCATCGCGATCATCAGTACGCCCTTATCGAAGTACTCCTGCTCGCCGATTTTGCCTTCATACTGCGGCGCGGTTTCGAACGCGGTTTTGCCGGTTTCTTCACGCCAGGTCAGCAGTTTCTTATCGTCGTTGGCCCAGTCCGCCATCATGCCGGAGGAGAATTCGCCGGAGATGATGTCGTCCATATGTTTCTGGAACAGCGGTGCCATGATCTCTTTCAGTTGTTCTGACAGCGCGTAAGCACGCAGTTTCGCCGGGTTAGAGAGACGGTCCATCATCAGCGTGATGCCGCCCTGTTTCAGCGCTTCGGTGATGGTTTCCCAACCGAACTGAATCAGTTTTTCTGCGTATGCCGGATCGGTGCCTTCTTCCACCAGCTTGTCGAAGCACAGCAGAGAGCCAGCCTGCAACATACCGCACAGAATAGTTTGCTCGCCCATCAGGTCAGATTTCACTTCCGCAACGAAGGAAGATTCCAGCACGCCCGCACGGTGGCCACCGGTTGCTGCCGCCCATGCTTTAGCGATCGCCATGCCTTCGCCTTTCGGATCGTTTTCCGGATGAACGGCAATCAGCGTCGGTACGCCGAATCCACGTTTGTACTCTTCACGTACTTCGGTGCCAGGGCATTTCGGCGCAACCATTACTACGGTGATGTCTTTACGGATCTGCTCGCCCACTTCGACGATGTTGAAACCGTGCGAGTAACCCAGCGCCGCGCCGTCTTTCATCAGTGGCTGTACGGTGCGCACTACATCAGAGTGCTGCTTGTCCGGCGTCAGGTTAACCACCAAATCCGCCTGCGGGATCAGTTCTTCGTAAGTACCCACTTTAAAACCATTTTCGGTCGCTTTACGCCAGGATGCGCGTTTCTCAGCGATTGCTTCTTTACGCAGAGCGTAGGAGATATCGAGACCAGAATCACGCATGTTCAGGCCCTGATTCAGACCCTGTGCGCCACAGCCGACGATGACCACTTTTTTACCCTGAAGGTAGCTCGCGCCGTCGGCGAATTCATCGCGCCCCATAAAGCGACATTTGCCCAGCTGTGCCAGCTGCTGGCGCAGGTTCAGTGTATTGAAGTAGTTAGCCATGGTGATTCCTCGTGATGTTGTGCTTCTTATTGTTCGGTTCGCGTTTGCGAGATTGAATTCACTATATGACAGGAAATTTATTGCGGAAATTGATATATTCACAACGTCACATTGCAATTTCTGCAACGTCAAGATTGAGGGCTGCGCCATTGGATTTACGCGATCTGAAAACCTTCCTGCATCTGGCGGAAAGCCGCCATTTTGGCCGCAGCGCGCGGGCGATGCACGTTAGCCCGTCCACGCTCTCACGGCAGATTCAGCGCCTGGAAGAAGATCTTGGTCAGCCGCTGTTTGTGCGCGATAACCGCACGGTGACGCTGACCGAAGCGGGGGAAGAGCTGCGTGTTTTCGCCCAGCAAACGTTGTTGCAGTATCAGCAACTGCGCCACACCATCGATCAGCAAGGGCCGTCGCTCTCTGGAGAATTACATATCTTCTGCTCGGTGACCGCCGCTTACAGCCATCTTCCACCGATTCTCGACCGCTTCCGCGCGGAACATCCGTCAGTGGAGATTAAACTCACTACTGGTGATGCGGCAGATGCGATGGAAAAGGTGGTCACTGGCGAAGCGGATCTGGCAATTGCTGGTAAACCGGAAACCTTGCCCGGCGCAGTGGCGTTTTCGATGCTGGAGAATCTGACGGTGGTGCTGATCGCGCCTGCCCTACCGTGCCCGGTGCGTAATCAGGTTTCGGTAGAGAAGCCGGACTGGTCTACAGTGCCGTTTATCATGGCCGATCAGGGACCGGTACGCCGCCGCATTGAACTGTGGTTTCGACGCAATAAAATCAGCAACCCGATGATTTACGCCACGGTTGGCGGACATGAAGCGATGGTATCGATGGTGGCGCTCGGCTGCGGCGTGGCCTTGTTGCCAGAAGTGGTGCTGGAAAACAGCCCGGAGCCGGTGCGTAACCGCGTGATGATTTTAGAGCGCAGCGATGAGAAAACGCCGTTTGAGCTGGGCGTTTGCGCACAAAAAAAGCGGCTGCATGAGCCGCTGATTGAGGCGTTCTGGAAGATTTTGTCGAATTAGTTTTACGGCCCCACCATTACCCGAACGGGCTTCCCAATACGACTTAGCATATTCACCAAAGCATCGATGGTGAATTTGCTGCATTTCTTGTTGACGACATCAGAGACGCGCGGCCGTGATATATGTAAAACGGTTGCCACCTCGGCTTGCTTCATCTGGTTTTGCTTAATCCAGAGGGTAATTTCTTCCATGAGCTGTTCTTTGATGACTAACGTGTTTTCAATTTCACTCAGGGAATCAGCGTAAAGCTTTTCAGCTTCCTGCTTATCAAACCCCAAATCAGCAAAAACATTACCGCCAGATGGCGTCACATGGCGAATATCACTATCAGTTTTGGCAATCACAGGCTGTTTCTCCGTTGTTGCACCACCCGGTTATAACGCGTTCTGGCGATGTTTTTATCGTGCTGACTGGTTTGTTGCGTCTGTTTCTGGAAACTATGCAAAACGTAGAGCGCTTCTACGAACTTCGCAACATACATAACGCGATAGATGCCATTGTTGTCACGAATACGAATTTCATTTACCCCAGCCCCAATTTCTGAAAACGGTTTCCAGTCATCGGGTTCAATTCCATACTGAATTTTGTGAAGCTGATAACCGACGGCTTTACGTACCGTTATGGGAAAAGCCAGGAGATCCTCCAGAGAAGATCCCACCCATCGAATTTCTTTTTCATTGGAGAGAGCTAGGGGGAGTAACATAATATCCTTGTGTATAAAATTTTATACATTGCTTTTGACTGGTGCAAGTGATAGCGGTGCAAAAATAACCAAAATGGCGGTGCTAACGATATTGTGAGCCGAGTTTCACCACAAGCAGGTTGAGCGCCTTCTGGAAAACGTCTCGCAAAATTGAATGAGTGGATGCTTCGGACTGGCAGAAAAGCCCAATAACTGAGGGAAGATCATATCTGGATATTAGGCCCACTTTACTTTGTGGGCCTGAAAACCGAAAAGCTGAGTTAACCCGCCAAAAAGAACCTGAACGCCGGATTATTGGTTTCGTCGTGGCAATCGTATCCCAGCTCATTTAGCCGGGTTTCAAAATCCGGCTCATGATCGCCAAGTTCGAAGGCCGCCAGTACGCGCCCGTAGTCGGTACCGTGGCTGCGATAATGGAACAGAGAAATGTTCCAGTGCGTACCCAGCGTGTTGAGGAAGCGCAGCAGCGCGCCCGGTGATTCCGGAAATTCGAAACTGTAGAGGCGTTCCTGCAACGGATGCGATGGACGTCCGCCGACCATATAGCGCACGTGAAGCTTCGCCATTTCGTCGTCGGAGAGATCAACCACGCTGTAGCCGCCATCGTTGAGCATCTGCAAAATTTCTTTGCGCTCTTCGAGGCCGCGGCTTAAGCGCACGCCGACAAAGATGCAGGCGTTTTTGGCATCAGCAAAACGGTAGTTGAACTCGGTGACCGAGCGCCCGCCAAGCAGCTGGCAGAATTTGAGGAAACTGCCTTTTTCTTCCGGGATAGTCACCGCCAGCAACGCTTCACGCTGTTCGCCCAATTCGCAGCGTTCCGAGACGTAGCGTAGGCCGTGGAAATTGACGTTTGCCCCCGAAAGTACATGCGCCAGTCGTTCTCCGCGAATGTTGTGCTGGGCGATGTATTTTTTCATCCCCGCCAGCGCCAGCGCGCCAGACGGCTCCGCCACCGCGCGCACATCTTCGAACAGGTCTTTCATCGCCGCACAGATAGCATCGCTATCAACGGTAATGATGTCGTCGAGATACTCCTGGCACAAACGGAAGGTTTCATCGCCGATGCGTTTTACCGCAACACCTTCAGCAAACAGCCCTACGCGCGGCAAATCAACCGGATGACCGGCATCCAGCGCCGCTTTCAGGCAGGCGGAGTCTTCCGCTTCTACGGCGATCACTTTGATTTGCGGCATCAGCTGTTTGATCAGCACTGCCACACCCGCCGCCAGGCCGCCGCCGCCGACCGGTACAAATACGCGATCAAGATGGGCGTCCTGCTGGAGCAGTTCCAGCGCCAGCGTGCCTTGCCCGGCGATCACCATCGGATGATCGAACGGCGGTACCCAGGTGAAGCCCTGCTGCTGCGACAGTTCAATTGCTTTGGCTTTCGCTTCATCAAAGTTTGCGCCGTGAAGCAGCACTTCGCCACCGAAGCCGCGCACCGCATCAACTTTGATGTCAGCGGTGGCGGTTGGCATGACGATCAGCGCCTTCACGCCTAACCGTGCGGAAGAAAACGCCACGCCCTGCGCGTGGTTACCCGCCGAGGCGGTGATCACGCCATGCGCTTTCTGTTCTTCCGTCAGGCCCGCCATCATGGCGTATGCGCCGCGCAGCTTGAAGCTGTGCACTGGCTGGCGGTCTTCGCGCTTCACCAGAATCACGTTATCAAGACGCGACGACAGTTTTTCCATTTTTTGTAGCGGCGTGACCTGCGCCGCTTCGTAAACCGGTGCGCGTAGCACCGCTCTTAAATATTCGGCACCTTCCGGAGCACCGGAGAGAGGTTGTGAATCAGCCATCATCAACCCCCCAGTTTCGATTTATCGCGCACCGCACCTTTGTCGGCGCTGGTTGCCAGGCTGGCGTAGGCGCGCAAGGCAAAGGAAACCTGGCGTTCACGGTTTTTCGGCGTCCAGGCCTGGTCGCCACGCGCTTCCTGCGCTTCACGACGCGCGGCAATTTCCTGCTCGCTCAGTTGCAACTGAATGCCGCGATTCGGAATGTCGATTTCGATCAGGTCGCCATCTTCAATGATCGCGATATTGCCCCCGCTTGCCGCTTCCGGTGAAACGTGGCCGATGGAGAGGCCGGAAGTCCCGCCGGAGAAACGGCCATCGGTGATCAGCGCGCAGGCTTTGCCGAGGCCCATCGATTTCAGAAAGGTGGTCGGATAGAGCATTTCCTGCATGCCAGGGCCGCCTTTCGGACCTTCGTAGCGGATCACCACGACATCACCCGCGACGACTTTACCGCCGAGGATAGCTTCTACCGCGTCGTCCTGGCTTTCGTACACTTTCGCCGGGCCGGTGAATTTGAGGATGCTGTCATCGACGCCTGCGGTTTTCACGATGCAGCCGTTTTCCGCAAAGTTACCGTAGAGTACCGCCAGGCCGCCGTCTTTGCTGTACGCGTGCTCCAGCGAGCGGATGCAGCCGTTTGCGCGGTCGTCATCGAGAGAATCCCAACGGCAATCCTGCGAGAACGCCTGGGTGGTACGAATACCTGCAGGGCCAGCGCGGAACATATTTTTTACCGCGTCATCCTGGGTCAGCATAACGTCGTATTGTTCCAGCGTTTGCGGCAACGTCAGGCCAAGTACGTTTTTCACATCACGGTTCAGTAATCTCGCGCGATCCAGTTCACCGAGAATACCGATAACACCACCAGCACGATGAACATCTTCCATATGGTATTTCTGGGTGCTCGGCGCAACTTTACACAGCTGCGGAACCTTTCGGGAAAGTTTATCGATATCACTCATGGTGAAGTCGATTTCCGCTTCCTGCGCCGCCGCCAGCAGGTGAAGTACCGTGTTGGTAGAACCGCCCATTGCGATATCCAGCGTCATGGCGTTTTCAAACGCCGCCTTACTGGCGATATTACGCGGCAGTGCACTTTCGTCGTTTTGCTCGTAGTAACGTTTGGTCAGCTCAACAATGCGTTTACCGGCATTGAGGAACAGTTGCTTACGGTCGGCGTGAGTTGCCAGCAGCGAGCCGTTGCCCGGCTGTGACAGGCCCAGCGCTTCGGTCAGGCAGTTCATCGAGTTGGCGGTGAACATCCCGGAACAGGAACCGCAGGTTGGGCAGGCAGAACGTTCAACTTGATCGCTCTGGGAGTCAGAGACTTTCGGGTCTGCGCCCTGGATCATCGCATCAACCAGATCGAGCTTGATGATCTGATCGGACAGTTTGGTTTTCCCGGCCTCCATCGGGCCGCCGGAAACGAAGATCACCGGAATATTCAGGCGCAGGGAAGCCATCAGCATCCCCGGGGTGATTTTGTCGCAGTTAGAGATGCAGACCATGGCGTCGGCGCAGTGGGCGTTGACCATATATTCAACGGAATCAGCGATCAGTTCGCGAGATGGCAGTGAATAAAGCATCCCCCCGTGGCCCATGGCGATCCCATCATCCACCGCAATGGTGTTGAACTCTTTGGCAACACCGCCAGCCACTTCAATTTGTTCGGCGACCAGTTTACCGAGATCGCGCAGATGGACGTGACCCGGTACAAATTGGGTGAACGAGTTCACAACCGCGATAATCGGCTTACCGAAATCGGCGTCGGTCATTCCGGTGGCGCGCCACAGCGCACGAGCACCCGCCATATTACGACCATGAGTGGTGGTGGCGGAACGGTACTTAGGCATACTTTATTTACTCCCAGTGTCTGTCTCGTAAATGGGACGGTGCGTGCCGTCCCATTTTTTGTATTTATTGATTAACTTGATCTAACCAGCCCCATTTATCTTCGGTTTCGCCAGTGAAGAGGCCGAAGAAGGCTTGCTGGATGCGTTTGGTAACCGGGCCGCAACGGCCTTCACCAACCTGAATACCGTCTACGCTGCGCACTGGCGTGATTTCTGCCGCCGTACCGGACATAAACACTTCATCCGCCAGGTACAGTGATTCGCGCGACAGCACCTGCTCACGCACTTCAATTCCCAGCTCTTTCGCCAGTTTGATGATGGCGTCACGGGTAATACCCGGCAGCGCGGATGAGGTGAACGGTGGGGTGAACAGCACACCGTCTTTCACTTCAAACAGGTTTTCGCCTGCGCCTTCAGAGATGTAACCGTTCACATCCAGCGCGATACCTTCCTGATAACCGTGGCGGCGCGCTTCGCTACCCACCAGCAGGGAAGAGAGGTAGTTACCACCGGCTTTCGCCGCGGTTGGGATGGTGTTTGGTGCTGCGCGGTTCCAGGAGGAAACCATCGCATCGATCCCCTGCTCCAGCGCTTCTGCGCCCAGATACGCTCCCCACGGGAAAGCAGCGATAATCACGTCGGTGGAGTATCCCGCAGGCGGGTTTACGCCCATGCCAACATCACCGACGAAGATCAGCGGACGGATATAGGCGCTGGTGAGATTGTTTTTGCGGATCACGTCACGACAAGCTTCCATCAGCTCATCAATGCTCTGCGAAACCGGGAAGCGATAGATTTTGGCGGAGTCATGCAGACGCTGCATATGCTCACGATGGCGGAATACAACCGGTCCTTTGTGCGAGTCGTAGCAACGGATGCCTTCAAAAACCGAGGTGCCATAGTGCAGCGCGTGCGACATCACATGCACCTTCGCGTCTTCCCAGCGAACCATCTCCCCATTGAACCAAATGTAATCAGCTTTCTTCGTGGTCATTTTTATATTCCTTTTGCGCTCAGGCGCGGATTTGTTGTGATGTGGTTGTGCTCTGGCAGATGGCAACGTGTGCGACGTCCACCAGTTTATTTAACTGACTAAACAGTAAGTCGACCGACCGTGGGCTGGCAACGGTCAATTCGATATTTATATTTTGTGCATCGCTGGCGGCGGCCATATTCATTGAGCAGACGTGGAAACCACGATGACGCACCACGCGTAAAACACGTTCTAAGGTTTCCGGATTGAAGCGAGCCGATACATTGACCTGATGTTGCATCATGATAATTTCTCCAACATTTCTGAATTACTGGCACCAGGCGGCACCAGCGGCCAGACGTTCTCAAGTTCGTCGATTGAGACATGAAGCAGGTATGGCCCATCACTGTTAAGCATGGTGTCGAGTGCCGCTTCAACCTGGTCTTTACGGGTGATGTGTTGGCCAGGGATGCCGAAGGCGCTGGCTAACATGAGGAAATCGGGGTTATCGGTAAGGGTGGTTTCGCTGTATCGTTCCTGGAAAAACAGTTGCTGCCATTGTCGAACCATCCCTAACCGTTGGTTATCGAGTAAGACGATTTTCAACGGTAACTGCTTGCGTTTTACGGTGCCCAGCTCTTGCACATTCATCATGAAAGAGCCGTCACCGGAGATACAGACAACGGTATCGTTCGGTCGTGCGACTTGCGCGCCAACCGCTGCCGGTAAACCGAATCCCATAGTGCCTAAGCCGCTGGAGGTGATGAAATTTTCCGGGCGAGTATGGGCGATGTGCTGCGCAGCCCACATCTGGTGCTGCCCCACATCTGTGGTCACGACGCAATCCGCAGGTTTACGATCTGACAGTTGTTTTAACAACAACGGCGCGTAGATAGCATCACCGGGATGGTCGTAACGCCAGGCATGTTCATCACGCAGCTGCGCGCAGTATTGCTGCCAGTCATTGATATTTAACGTGTGCTGTAACGCAGGCAACAGCGTGTTTAAATCACCCTGTAATGCCACATGCACCTGACGCAGCTTGTTCATTTCTGCCGGGTCGATATCCATATGGATAACACTGGCGTGCGGTGCGAAGGTGTTCAGCTTGCCGGTCACCCGGTCATCAAAACGTGCACCTACGGCGATCAGTAAATCACATTCCTGCACCGCGAAGTTCGCCGCTTTGGTGCCGTGCATTCCCAGCATTCCCAGATAGTACGGATAATCCGCTTCAACTGCGCCCAGCCCTTTCAGCGTACAGGTGGCAGGCATTTTTGTGGCAGCGAGAAATTCACGCAAAGCCGGAACCGCCTGTGCCATGCCCACGCCACCGCCAACGTACAGCATCGGTTTTTGCGCTTTTGCCAGCATCTGGCGCGCTTGCTCGACTTCGGCATGTGGGAAAGTCACTTCGTTTTCAACGGTGGTGAACCACGGTTCCAGATCGCCGCTGGCTAACTGGATATCTTTTGGGATATCGACCAGAACTGGACCAGGACGACCTGAGCTGGCAACCTCAAACGCTTCGGCCATGATGCGCGGCAACTCTTCCAGCGACTGTACCAGGAAGCTGTGTTTGGTACAGGCTAATGACAATCCCAGGACATCCACTTCCTGAAATGCGTCGGTACCGATAAACGGAGCGGACACCTGACCGGTGATGGCAACAACAGGGATGGAATCTAACAGCGCGTCCGCAAGCCCGGTTATCAGGTTGGTTGCGCCCGGACCAGACGTGGCGATACATACGCCAGTTTTGTCAGTAGCACGGGCATAGCCGATAGCCGCCATTGCCGCTCCCTGCTCATGTCGGCACAGCAAGTGCTCCACGCCGCCGTCATACAATGCATCGTAAACCGGCATAATTGCGCCACCCGGATAACCGAAAACGGTGTTCACACCCTGTGCCCGCAACGCATGTACCACCCACTGTGCGCCATTCATAGTTAGTTCCCCGTCCTGAATCTTGAGAAACAGAATTTTGTACTGTTATTCATTGTCTGCTCCTCGGTTATGTTTTTAAGGTCAAAAAAAACCCCCGGACCTTTCGGTGCGGGGGTCTTAGTTCGTTAAGGCTTGATCTTTAAGCCTTTCCTCGTCCAAGTGCAGCCCCGCACGGTGGGATAATAATCACCACCACGCTAATCACGACCAGGCTAATCACTCGTAGAAGGGCTGTCATTTTGTCTTTTCTTGCATCTTGTTCGAAGGAATGCCTAAAGAGTTACCATAGATTTTGCGAATAGCACAAGATATTTTTTAATCATATTTTGTTGGATTCCCAATCATTTCGATAAAAACCATTGTTTTTTATATAAAAAAAGGTGAGTGAAAAAAATTCAATTCCCGTATATTTCTTACCCTCGCCCAGAGGCTAAGTTTTTTACTTCTCAATTTTGCGAGAGTCATTCCATCACTCATACAACTCAGTTCACGTTGCATAAATAAACGGGAATCAGCCGCTAATTAACGCAATCTGGCAGACTACAGCAGCGATCTCTTATGCACATAATAGTGGCTCAAGGAGGGCTTATGTCACTGTCAATTGTTCATACTCGTGCAGCTCTGGGAGTAAACGCACCCCCGATCACTGTTGAGGTTCATATCAGTAAAGGTCTACCAGGATTAACGATGGTGGGCTTACCAGAAACAACGGTAAAAGAAGCACGCGATCGCGTGCGCAGCGCCATTATCAATAGTGGATATGAATATCCGGCGAAAAAAATCACCATTAACCTTGCACCAGCCGACCTGCCGAAAGAAGGAGGGCGATATGATTTACCTATCGCTATTGCTTTGCTGGCAGCTTCTGAACAGCTTACAGCCAATAAGTTGCATGAATATGAATTAGTCGGGGAACTGGCGCTTACAGGCGCTCTGCGCGGCGTTCCTGGCGCAATCTCCAGTGCAACTGAAGCCATTAAGTCAGGCAGAAAAATTATCGTCGCGAAAGATAACGAAGATGAAGTGGGGCTAATTAACGGTGAAGGATGCCTGATAGCCGATCATCTGCAGGCTGTCTGTGCGTTTCTCGAAGGTAAGCATGCTCTCGAACGCCCGTCACCAACTGATGTTGTATCCCGGATATTACAACATGATCTCAGTGATGTTGTCGGTCAGGAGCAAGGAAAGCGAGGGCTGGAAATTACCGCCGCAGGGGGCCACAACCTTTTACTGATTGGACCACCAGGAACAGGTAAAACAATGCTCGCCAGCCGTATTAATGGCTTATTGCCAGATTTAAGTAATGAAGAAGCTCTGGAGAGTGCCGCAATATTAAGCCTGGTGAATGCCGAGTCAGTGCAAAAACAATGGCGGCAGCGCCCGTTCCGCTCACCGCATCACAGTGCGTCGTTAACTGCGATGGTGGGCGGTGGTGCAATTCCAGGGCCAGGTGAAATTTCGCTGGCGCATAACGGCGTGCTTTTTCTTGATGAGCTACCTGAATTTGAACGGCGTACACTGGATGCCTTGCGAGAGCCGATTGAATCCGGGCAGATCCATCTTTCACGCACGCGAGCAAAAATAACCTATCCAGCCCGTTTCCAGCTTGTTGCGGCGATGAACCCCAGCCCTACCGGACATTATCAGGGAAACCATAACCGCTGCACACCAGAACAAACATTACGTTATCTCAACCGACTCTCTGGTCCCTTTCTTGACCGCTTTGACCTTTCACTGGAGATCCCATTACCGCCCCCCGGCATTTTGAGTAAAGCGGTAGTGCCAGGAGAAAGCAGCGCCACCGTTAAACAACGTGTAATGGCCGCCAGAGAGCGCCAATTTAAGCGGCAGAATAAACTGAATGCCTGGCTGGATAGCCCGGAAATACGGCAATTCTGCAAGCTTGAGAGCGCAGATGCGCAGTGGCTGGAAGAAACGCTGATCCATTTGGGGTTATCGATTCGTGCCTGGCAGCGATTACTGAAAGTAGCACGAACCATTGCTGATATTGATCAGTCTGACATCATCACACGCCAGCATTTGCAGGAGGCGGTTAGCTATCGTGCGATTGACCGCTTGCTCATCCATTTGCAAAAACTGCTGACATAAAAAAAGGGCATTTCGCCCTTTTTATTAATCGTCGGAATCGGTGTAGTCTTCAGCACCTTCGACCTGCGGTTTACCGCCGGAAAGGGTATGAAAACGTTTTGGACGTTTAATACGCGTCATATACTTGGACCACACGCGTTCTGCTTCTGTCACTGGCTCACGTTCGCCACGGCATACTGCTACGAAGAGTTTCTCTTCCTCGGTAACCGGCTCGCGCTTGCCGAGATCCAGCTCATTGAAGGCATAACCATGACGCTCAAGCAGTTGTGCCTCTTTGATGGTGAAATCACCATGACGAGAGAATCCACGTGGATAATGTTTATTGTCGAAATATCGATTAGTCGTCGTAAAGCTTTCCGCCATCCTGCACGCTCCTAATTCTTTGACCGAGCTAGTTATGGCGCGGAGTATTAGTTACGCTTGACAGAGTGTAAAACAAAACATTTAAATCATAACGACAAATAATTTTGCGGAGAGCACTGTGGATACGGAATTGTTAAAAACTTTCCTGGAAGTTAGCCGAACGCGTCACTTTGGTCGAGCGGCTGAATCGCTCTATCTAACCCAATCAGCCGTGAGCTTTCGAATCAGACAACTGGAAAATCAACTGGGTGTGAATCTTTTCACCCGCCATAGAAACAATATCCGTTTAACCGCTGCCGGAGAAAAGCTTCTGCCTTATGCAGAAACGCTCATGAGCACCTGGCAGGCCGCCCGCAAGGAGGTGGCGCATACCTCACGACATAATGAGTTTTCTATCGGTGCCAGCGCCTCGCTGTGGGAGTGTATGCTTAATCAGTGGCTGGGGCGCTTGTATCAGAATCAGGATGCCCACACAGGCTTGCAATTTGAAGCGCGGATTGCTCAACGACAGTCTCTGGTAAAACAGCTACATGAACGTCAACTTGATCTTCTTATTACCACTGAAGCGCCCAAAATGGACGAATTTAGTAGCCAGTTGTTGGGACATTTCACTTTAGCGCTCTATGCCAGCGCCCCCTCTAAGTTAAAGGGTGATCTTAACTATCTGCGTCTGGAATGGGGGCCGGATTTTCAACAGCATGAGACAGGTTTGATCGGTGCTGATGAAGTTCCAATCCTGACAACCAGTTCTGCTGAACTGGCACAACAACAGATTGAAATGCTTAATGGCTGCACCTGGCTACCGGTAAGTTGGGCGCGCAAAAAAGGCGGTTTGCATACTGTTGTCGACAGTACAACACTTTCACGGCCGCTCTATGCCATATGGCTGCAAAATAGCGACAAACACGCGCTGATTCGAGATCTATTGAAAATTAACGTACTAGATGAAGTGTATTAATCTGAATGGCTGGCAAGGACGCCGGTGGAAGGATTTACTTCGGAGAGGGTTGTTTTAGATAAAAAAAATCCTTAGCTTTCGCTAAGGATGATTTCTGGCAGGGGCGGAGAGACTCGAACTCCCAACACCCGGTTTTGGAGACCGGTGCTCTACCAATTGAACTACGCCCCTAATTAGGGTGGCGGAACGGACGGGACT
>NZ_CAWOOJ010000021.1:0-79959 GCF_963883145.1 Escherichia sp. E4385
TTTTCCGCTGCATGAAATGCGTGATGATGTCGCATTTCAAATTATCAATGATGAATTATTTCTCGACGGTAACGCTCGTCAGAATCTGGCAACTTTTTGCCAGACCTGGGACGACGAAAATGTCCATAAATTGATGGACCTGTCGATCAATAAAAACTGGATCGACAAAGAAGAATATCCGCAATCCGCAGCCATCGACCTGCGCTGTGTAAATATGGTTGCTGACCTGTGGCACGCGCCTGCACCGAAAAACGGCCAGGCCGTTGGCACCAACACCATTGGTTCTTCCGAGGCCTGTATGCTCGGCGGGATGGCGATGAAATGGCGTTGGCGCAAGCGTATGGAAGCCGCAGGTAAGCCGACCAATAAACCAAACCTGGTCTGCGGCCCGGTGCAAATCTGCTGGCATAAATTTGCCCGCTACTGGGATGTCGAGCTGCGTGAGATCCCTATGCGTCCCGGCCAGCTATTCATGGATCCGAAACGCATGATTGAGGCCTGCGACGAAAACACCATCGGCGTGGTGCCGACTTTCGGCGTGACCTATACCGGTAACTATGAGTTCCCGCAACCGCTGCACGATGCACTGGATAAATTCCAGGCCGACACCGGTATCGACATCGACATGCACATCGACGCCGCCAGCGGTGGTTTCCTTGCGCCGTTCGTGGCGCCAGATATCGTCTGGGACTTCCGCCTGCCGCGCGTGAAATCGATCAGTGCTTCAGGCCATAAATTCGGTCTGGCTCCGCTGGGCTGCGGCTGGGTTATCTGGCGTGATGAAGAAGCGCTGCCGAAAGAACTGGTATTCAACGTTGACTATCTCGGCGGTCAGATTGGTACTTTCGCCATCAACTTCTCCCGTCCGGCAGGTCAGGTGATTGCCCAGTACTATGAATTCCTGCGCCTCGGTCGTGAAGGCTATACCAAAGTACAGAACGCCTCTTACCAGGTTGCTGCTTATCTGGCGGATGAAATCGCCAAACTGGGGCCGTATGAGTTCATCTGTACGGGTCGCCCGGATGAAGGTATCCCGGCGGTGTGCTTCAAACTGAAAGACGGGGAAAATCCAGGATATACCCTGTATGACCTCTCTGAACGTCTGCGCCTGCGCGGCTGGCAGGTTCCGGCATTTACCCTCGGTGGTGAAGCCACCGACATCGTGGTAATGCGCATTATGTGCCGCCGTGGCTTCGAAATGGACTTCGCTGAACTGTTACTGGAAGACTACAAAGCCTCCCTGAAATACCTCAGCGATCACCCGAAACTGCAGGGTATTGCCCAGCAGAACAGCTTTAAACATACCTGATAACGTTTAAGCGGTAACGGTGTCCCGAAACGAACCCGTTTCGGGACAATTTCCGAAGTCTGTTCACTGGCATTAGCAACGGAAAAAATTGTTCTGAAAGCACTTCAGAGCAAAACAGGTGCGGTTCCACAGGACAACCGTTTTAGGGGGATAATATGGCTACATCAGTACAGACAGGTAAAGCTAAGCAGCTAACATTACTCGGGTTCTTCGCCATCACGGCGTCGATGGTAATGGCTGTTTATGAATACCCTACCTTCGCAACATCTGGCTTTTCATTGGTCTTCTTCCTGCTCTTAGGCGGGATTTTATGGTTTATTCCCGTTGGTCTTTGTGCTGCGGAAATGGCTACCGTGGACGGCTGGGAAGAAGGTGGCGTGTTCGCCTGGGTATCAAATACCTTGGGGCCGAAATGGGGATTCGCTGCAATCTCATTTGGCTATCTGCAAATCGCTATTGGCTTTATTCCAATGCTCTATTTCGTGTTAGGGGCGCTGTCCTACATTCTGAAATGGCCAGCACTGAATGAAGAGCCGGTAACGAAAACTATCGCGGCGCTGATTATTCTTTGGGCGCTGGCATTAACTCAGTTTGGCGGTACTAAATATACTGCGCGAATTGCGAAAGTGGGTTTCTTCGCGGGTATTCTACTGCCTGCATTTATTTTGATTGCATTAGCAGCGATTTATCTGCACTCCGGAGCACCGGTTGCTATCGAAATGGATGCCAAAACATTCTTCCCTGATTTCTCGAAAGTTGGCACTTTGGTTGTGTTTGTCGCCTTCATTTTGAGTTATATGGGGGTAGAAGCTTCCGCGACCCACGTCAATGAAATGAGCAACCCCGGGCGCGACTATCCACTGGCAATGTTACTACTGATGGTGGCAGCGATTTGCTTAAGTTCAGTAGGCGGTTTGTCCATTGCGATGGTGATTCCGGGTAATGAAATCAACCTCTCCGCAGGTGTAATGCAAACATTCACCGTGCTGATGTCTCATGTGGCACCGGAAATTGAGTGGACGGTTCGCGTTATCTCTGCCCTGCTGCTGCTGGGTGTTCTGGCGGAAATCGCCTCATGGATTGTTGGCCCTTCTCGTGGGATGTATGTCACCGCGCAGAAAAATCTACTGCCCGCCGCGTTCGCTAAAATGAACAAAAATGGTGTGCCGGTAACTCTGGTAATTTCCCAGCTGGTGATTACCTCTATCGCGTTGATCATCCTCACCAACACCGGTGGTGGTAACAACATGTCCTTCCTGATCGCACTGGCGCTGACGGTGGTGATTTATCTGTGTGCTTATTTCATGTTGTTTATTGGCTACATTGTGTTGGTTCTTAAACATCCTGACTTAAAACGCACATTTAATATCCCTGGTGGTAAAGGGGTGAAACTGGTCGTGGCTATTGTCGGTCTGCTGACTTCAATTATGGCGTTTATTGTTTCCTTCCTGCCGCCGGATAACATCCAGGGTGACTCTACCGATATGTATGTCGAATTACTGGTCGTTAGTTTCCTGGTGGTTCTTGCCCTGCCCTTTATTCTCTATGCCATTCATGACCGTAAAGGCAAAGCGAATACAGGTGTTACACTGGAGCCAATTAACAGCCAGAACGCGCCGAAAGGTCACTTCTTCCTGCATCCACGTGCTCGTTCACCGCACTATATTGTGATGAACGATAAGAAACACTAACCGTGTCTGAGTGGTAATAACACAAGGGAGCGAAAATTAATCGCTCCCTTTTGCGTACTTATTGCCGTATTGACTTGCCCCAGATAAGTACGAGAATAAGCGCACATCTGTTTACCGGAAATAAGCATATATGGATATCTGCTCCCGAACTGTGAAATCCGCGATTAAAAGGCCAGCGGCACTGGTTGCACTGGCTCTTTTACTGTGTAGTTGTAAAAGCACGCCTCCAGATTCAATGACGACACCACCAGCAGGCTCAAAACCACCAGCGACCACACAACAATCGTCGCAACCTATGCGCGGTATCTGGTTGGCCACGGTGTCCCGCCTCGACTGGCCTCCCGTCTCCTCGGTTAACATCAGCAACCCCACCAGCCGGGTTCGCGTGCAACAGCAGGCGATGATCGACAAACTGGAAAACTTGCAACGACTGGGAATTAACACGGTCTTTTTCCAGGTGAAGCCCGACGGCACAGCCCTTTGGCCGTCGAAGATTTTGCCATGGTCCGATCTAATGACCGGCAAAATTGGTGAATATCCTGGTTACGATCCGCTGCAATTTATTCTCGACGAAGCCCATAAGCGTGGGATGAAAGTACATGCCTGGTTTAATCCCTACCGCGTGTCGGTTAATACGAAGCCCGGAACTATCAGGGAACTGAATAGCACCCTGTCTCAACAACCGGCCAGTGTCTATGTTCAACATCGCGACTGGATCAGGACGTCAGGTGACCGTTTTGTTCTCGACCCAGGGATCCCTGAAGTTCAGGACTGGATCACATCGATAGTTGCTGAAGTGGTTTCTCGTTATCCGGTAGATGGCGTGCAGTTTGACGACTATTTTTATACTGAATCGCCGGATTCACGGCTTAACGATAACGAGACATACCGCAAATACGGTGGTGCATTTGCGTCAAAAGCTGACTGGCGGCGCAACAATACCCAGCAGTTAATTGCTAAGGTGTCGCACACCATTAAAAGCATTAAGCCGGAAGTCGAATTTGGTGTAAGCCCTGCGGGCGTCTGGCGCAATCGCTCACACGATCCGCTCGGTTCTGATACGCGCGGGGCCGCAGCTTATGATGAATCCTACGCAGACACTCGTCGTTGGGTCGAACAAGGCTTACTGGATTATATAGCCCCGCAAATTTACTGGCCGTTCTCGCGTAGCGCAGCACGTTATGACGTGCTGGCAAAATGGTGGGCAGATGTCGTCAAACCAACCAAAACCCGTCTTTATATTGGTATCGCCTTCTATAAAGTCGGCGAACCTTCAAAGATAGAGCCAGACTGGATGGTTAACGGCGGCGTGCCAGAACTGAAAAAGCAGCTCGATCTTAACGACGCCGTGCCAGAAATTAGCGGCACGATTTTGTTCCGCGAAGACTATCTGAACAAGCCGCAAACTCAACAGGCAGTTAGCTATCTGCAAAGCCGCTGGGGAAGCTAAACGCCCTTTCTTACTTTGTGACACTGCCGGTGCTTTAAACACCGGCTTGTCATCAACAAAACACTCTCAACTTATAATCAAATCAACTTAAGTCGAATTGTTATAATTCCCCTGATAAAAACGTATGAATATGAAAAACCATACGATATTAACCATCACCGAAAAATAATTACGATAGGCTATACTCTTCAGAAGACCAGTAGCGTAGATTAAAACTGTCATAAGTCACTTATTTCGTTTCAGTATATCTTCATATTTCAGGAGAATATGGTGCCATAACCCTGTCCAAACGAGTTGCGTTTCGTTTTTCAATTCCGTCTGCCTTTCCAGCCGTATAAGGGTATGAATTATGGAGATGTATTTTAAAAGAATGAAAGATGAGTGGACCGGATTAGTTGCCCAGGTCGACCCCCTCATTCGTAACAAAGCGGCAGAAATTGCCGTAACGCATGCTCATTACTTAAGTGTTGAGTTTTATCGAATTGTACGCACTGACCCGCATGCCGAAGAGTTTTTGAGTAACGAACAGGTCGAAAGGCAACTTAAAAGTGCGATGGAAACGTGGATTATCAATGTGCTCTCTGCGCAAACGGACGATGTTGAAAGACTTATACAAATCCAACATACCGTAGCCGAAGTCCATGCTCGTATTGGCATTCCGGTAGAAATTGTCGAGATGGGTTTTCGCGTGCTGAAAAAAATCCTCTACCCGGTAATATTTTCCTCTGATTATTCACCTTCTGAAAAACTTCAGGTTTATCACTTTTCGATTAACAGTATCGACATAGCTATGGAAGTGATGACCAGAGCATTTACCTTTAGCGACAGTAGCGCGGCTAAAGAAGACGAGAACTATCGTATCTTCTCATTACTGGAAAACGCCGAAGAAGAAAAAGAACGACAAATAGCCTCATTACTTTCATGGGAAATAGATATTATTTATAAAGTCTTGTTGGATTCTGATTTAGGCAGCAGCTTACCGTTAAGTCAGGCTGATTTTGGCCTGTGGTTTAACCATAAAGGTCGCCATTATTTTAGTGGCATTGCTGAAGTTGGTCATATCTCTCGCCTTATTCAGGATTTCGACGGGGTTTTTCATCAGACAATGCTCAATGCCAAAAATTTGAGTAACAAAAGTCTGCGCGTGAAGTTTTTATTACAGATACGAAATACCGTATCGCAAATTATCACCTTACTGCGTGAACTCTTTGAAGAAGTCTCGCGTCATGAAGTGGGTATGGATGTACTGACGAAATTACTTAACCGCCGTTTCTTGCCGACTATCTTCAAACGTGAAATTGCCCATGCCAATCGGGCCGGTACACCATTGTCTGTTCTGATCATCGATGTAGATAAATTCAAAGAGATCAACGATACATGGGGACATAACACAGGCGATGAGATTTTACGTAAGGTCTCACAGGCGTTTTACGACAACGTACGTAGCAGTGACTATGTTTTTCGCTACGGTGGCGATGAATTTATCATAGTGCTGACTGAAGCTTCAGAAAATGACACTTTGCGTACCGCAGAGCGGATCCGCAGCCGGGTGGAAAAAACCAAACTGAAAGCCGCAAATGGCGAAGACATAACCCTTTCTTTGTCCATTGGCGCTGCCATGTTTAATGGGCATCCTGATTATGAACGCTTAATTCAAATAGCCGATGAAGCTCTGTATATCGCGAAAAGACGAGGTAGAAACCGTGTTGAACTCTGGAAAGCCAGTCTTTAGATGCTCCCGGATGCAGAGGTAATCATGAAGCTAACCGATGCAGAAAATGCCGCCGACGGCATTTTTTTTCCCGCCCTTGAGCAAAATATGATGGGCGCGGTGTTAATTAACGAAAATGACGAAGTAATGTTTTTTAATCCTGCGGCGGAGAAGCTCTGGGGGTATAAACGCGAAGAGGTGATAGGCAATAACATTGATATGCTGATTCCCCATAATTTGCGCCCTGCGCATCCAGAATATATTCGCCATAACCGCGAAGGCGGTAAAGCGCGGGTCGAAGGTATGAGCCGGGAATTGCAGCTGGAGAAAAAAGATGGCAGTAAAATCTGGACCCGTTTCGCGCTATCCAAAGTCACTGCCGAAGGGAAAATTTATTACCTGGCGCTGGTACGTGATGCCAGCGTAGAAATGGCACAGAAAGAACAGACCCGGCAGTTAATTATTGCCGTTGACCATCTCGACCGCCCGGTCATTGTGCTGGACCCGGAACGCCATATCGTGCAGTGCAATCGCGCGTTTACTGAAATGTTTGGTTACTGCATCAGCGAAGCCAGCGGTATGCAGCCCGATACTTTGCTTAACATCCCTGAATATCCGGCAGATAATCGTATTCGCTTACAGCAACTGCTATGGAAAACAGCGCGTGATCAGGATGAATTTCTGTTGTTAACGCGCATGGGGGAAAAAATCTGGATTAAAGCTTCTATTAGCCCAGTTTATGATGTGCTGGCTAATCTGCAAAACCTGGTGATGACCTTCTCCGATATCACCGAAGAACGACAAATTCGTGAGCTTGAAGGCAATATTCTCGCCGCGATGTGTAGCAGCCCGCCATTTCATGAAATGGGCGAAATCATCTGCCGGAATATTGAATCCATTCTTCATGAATCCCATGTGTCGTTGTATGCATTGCGTAATGGTATGCCGGTGCATTGGGCGTCGTCCTCTCATGGGACGGAAGTAAAGAATGCGCAAAGCTGGTCAGTCACCATTCGCCAGCGCGATGGCGCACCTGCCGGGATTCTGAAAATCAAAACAGCGTCCGGGGCGGTAACCAGCGCGTTTATCGAACGAGTGGCGGATATCAGCCAGCATATGGCCGCCCTGGCGCTGGAACAGGAAAAAAGTCGCCAGCATATTGAGCAGCTCATTCAGTTTGATCCGATGACCGGTTTGCCAAACCGCAATAACCTACACAATTATCTCGATGACCTGGTAGAAAATGCCGTCTCTCCGGTGGTGTATCTTATTGGCATTGACCATATTCAGGATGTCATCGACAGCCTTGGCTATGCGTGGGCAGATCAGGCATTGCTGGAAGTGGTCAATCGATTTCGCGAAAAGATCAAACCTGACCAGTATCTCTGTCGTATTGAAGGTACACAGTTTGTCCTCATCAGTCCGGAAAACGACGTCAGTAACATTACCCAAATAGCTGATGAACTTCGCAACGTCGTGAATAAACCGGTCATGATTGACGATAAACCATTCCCGCTAACCTTAAGCATTGGTATCAGTTACGACGTTGGTAAAAACCGGGACTACCTGCTTTCGACCGCCCACAATGCGATGGATTTTATTCGCAAAAACGGCGGTAACGGCTGGCAATTCTTTAGCCCGGTAATGAACGAAATGGTGAAAGAGCGTCTGATTCTTGGTGCGGCGCTGAAGGAAGCTATCAGCAACAACAAACTAAAACTGGTTTATCAGCCGCAGATCTTTGCGGAAACCGGTGAGCTGTATGGTATCGAAGCCCTCGCTCGCTGGTATGACCCACAGCATGGTCATGTTCCTCCTTCACGATTTATCCCACTTGCTGAAGAGATTGGCGAAATCGAAAACATTGGTCGCTGGGTTATTGCTGAAGCCTGCCGCCAGCTAGCAGAATGGCGTAGCCAGAATATTCATATCCCGGCGCTTTCCGTTAACTTGTCTGCGCTGCACTTTCGCAGCAATCAGCTACCCAATCAGGTGTCTGATGCAATGCAAGCCTGGGGTATTGACGGCCACCAGCTGACGGTGGAAATCACGGAAAGCATGATGATGGAACACGATACCGAAATCTTTAAGCGCATTCAGATCCTGCGTGATATGGGCGTAGGTTTATCTGTCGATGATTTCGGCACTGGCTTTTCTGGTTTATCCCGTTTAGTCAGTCTTCCGGTAACGGAAATCAAAATTGACAAAAGCTTTGTCGATCGTTGTTTGACCGAAAAACGCATCCGAGCCTTACTTGAAGCCATTACCAGCATTGGGCAAAGCCTCAATTTAACCGTCGTGGCGGAAGGCGTCGAAACCAAAGAACAATTTGAGATGCTACGCAAGATCCACTGTCGCGTTATTCAGGGATATTTCTTTTCCCGCCCCCTGCCCGCCGAAGAAATTCCAGGCTGGATGAGCAGCGTGTTACCGCTGAAAATCTGACAATTTTCTCTCGCCCGCACTCGCGGGGTTTAATTTGACGTGACGCTGTCACTTAAATACTGTGATTTCCGCTACGATTCCTGGAGATTCCTCCTTTAAGTCCCCCTCTTGCACCAAAACTGCACTACGCTGCACAAATGTTGATCAAAAGTTAAAAATGTAACTTTAAGCCAGCATTATGGCGCTTATCCCGGCATGGCATGAGATCTGCATAAGCGGAAAGCGCAGCAATTTTTGTCTTATACAGGAACCGTTTATGTCGGATACCACCGAGCTGGTTGATTTAGCCGTTATCTTCCCTGAGCTGGAGATCGATTTGAAATACGCCTGTAGCGATAACATCACAGGCAAGCCGATTTATCAGCAAGCGCGTTGCCTGTTACACAAGGATGCGATTACCGCGCTGGCGAAAAGCATCAGTATCGCCCAACTGTCAGGCTTACAACTGGTGATTTACGACGCGTATCGCCCACAACAAGCACAGGCAATGTTGTGGCAAGCCTGCCCTGACCCGCAATATGTCGTTGATGTGGCCGTAGGCTCCAATCACAGCCGTGGCACGGCAATTGACCTGACGCTTCGTGATGAGCATGGTTTCATTCTGGATATGGGGGCCGGATTCGATGAAATGCACGAGCGCTCCCATGCCTGGCACCCTTCCGTACCGCCCGCAGCCCAGCGTAATCGCCTGTTGCTGAATGCGATTATGACTGGCGGTGGCTTTATTGGTATCTCCAGCGAATGGTGGCACTTCGAATTACCGCAGGCTGCAAGTTACCCGCTGCTCGCTGACCAGTTCGCCTGTTTTGCATCTCCTACTACACAGCACGCTAGTTAATCAGGAAACTGTCATGAAAAGATCGATATCATTTCGCCCTACACTGATCGCAATCGTCCTTGCCGCCACACTGCCGGTTGCTCACGCCGCCGTACCAAAAGATATGCTGGTGATTGGTAAGGCCGCCGACCCACAAACCCTCGACCCGGCGGTGACGATTGATAATAACGACTGGACCGTAACCTACCCATCTTATCAGCGACTGATACAGTACAAAACGGACGGTGATAAAGGCTCAACCGACGTTGAAGGCGATCTGGCAAGTAGCTGGAAAGCGTCTGATAATCAAAAAGAGTGGACGTTCACCCTGAAGGACAACGCTAAATTTGCCGATGGCACGCCGGTCACTGCCGAAGCTGTAAAACTCTCTTTTGAGCGGTTGCTGAAAATCGGCCAGGGGCCAGCGGAAGCATTTCCCAAAGATTTAAAAATTGACGCTCCTGACGAACATACGGTGAAGTTTACCCTTAGCCAACCATTCGCACCGTTCCTGTACACCCTGGCGAATGACGGTGCATCCATTATCAATCCGGCGGTCTTAAAGGAACACGCTGCGGATGATGCCCGCGGTTTCCTCGCGCAAAACACCGCCGGTTCCGGACCGTTTATGCTGAAAAGCTGGCAAAAAGGTCAGCAATTAGTTCTGGTGCCAAATCCGCATTACTCCGGCAATAAACCGAACTTCAAACGGGTATCGGTAAAAATTATTGGTGAAAGTGCCTCCCGTCGCCTGCAGCTCTCCCGTGGCGATATTGACATCGCCGATGCGCTGCCCGTGGATCAACTCAACGCACTGAAGCAGGAAAATAAAGTCAACGTGGCGGAATATCCGTCACTGCGCGTCACCTATCTGTATCTGAATAACAGCAAAGCGCCACTTAACCAGGCGGATCTGCGTCGGGCCATTTCCTGGTCTACCGATTATCAGGGCATGGTTAACGGCATTCTTAGTGGTAACGGGAAACAAATGCGCGGCCCGATTCCCGAAGGCATGTGGGGATACGATGCGACGGCAATGCAATATAGCCATGACGAAACGAAAGCCAAAGCCGAATGGGATAAAGTAGCGAGCAAACCCACCAGCCTGACGTTTCTCTATTCCGATAACGACCCGAACTGGGAACCGATCGCCCTGGCGACACAATCCAGTCTCAACAAGCTGGGCATCAATGTGAAGCTGGAAAAACTGGCAAACGCCACCATGCGCGACAGAGTGGGTAAAGGTGATTACGACATTGCGATTGGCAACTGGAGTCCGGATTTTGCCGACCCGTATATGTTTATGAATTACTGGTTTGAGTCAGACAAAAAAGGTCTGCCGGGTAACCGCTCGTTCTATGAAAACAGCGAGGTCGATAAGTTACTGCGCAATGCACTCGCGACCACCGACCAGATGCAGCGTACCCGGGACTACCAGCAGGCACAGAAAATCGTCATTGATGACGCTGCTTATGTGTATCTGTTCCAGAAAAACTACCAACTGGCGATGAACAAAGAAGTGAAAGGCTTCGTGTTTAATCCCATGCTGGAACAGGTCTTCAATATCAATACCATGAGTAAATAACGTGACCTTCTGGAGTATTTTACGCCAACGCTGCTGGGGGCTGGTGCTCGTGGTGGCGGGCGTCTGCGTGATTACGTTTATTATCTCGCACCTGATCCCCGGCGATCCGGCGCGGTTGCTGGCAGGCGACCGGGCCAGCGATGCTATCGTGGAAAATATTCGCCAACAACTGGGGCTCGACCAGCCGCTATACGTGCAGTTTTACCGCTACGTCAGCGATCTGTTTCATGGTGACCTGGGAACATCCATTCGTACCGGGCGTCCGGTGCTTGAAGAGTTGCGCATATTTTTCCCGGCGACGCTGGAACTGGCAGTTTGCGCCCTGCTGCTGGCACTCCTGATTGGCATCCCGCTGGGCATACTCTCTGCCGTCTGGCGAAATCGCTGGTTGGATCATCTGGTGCGACTAATGGCAATTACCGGAATCTCCACACCTGCGTTCTGGCTTGGGCTGGGCGTCATTGTGCTGTTTTATGGTCATCTGCAAATTCTTCCAGGTGGCGGAAGGCTTGATGACTGGCTGGATCCGCCAACACATGTAACCGGCTTTTATCTGCTCGATGCGCTGCTTGAAGGAAACGGTGAAGTCTTCTTCAATGCGCTGCAACATCTCATCTTACCGGCGTTAACCCTGGCGTTCGTTCACCTGGGAATTGTCGCCCGACAAATTCGCTCGGCGATGCTGGAACAATTGAGTGAAGACTACATTCGTACCGCCCGGGCCAGCGGCTTGCCCGGCTGGTATATCGTTTTATGTTATGCGCTACCCAATGCGTTGATCCCCTCGATTACCGTTTTGGGGCTGGCGCTGGGTGATTTGCTGTATGGCGCCGTGCTCACCGAAACCGTTTTTGCCTGGCCCGGAATGGGCGCCTGGGTAGTGACATCAATACAGGCGCTCGACTTCCCGGCTGTGATGGGCTTTGCGGTCGTGGTTTCGTTTGCTTATGTGCTGGTGAACCTGGTGGTGGATTTGCTCTATTTGTGGATTGATCCGCGTATCGGACGCGGAGGTGATGAATGATGCTAAGCGAGGAAACACCCGTATTACGTCCGCAAAAACGAACGAGATTTAACCTTGCAAAACTGTTATGGATGCTGAAAGGCAGTCCGCTTACCGTGACCGGCGCAGTCATCATTGTATTAGTGTTACTGATGATGGTTTTATCACCATGGCTGGCGACGCATGATCCCAACGCCATTGATTTAACTACCCGCCTTTTGCCGCCTTCTGCGGCGCACTGGTTTGGCACCGATGAAGTGGGACGCGATCTGTTTAGCCGCGTACTGGTCGGTAGCCAGCAATCTGTTCTCGCCGGATTAGTGGTGGTCGCTATTGCTGGCATTATTGGTTCGCTGCTCGGCTGTCTTTCTGGCGTGCTGGGCGGGCGCGCAGACGCCATCATCATGCGCATTATGGACATTATGCTGTCGATTCCTTCGCTGGTACTGACGATGGCGCTGGCTGCCGCTCTCGGGCCGAGTTTGTTTAACGCCATGCTGGCGATTGCTATTGTGCGTATCCCGTTTTATGTACGCCTGGCGCGGGGACAAACATTAGTTGTCCGCCAGTACACTTACGTTCAGGCGGCGAAAACCTTTGGCGCGTCACGCTGGCATCTGATCAACTGGCATATTTTACGTAACTCCCTGCCGCCGCTGATTGTGCAGGCATCGCTGGATATTGGTAGCGCGATTTTAATGGCCGCCACGTTGGGATTTATTGGTCTGGGTGCTCAACAACCGAGTGCTGAATGGGGCGCGATGGTGGCGAATGGTCGCAACTATGTACTCGATCAGTGGTGGTATTGTGCATTTCCGGGGGCAGCGATTTTGATTACTGCCGTCGGGTTTAATCTCTTTGGCGATGGTATTCGCGATCTGCTTGACCCGAAAGCAGGAGGAAAGCAGTCATGACCCAACCCGTTCTGGATATTCAACAACTGCATTTGAGTTTCCCCGGTTTTAACGGCGATGTTCACGCGCTCAACAATGTGTCATTGCAAATCAACCGCGGGGAGATTGTCGGTCTGGTGGGAGAATCCGGCTCAGGTAAATCAGTCACCGCAATGCTGATCATGCGCCTCCTACCGAAAGGAAGTTATCGCGTGCATCAAGGCCAGATTTTACTGCTGGGAGAAGATATTCTTAACGCTGGGGAAAAACAGCTTCGTCGGTGGCGTGGTTCTCGGGTAGCGATGATTTTTCAGGAACCGATGACCGCCCTCAATCCGACACGTCGAATAGGTCTTCAGATGATAGACGTGATCCGCCATCATCAACCATTAAGTCGTCGGGAAGCCAGAACTAAAGCGATTGCTTTGCTGGAAGAGATGCAAATCCCGGATGCGGCAGAAGTGATGTCGCGCTATCCGTTTGAACTTTCAGGTGGTATGCGCCAGCGGGTAATGATTGCGCTGGCATTCTCCTGCGAGCCGCAATTGATTATTGCCGACGAACCGACCACGGCGCTGGACGTCACTGTACAGTTGCAGGTATTGCGCCTGCTTAAACATAAAGCCCGCGCCAGCGGAACTGCGGTGCTGTTCATTAGCCATGATATGGCCGTGGTGTCGCAACTGTGCGATAGCGTCTATGTGATGTATGCCGGAAGCGTAATTGAAAGCGGCGTGACGGCAGACGTTATCCATCTTCCCCGGCATCCGTACGCCATTGGTTTGCTGCAAGGTGCACCGGAACATGGAATACCGCGTCAGCCCTTACCCGCCATCTCAGGGACGGTGCCAAATCTCACCCGTTTGCCTGACGGCTGTGCTTTTCGCGATCGTTGCTATGCGGCAGGTGCACAGTGTGAAAACGTCCCAGCGCTGACAGCGTGTGGTGACAACAACCACCGCTGCGCCTGTTGGTATCCGCAGCAGGAGGTCATCAGTGTCTGACACGTTATTAACGTTACGCGACGTCCATATCGATTTCCCTGCCCGCAAAAACTGGCTTGGCAGAACGACCGAGTTTGTTCATGCCATTAATGGCATAGACTTGCAGATCCGCCGTGGTGAAACCTTAGGGATCGTCGGAGAATCCGGCTGTGGCAAAAGTACCCTTGCGCAGTTGCTGATGGGTATGCTGCAACCGAGTCACGGGCAGTGCACTCGTTCAGGATCACAGCGCAAAATGCAGATGGTATTTCAGGACCCGCTCTCTTCTCTCAATCCTCGCTTACCGGTGTGGCGCATCATCACGGAACCGGTATGGATTGCAAACCGCGGTAGTGAGCTACAGCGGCGGGCACTGGCAGAGGAGCTGGCTGTACAGGTGGGGATTCGACCGGAGTATCTCGACCGCCTGCCTCATGCGTTCTCCGGCGGGCAGCGACAACGCATCGCCATTGCCAGAGCACTCTCTTCGCAACCGGAAGTGATGGTGCTTGATGAACCCACCTCGGCGCTGGATATCTCCGTGCAGGCGCAGATCCTCAATTTGCTGGTAGCGCTACAGGAAAATCGCGGGCTGACCTATGTGCTGATTTCACACAATGTCTCAGTGATTCGTCATATGAGCGATCGGGTGGCGGTGATGTATCTCGGGCAGATTGTGGAACTGGGCGACGCTCAGCAGGTGCTCTCTACTCCGGCACATCCGTACACCCGATTATTGCTGGATTCCCTCCCCGCCATTGATAAGCCGCTGGAGGAAGAATGGGCATTGCGTAAAACAGAACTACCAGGAAACCGCACGCTGCCACAGGGCTGTTTTTTCCGCGAACGCTGCCCTCTGGCAACCCACGGATGTGAAGTCCGGCAATCATTAGCAATAAGGGAGGACGGACGTGAGATCAGGTGCTGGCGGGCACTGTAGAGATGCGGAATCCGGCTATTGCATGTCTGTTCTGGCCGACGGAAACGTGGAAACGTTATGTGTCATAGGTTTTTTTTAACGTTTCCATCAACGCTTGCGCCGCAGTAGAAAGTTTATGGTGTGACGAACGCAGTACGCCTACCCGTCGTTCAATCACCGGATTGTCCAGTTCCAGACACACTGCGCCCAGTTCGCTCATCTGCCTGCGGCACAGTGCAGGCACAGCGCTTCCTCCCAAACCGTTTGCCACCAGCCGCCCAACCGTAACCAGTTGATGGCTTTCCAGCGCCACTTCCAGTTGCGTTCCACTTTGTGCCAACTGTTCTTCCAGCATCAACCTGACGGCTGACGGTCGCTGGAGGGTGATAAAATCGAGCGTCAGTAAATCCCGCCAGCTTACGCGCTGCCGAGTTGCCAGTCGGGAATCGGCTGGAACAATGGCGACAAACCGATCCACGCCCAGCGGGGTAAAATGCAAATGGCCACAATAGTCAGGTTCAAAGGCAATCCCCATCTCCACGCGCCCTTCGCTCACCATTTCGATCACCTGCTCATTCACCACATCGTGCACGGTGACGTTAATCCCTGAATAACAATCGCGGAAGGTTTTCAGCACCGGAGGCAAAACGTTGGCCGCAAATGACGGCATCGCTGCCACTGACACTTTGCCTCGCCTGAGCGTGAATCGCTGACGCATGGCCTCCTCGGCGTTATCCCAGTCAGCCAGCAAAGGCCGTGCCATCGACAATAGCGTTTCACCCTCCTGGGTTAACGTCACTTTTCGCGTAGTGCGCAGCAGTAAAGCGCCCCCTAAGGCATCTTCCAGTCCTTTAATGGCAAGACTTAGCGCAGGCTGCGACATATTCAGCCTTTCACTGGCATGAGCAAAGTTCAGAGTGTGAGCTACCGCTAAAAACGCGCGTAACTGTTTGATGCTCATTTTCATTTGGCATTCCATTAACTCATTGAATACATTTAATTAACATTAAATTGATAAATAATACAAATGAATGAGTCACAAATTTAAAATTAACAAATCATTTTTTGCCCTTAATGATGTTGGAAAGGACAACTGGAGGGCAACTGTATGGCTGGGCTGGATAAACGGGTCGCTACGTATCACGAGGCGCTTGAAGGACTTACCAATGAGATGACGATTCTGGCGGGAGGTTTTGGCCTGTGCGGCATCCCAGAGAATCTGATTGCTGAAGTTCGCCACCGTGGAGTAACCGGATTAACGGTGGTTTCCAATAACTGTGGCGTAGACGGCTTTGGGCTGGGAGTACTACTGGAAACCCGACAGATCCGTAAAGTCGTCGCTTCTTATGTTGGAGAGAATGCTTTGTTTGAAAAACAGGTGCTTAACGGCGAACTGGAGGCGATTCTCACACCACAAGGAACCCTGGCAGAACAACTGCGCGCAGGCGGCGCGGGCATCCCGGCGTTTTTTACTGCCACCGGTTACGGTACTCCTGTTGCCGAAGGGAAAGAAGTCCGCGAATTCAACGGTCGCCCGTACATCATGGAACAGGCTATCACTGGTGATTTTGCCCTTGTCAAAGGCTGGAAAGCCGACTGGTACGGCAACGTGATTTATCGTCATACCGCGCAAAACTTCAACCCACTGATGGCGGCTGCCGGAAAAATCACCGTGGTGGAAGTGGAAGAAATAGTGCCACCAGGTGAACTTGATCCTGCCGCAATCCATACCCCTGGGATTTTTGTTAATCGCGTCATTCAGGGGCAATTTGAAAAACGCATTGAACAACGCACCATTAGCCGCAAAGGAGCCTGACCATGTTAACCCGTGAACAAATGGCGATGCGTGTCGCCCGCGAATTGCGCGATGGCTATTACGTCAATCTCGGCATTGGTATCCCGACCCTGGTGGCAAACTACATTCCTGATGGGATGGATGTGATGTTGCAGTCAGAAAACGGTTTGCTGGGAATGGGCGCATTTCCTACCGAAGAGGAACTGGACGCCGACATGATTAACGCCGGTAAACAAACCGTTACCGCACGGAAAGGCGCGGCAATTTTCGACTCGGCGCAATCATTCGCCATGATCCGTGGCGGTCATGTGGATCTGACTGTGCTTGGCGCATTTGAAGTGGATGTGAATGGCAACATTGCCTCATGGATGATCCCCGGCAAGATGGTTAAAGGCATGGGCGGTGCAATGGATCTGGTTGCCGGTGCCGGGAATATTATCGTGGTAATGACCCACGCCTCCAAATCCGGCGAATCCAAACTGCTTCCCGACTGTACCCTGCCGTTGACTGGCGTCGGCTGTATCAAACGCGTCTTAACCGACCTTGCTCTGCTGGAAATTGCTGACGGCGCTTTCATTCTGCGTGAGCGCGCGCCGGGAATCAGCGTTGCGGAAATCGTCGCCAAAACCGCCGGTAAGTTGTTTGTGCCGGAACATGTCCCGGAAATGCAATTCAACTGAGGAACCACCATGCAGGACGTTGTTATTGTTGCCGCTACGCGCACGCCGATTGGCAGTTTTCATGGCGCTCTCGCCCCACTCTCTGCGGTTGATCTCGGCGCTGCCACTATCCGTTCGTTGCTGGAGAAAACCGCACTTGCAGCAGAACAGATCGACGAAGTGATTTTCGGTCAGGTCCTGACCGCCGGAAGCGGACAAAACCCAGCACGGCAATCGGCGCTCAAAGCTGGGTTAAGCCACGATACACCCGCTGTGACCATCAACCTGGTATGTGGTTCCGGTCTTAAAGCCGTACAGCAGGCCGTGCAGGCGATCCGTTGCGGTGATGCACAGATAATTATCGCAGGTGGCCAGGAAAGCATGAGCAACGCGCCCTATTTTATTGATGGCGCGCGGGCCGGTTTACGCCTCGGACATACCAGTATGAAAGACAGCGTGGTTCATGACGGACTATGGGACGCTTTCAATGATTACCACATGGGCATTACTGCGGAAAACCTGGCGCAAAAATATGCCATCAGTCGCGAGCGCCAGGACACATTCGCACTACGTTCTCAGCAAAAAGCCGCTGCCGCAATGGAAGCCGGGCGCTTTGCAGACGAAATTACTCCGGTCAGCGTACCACAAGGTAAAAAACCACCACGCTGGGTAAATACCGACGAACAACCACGTTCCGGGACGCAACTGGAAAAACTGGCGCAACTGAAACCGGCCTTTCTTCCGGGGGCGGGAAGCGTCACCGCAGGAAATGCCTCTTCCATCAATGATGGTGCCGCCGCAGTCATGTTAATGCGCGCCAGCAAAGCTGCTGAACTTGGCCTCCCTGTGCTGGCTCGGGTGGCCGGTTATGCCGTTTCTGGCGTCGATCCTGCCTTTATGGGCATCGGTCCGGTCGCCGCTACCCGCGAATGTCTTAAGCGTTGCGGATGGACGCTGGAAGATATTGATCTTATAGAAGCCAACGAAGCTTTCGCAGCGCAGGCGCTGGCCGTTGGCGACGAACTGAACTGGGATAGCGACAAAGTGAATGTTAACGGCGGCGCAATTGCACTTGGGCATCCTATTGGCGCTTCCGGTTGCCGCATTCTGGTCACTCTCATTTATGAAATGGCGCGACGTAATGCGCAAAAAGGGCTGGCGACGCTGTGCGTCGGTGGCGGTCAGGGCGTGGCGCTGACGCTGGAAAGAACCTCAGGAGAACACCATGCAAACTGAACAATTTGCGGTACTGGGCGCCGGATTGATGGGCGTGGGGATTGCCACTCATTTCGCCCGCTTTGGTCATGATATCTGGCTGTATGATACCGAGCAGAGCAGGATTGCAGAAATCCCCGCAGTTGCAGGCGGAATTCTTGATGAACTGAATAGCGGCGAACAGTTTACTGCTCCGGAAAAAGAGAATGTGCTTAAACGTCTGCACGGCACGACCTCACTTGCTGACATCGCCGACTCGCAACTACTGATTGAGGCGATCCCGGAGCGGCTTGAACTAAAACACGCATTATATGCCGAGCTTGAAACGCTTATTTCTCCTGAGGCCATTGTCGCCAGCAATACCAGCGGTCTGCCGCCAGATGATCTGGCAGCGAAGATGCGCTACCCGCAACGACTGCTGATCGCCCATTTCTGGCATCCGCCGCACTTGATTCCGCTGGTGGAGATTGTCCCCGGCAGCGTTACCGAGCAAAAGCATTTGCACTGGCTGCAACACTTGCTTGTGTCACTGCAACTGGAAGCGGTATTGCTGGATCGCGCTGCGCCAGGATTTGTCGGCAACCGTCTGCAATTTGCACTGTTGCGTGAAGCCCTGCATATCGTAAAAAGCGGCATCGCCAGTGCCGAAGTGGTGGATCAGGTCATGCGCGCCTCGCTTGGGCGACGTTATGCCATGGTCGGCCCGCTGGAGGCCGCCGACATGACCGGACTTTCGACGGTACAGGATATTTGTCGCCATCTGCTCCCTGAACTGGCGACTGGCAGCGACATGATGTCGTTAGTTGCCGAAAAAGTGGAGCGTGGAGACATCGGCGTGCGTAGCGGTCAGGGATTTTACCGCTGGGATGAATCCCGCAAGCAGTACATCCAGCAGCGTCGGGAACATCAGCTTCGCTTCGCCCTGAAACCGTAACTTCTCTCGCTGTACCCACTATAACAACGATATTGAGGAGTCTCGATGAGTGTATTAATCGCCCTTGCCGCGCTTGGGCTGCTAATGCTGGCAGCCTATCGCGGATACAGCGTTATCCTTTTTGCCCCCATCGCGGCATTAGGCGCTGTTCTTGTCACCGATCCGGGGGCTGTTGGCCCTGCATTTACCGGCCTGTTCATGGAAAAAATGGTCGGCTTCGTGAAATTGTACTTCCCGGTGTTTCTGCTCGGAGCTGTATTCGGAAAACTGATTGAACTTTCAGGATTTTCTCGTTCGATTGTCGCTGCTGCGATCAACATTCTCGGGCGGCGGCATGCGATTCCGGTAATTGTGCTGGTATGTGCATTACTCACCTATGGCGGCGTGTCGCTGTTTGTGGTGGCATTTGCCGTTTATCCGTTCGCGGCTGAACTGTTCCGCCAGAGTAACATCCCAAAACGGCTTATACCGGCAACGGTGGCTCTGGGGGCATTCTCTTTTACTATGGACGCTCTGCCCGGCACGCCACAAATTCAGAACATTATTCCCACCAGTTTCTTTGGCACCAACGCCTGGGCCGCGCCGTGGCTGGGGTTTATTGGTTCACTGTTTATCATTGCCGTCGGGCTTATCTATCTGGAGCGGCAGCGTCGTAAAGCGCAGGCAAAAAATGAAGGTTACGGCACAGAGTTACTTAATGAACCTGAAACACCAGATAACATCAATTTACCGAACCCACTCATTGCTATTTCACCGTTGATTCTGGTGGGGCTGTTGAACTTGTTATTTACCTGGTGGATCCCTGTTTGGTACGGTGCGAGCCACCAACTGGCGTTGCCGGGACTTGCCGCCCCGATTACCACAGATGTCGCCAAAATCACCGCTATCTGGGCCGTTGAAGCTGCACTCATTGCCGGAATTTTGCTGGTGGTGATTTTTGGATATCGCAATATTCATGGAAGACTGGCAGAAGGAAGCCGTACAGCGGTGGGTGGCGCAATTCTTGCCGCGATGAACACCGCCTCAGAATATGGCTTCGGTGCAGTTATCGCCGCCCTGCCCGGTTTTCTGGTGCTCTCGAAGGCGCTGGCCGCCATTCCAAATCCATTACTTAACGAAGCCATCAGCATCACCACGCTTGCCGGAATTACCGGTTCAGCTTCCGGCGGGATGAGTATTGCTCTTGCGGCTATGTCCGACACTTTTATTGCCGCTGCGCATGCTGCCAATATTCCACTGGAAGTTTTTCACCGCGTGGCATCTATGGCCAGCGGCGGCATGGATACATTGCCCCATAACGGCGCCGTGATCACCCTGCTGGCAATCACTGGGCTGAGTCACCGTCAGGCTTACGGCGGTATCTTCGCAATTACGATCATTAAAAGTCTGGCCGTGCTGTTTATCATCGGCGTGTACTACACCACCGGCATTGTCTAAGGAAAACCATCATGAATTTACAAGGTAAAACTGCGCTGGTAACGGGGTCCACCAGCGGTATTGGACTCGGTATTGCTCAGACACTGGCAAAAGCCGGCGCGCAAGTGATCCTCAACGGCTTCGGTGATGTTGACGCGGCAATCAATGCGGTTTCTCGTGTGGGTAAAACGCCTGGCTATCATGAGGCAGACCTCAGCGATGAATCGCAGATTGTCAGCATGATGGCCTACGCACGGCGGGAATTTAGCGGTGTCGACATTCTGGTGAATAACGCCGGGATCCAGTATGTCTCCCCGGTGGAATCTTTCCCGGTTGAAAAATGGAACGCCATTATCGCTATCAATCTCTCTTCGGTCTTTCACACCACGCGTCTGGCACTGCCGGAAATGCGCGCCCGTAACTGGGGGCGGATCATTAACATTGCCTCTGTGCATGGACTGGTAGCGTCGAAAGACAAATCGGCTTATGTTGCGGCAAAACATGGCGTGGTGGGACTCACAAAGACCATTGCGCTGGAGACTGCACAGACGGGTATTACCTGCAACACGCTCTGCCCTGGCTGGGTGCTGACACCGTTGGTACAACAGCAGATTGATAAGCGCATTGCGCAAGGCGAAGACGCGGAAAGCGCACGTGACGCCTTGCTGGCAGAAAAACAGCCTTCTCGTGAATTTGTGACTCCGCAACAACTGGGTGAACTGGCTCTCTTTCTCTGTTCGGATGCGGCAGCACAAGTGCGCGGTGTAGCGTGGAATATGGATGGCGGTTGGGTAGCACAGTAAAAGTTCGCCGGATGACGCGTCATCCGGCAACGCTTTATGATTTCAACTGATAATCCAACGTAATTTCCGCTTTCAGTACCTGAGAAACCGGGCATCCTGCTTTTGCTTTCTGGATAATGCCGTCAAAGGTGGACGCATCAATACCCGGCACGGCAACTTCGCTCTTCAGTGCGATTTTAGTAATCGCAAAACCAGCATCCACTTTATCCAGCGACACATCGGCGGTGGTATCAATCGATGTTGGCGTGAATCCCGCTTCCCCCAGCATCAGCGAAAGCGCCATTGAGAAACATGCGGCATGCGCTGCGCCAATCAGTTCTTCAGGGTTAGTTCCTTTTTCGCCTTCAAAACGCGTGTTAAACCCATACGGCTGTTGGTTCAGCACGCCGCTCTCGGTGGATACTGTTCCTTTCCCGCGTTTGATATCGCCTTCCCAGTGTGCCTGACCTTTCTTATGGATTGTCATTCTTGCTCTCCTGTGGGCTTAAAAAGGAAATTATAGACTACGTGAGAATCAGCACGAGGATAAGCAGGATATTCCGAATAAAATCAGGCGAAAATATTTCTCCTGCACTTAAATTAAACGCCCACAATAGATAACCGGAAATATATAACCCAAGAGATATTACCTCAATATAAATCAACTCATTAAAATAACAATCCCCATCAATATCATGCAGTTAAAATATAAAAATCATCAACCAGGACTAATCTTAACAACGAAGCGGTAAATATTTGTCATGCTGAATGTGCTTTATAAATCTGCGATCCGTAGCAGACACCATAAATACACAGACACGGAGAATCACTATGTTTACTTATTATCAGGCAGAAAATTCAACAGCAGAACCCGCTCTGGTTAATGCCATTGAGCAAGGCCTTCGGGCAGAGCACGGTGTTGTCACTGAAGATGACATTCTCATGGAGTTGACCAAATGGGTCGAAGCCTCTGATAACGACATCCTCAGTGACATCTACCAGCAAACGATAAATTATGTGATCAGTGGCCAGCACCCTGCGCTTTAAGCTGCTATGCTTGATCGGCAACCTAATTTAGGGGTTTAGCACGTGTTTCTTCGCTACGGCGATGTTGTCCTTAAAACTAGCTACAGGATTGAGGAGTACAAATGAAATCGAATCGTCAGGCACGTCATATTCTTGGACTGGATCATAAAATTTCTAACCAGCGCAAAATAGTTACCGAAGGTGACAAATCCAGCGTAGTAAATACCCCAACCGGCAGAAAACGCCCCGCTGAAAAGTAATCTTTAACAATCAGTCCTCAATGACGATTAAACACCATTGCCTGCGCAATGGTGTTTTTGTTTTTATCTGCTTTATACTTGGGGCCGACGCCCTGGCGGTAAAGCAAAGAAGATAAAAGCACCCCAGGGATGGATATTCAAAAAAGAGTGAGTGACATGGAACCAAAAACAAAAAAACAGCGTTCGCTTTATATTCCTTACGCTGGCCCTGTACTGCTGGAATTTCCGTTGTTGAATAAAGGCAGCGCCTTCAGCATGGAAGAACGCCGTAACTTCAACCTGCTGGGGTTACTGCCGGAAGTGGTCGAAACCATCGAAGAACAAGCGGAACGTGCGTGGATCCAGTATCAGGGATTCAAAACCGAAATCGACAAGCACATCTACCTGCGTAATATCCAGGACACCAACGAAACCCTCTTCTACCGTCTGGTAAACAATCATCTTGA
The DNA here is from genome assembly GCF_963883145.1 of Escherichia sp. E4385. Classification (NCBI taxonomy): domain Bacteria; kingdom Pseudomonadati; phylum Pseudomonadota; class Gammaproteobacteria; order Enterobacterales; family Enterobacteriaceae; genus Escherichia; species Escherichia sp. E4385. The sequence continues at coordinate 23,340 of NZ_CAWOOJ010000021.1, forward strand.
TGAGATGATGCCTGTTATTTATACCCCAACCGTCGGCGCAGCCTGTGAGCGTTTTTCTGAGATCTACCGTCGTTCACGCGGCGTATTTATCTCTTACCAGAACCGCCACAATATGGACGATATTCTGCAAAACGTGCCGAACCATAATATCAAAGTGATTGTGGTGACCGACGGCGAACGTATTCTGGGGCTTGGTGACCAGGGCATCGGCGGGATGGGCATTCCAATTGGTAAACTGTCGCTCTATACCGCCTGTGGCGGTATCAGCCCGGCGTATACGCTGCCGGTGGTGCTGGATGTCGGCACTAATAACCAGCAACTGCTTAACGATCCGCTGTATATGGGCTGGCGTAACCCGCGTATTACAGACGACGAATACTATGAATTTGTTGACGAGTTTATCCAGGCAGTGAAACAACGCTGGCCGGACGTGCTGTTACAGTTTGAAGACTTCGCGCAAAAAAATGCGATGCCACTGCTTAACCGCTATCGCAATGAAATTTGTTCCTTTAATGATGATATTCAGGGAACCGCGGCGGTAACGGTAGGCACACTGATCGCAGCAAGTCGCGCGGCAGGCGGTCAGTTAAGCGAGAAAAAAATCGTCTTCCTCGGTGCAGGTTCAGCGGGATGCGGCATTGCCGAAATGATCATCGCCCAGACCCAGCGCGAAGGATTAAGCGAGGAAGCGGCGCGGCAGAAAGTCTTTATGGTCGATCGCTTTGGCCTGCTGACCGACAAGATGCCGAACTTGCTGCCTTTCCAGACCAAACTGGTGCAGAAGCGCGAAAACCTCAGTGACTGGGATACCGACAGCGATGTGCTGTCACTGCTGGATGTGGTGCGCAATGTCAAACCGGATATTCTGATCGGCGTCTCCGGACAGGCCGGGCTTTTCACCGAAGAAATCATCCGTGAGATGCACAAACACTGTCCGCGTCCGATCGTGATGCCTCTGTCTAACCCGACCTCACGCGTGGAAGCCACACCGCAGGACATTATCGCCTGGACCGAAGGTAACGCGCTGGTCGCCACTGGCAGTCCGTTTAACCCAGTGGTATGGAAAGATAAAATCTACCCTATCGCCCAGTGTAACAACGCCTTTATTTTCCCGGGCATCGGGCTGGGCGTTATTGCTTCCGGCGCGTCACGTATCACCGATGAGATGCTGATGTCGGCAAGTGAAACGCTTGCTCAGTATTCGCCGCTGGTCCTGAATGGCGAAGGTCTGGTACTGCCGGAACTGAAAGATATTCAGAAAGTCTCCCGCGCAATTGCGTTTGCGGTTGGCAAAATGGCGCAGCAGCAAGGCGTGGCGGTGAAAACGTCTGCCGAAGCGTTGCAACAAGCCATTGACGATAATTTCTGGCAAGCCGAATACCGCGACTACCGCCGTACCTCCATCTAAGCCTGCGCCCGGTAGTGAAGACTACCGGGCAATTTTTCTCTCCCTTTTTCAGATCTCATCCATACTGGGTAGTGGCGAATAAATCTCATTTGCCTCACCTGCTATGCAGAACATCATCCGAAAAGGAGGAACTATGAAGGCTGCGGTTGTTACGAAGGATCATCATGTTGACGTTACGGATAAAACACTGCGCTCACTGAAACATGGCGAAGCCCTGCTGAAAATGGAGTGTTGTGGTGTATGTCATACCGATCTTCATGTTAAGAATGGCGATTTTGGTGATAAGACCGGTGTGATTTTGGGTCATGAAGGTATTGGTGTGGTGGCAGAAGTTGGCCCAGGTGTCACCTCATTAAAACCAGGCGATCGTGCCAGCGTGGCGTGGTTTTACGAAGGATGCGGTCATTGCGAATACTGTAATAGTGGTAACGAAACCCTCTGTCGTTCGGTAAAAAATGCCGGATACAGCGTTGATGGCGGGATGGCGGAAGAGTGCATCGTGGTCGCCGATTATGCGGTAAAAGTGCCAGATGGCCTGGACTCGGCGGCGGCCAGCAGTATTACCTGCGCGGGCGTCACCACCTACAAAGCCGTTAAACTGTCAAAAATTCGTCCAGGGCAGTGGATTGCTATCTACGGTCTTGGCGGTCTGGGTAACCTCGCCCTGCAATACGCGAAGAATGTCTTTAACGCCAAAGTGATCGCCATTGATGTCAATGATGAGCAGTTAAAACTGGCAACCGAAATGGGTGCAGATTTAGCGATTAACTCACGCACCGAAGACGCCGCCAAAATTGTGCAGGAGAAAACCGGTGGCGCTCACGCTGCGGTGGTGACAGCGGTGGCTAAAGCTGCGTTTAACTCGGCGGTTGATGCTGTCCGTGCAGGCGGTCGTGTTGTGGCTGTCGGTCTGCCGCCGGAGTCTATGAGCCTGGATATCCCACGCCTTGTGCTGGATGGTATTGAAGTAGTCGGTTCGCTGGTCGGCACGCGCCAGGATCTAACCGAAGCCTTCCAGTTTGCCGCCGAAGGCAAAGTGGTGCCGAAAGTCGCCCTGCGTCCGTTAGCGGACATCAACACCATCTTTACCGAGATGGAAGAAGGCAAAATCCGTGGCCGTATGGTGATTGATTTCCGCCGCTAAGAGGCCTTTGCTGCGACTGCCATGTTCGGGTCGCAGCATCGCACACTCTCCAACATGAAATGGCTAAATGGATTATTGTTGCGTAGGAAGGAACAATAATGATAGTGTTCCCAGTGAAGGAACACTACTGAGAGTAAAGACACTGATGAAAATGGCCAATCATCCCCGCCCGGGGGACATTATTCAGGAATCACTGGACGAACTTAATGTCAGCCTGCGCGAGTTTGCCAGAGCAATGGAAATTGCGCCCTCAACGGCAAGCCGATTGCTGACCGGAAAAGCAGCTTTGACGCCAGAAATGGCAATTAAACTTTCTGTGGTGATCGGCAGTTCGCCGCAAATGTGGCTGAATCTGCAAAACGCCTGGAGTCTGGCAGAGGCAGAAAAAACGGTCGATGTGTCGCGACTGCGCCGTCTGGCTGCGCAGTAAATATTTACTCATTTCCGACCGCTGGATTTCTCTGCGACACCTGTTTCGAAAGGAAATCGACAAGCAACTCCAGCGGAAATACAGTATCTTTTGTCTGGCGCAATTCCTCCAGTGACCACCAGCGGTGATCGCCTATAACGAGCTTTTCATGATGACTCCAGCCAGAAAATTCAGTCTCTTTTTGCGCTACGCGGATCATAAAGAAACGCTCATCGGCGATAACGCTTTCTCCGCTCGGTAACATCATGGTGAATCTTTGGCTGGCTATTTGTGGTCCGGCTGACTGGCGGGAAATGCCTGTTTCTTCCTGCAACTCCCTTAACGCAGCCTCTTCGAAAGACTCGTTATGTTCCAACCCACCACCAGGCGTAGCCCAGTATTGTCTTCCGGTAAGCGCATCATCAGTATGCTGAAAACGAAATAACAGCACCCGATTATCGGCGCTGAGAACAAATAATCTTGCTGCAGGGCGTATACGCATAATAACCTCCATGTCAGATAAAAAAATGGCGCCTTTTACAGCGCCATTTTCAGCTTAAAGTTCAAAAGAGATTATATCCCTTCTTCACTCTCTTTTTTCGCTTCTGCCTTCTCGATTTCACGATACCAGCGCGGATGGTGTTTCTTCGCCCAGCGACGGCTCACCTTCCCTTCGATCATCCCTTTAATCGACCCTTTCACCCAGAATGCCATATACATATGGATCAGGATGGCGTGGATCAGGATGATACCCGCAGCCGCGTGGATCAGCAGGCTGTAGCGAACAACCTGCATCGGGAAGTACTGCGCAAAGTACGGACGCCAGATAATCACCCCGGTCACCAGCAACACAAAAATCATGCTCATGATCGACCAGAACATCATCTTCTGTCCGGCGTTGTACTTACCAACATCCGCCACTTTGTGCTCATTGCCTTTCAATACTTCAACAATGTTCAACAGCCACGGAATATCTTTCTTATCCGGGATGTTGTGATGCACAAAGCGGAAGAACATAAACATCAGCGCGACGAAAATCGCAATGCCGAAGAACGGGTGCAAAATGCGCCCCATCTGCGGCGTACCGAAGGTTTGCGTCAGCCATTGCAGCGTCGGGAAGAAGAACGAAATCCCGGACAGCGCCACCAGGAAGAAGCAAATCACCACGGTCCAGTGACAGGCGCGATCAATAAACTTGGTGCGCACAATCATTTTCGACTTACTCATGATGTTCCTCCTCGTCATCGTCCACTTCCTTATTCGGGCCAATACCGATGTAGTGGAAAATCAACCCAGCAAAAGTGGCGATAAAGCCAGCCGCTGCCAGCGGTTTCAACGCGCCTTTCCACAGGTTTACCGAGGTGTCGATCTTCGGATCTTTCGGCAGACCGTGATACAGCTCCGGCTGATCGGCGTGATGCAGCACGTACATGACGTGCGTACCACCGACACCTTCCGGGTTGTAGACGCCAGCATGTTCGTAACCACGCGCTTTCAGTTTCGCCACGCGCTGTTCCGCCAGCTCCAGCATCTCCTTTTTGGTGCCGAAGTGGATAGCCCCGGTCGGACAAGTTTTCACACAAGCCGGTTCCTGACCGACGCTGACGCGATCGACGCAGAGTGTGCATTTATATACCCGGTTATCCTCTTTGTTGAGGCGCGGAATATTAAACGGACACCCGGCAATGCAGTAACCACAGCCGATGCAGTTTTCCGACTGGAAATCGACAATCCCGTTAGCGTACTGAATGATTGCACCAGCAGACGGGCACGCCTTCAGGCAGCCCGGATCTTCACAGTGCATACAGCCGTCTTTACGGATCAGCCACTCCAGCTTGCCGTTCTGTTCGGTTTCGCTAAAGCGCATCACCGTCCAGGACTTGGCGCTCAGATCGGCGGGGTTATCGTAAACCCCGACGCAGTGCCCCACTTCATCACGGATGTCGTTCCACTCCGAACACGCCACCTGACAGGCTTTACAGCCGATACAGGTAGAAACGTCGATAAGTTTCGCGACTTCTGCTTTGTAATCACGCACCTGCGAAGGCGGCGTGATGGAGTTAGTTGCGGACCTTTTGATAATGTCCTGCGTTTCCATAGCCATCTGTTCGCCCCCTTACGCCTTCTCGATGTTTACTAAGAACGCTTTATATTCCGGCGTTTGCGAGTTTGCATCACCGACATTCGGCGTCAGAGTGTTAGCGATATAACCTTTACGCGCGACACCCTCAAAGCCCCAGTGGATTGGAATACCCACCGTTTCAACCTGCTGACCGTTTACATTCAGCGGTTTCAGACGGCGCGTTACCACAGCCACCGCGCGGATAAAACCACGCTTGCTGGAGACAGTGACACGATCGCCATTGGCAATGCCTTTCGCTTCTGCCAGCGTTTCGCTGATTTCCACAAACTGTTCCGGCTGAGCAATTGCGTTGAGCAACGCGTGCTTGGTCCAGGTGTGGAAGTGCTCGGTCAGACGATAGGTCGTACCCACATACGGGAACTGCTCTTTTTTACCCATCCGCAGCGCGTCTTGTTCATACAGACGAACGACCGGGTTAGACACCACGTTCGGATGCAGCGGGTTAGTCCCCAGCGGCGTCTCAATTGGTTCGTAGTGTTCCGGGAACGGGCCTTCCGCCATTTTGTTAATGGCAAACAGACGTCCCATCCCTTCCGGCTGCATGATAAACGGCCCGGTTGGCGTACCCGGTGCGGCATTGCCGAAGTCAGGAATATCGTTACCCGTCCACTTGCTGCCGTTCCACTGGATCAGCATCCGTTTCGGATCCCACGGTTTACCGTTGATATCCGCCGAAGCACGGTTGTAGAGTACGCGACGGTTGAGCGGCCACGCCCAGGCCCATCCCAGCGTATTCCCCAGACCGGACGGGTCGGAGTTATCGCGGTTAGCCATCTGGTTGCCCTGCTCGGTCCAGCTACCGGTATAGATCCAGCAAGAAGATGCGGTCGTACCGTCATCACGCAGATGCGCAAAGCTACTCAGCAACTGACCTTTCTTCGCAATCAGCACCCCATTAGCGTCATAGAGATCTTCCAGCGCATAGCCGTTGTTCTCTTTTGCCACTTCGTCAGACTGCGGCTCGTGCGGCTGCTTGTAGTTCCAGCTCATCTTCATCAGCGGTTCTACACCTTTACCACCTTCGGCTTTGTACAGCTCGCGCAGATGATGGTAGATGCCCGCCAGAATTTCGCCGTCGTTACGCGCTTCGCCCGGTGCGTCCTGACCTTTCCAGTGCCACTGCAACCAGCGACCGGAGTTAGCGATAGAACCATCTTCTTCAGCAAAGCAGGTCGAAGGCAGACGGAATACTTCAGTCTGAATAGACGCCGGATCAACATCGTTCGACTCGCCGTGGTTCTGCCAGAAGGTAGAGGTTTCAGTCACCAGCGGATCGATAACCACCATGTACTTCAGCTTGCTCAGGCAGCTCACCACTTTGTTTTTGTCCGGGAAGGACGCAACCGGGTTAAAGCCCTGGCAGAAATAACCGGTAACCTTGCCTTCGTCCATCATGTTGAAATACTTGATGACGTCGTAGGTCTGATCCCACTTCGGCAGCCAGTCGTAGCCCCAGTTATTCTCTTTCTGCGCGGCATCGCCGTAGAAAGATTTCATCAGGCTAACGAAGAACTTCGGATAGTTGCTCCAGTAGTTCACCTGATCGGCCAGCGTCGCTTTCGGCGTATTCGCTTCCAGATACGACTGCAAATCAACCTGTTTTTCTGACGGCAGCGTCAGATAACCCGGCAGGCTGGTAGAGAGCAGGCCTAAGTCGGTCAGGCCCTGAATGTTGGAGTGACCACGCAATGCGTTCACGCCGCCACCGGCCATACCCATGTTACCGAGCAGCAACTGGATCATCGCCATAGTACGGATGTTCTGCGCACCCACGGTGTGCTGCGTCCAGCCCAGCGCGTACAGGAAGGTGGTTGTGCGATCCGGCGCGCTGGTGGAGGCCAGCACTTCACACACTTTCAGGAAGTCGGCTTTTGGCGTACCGCAGATGTTTTCAACAACGTCCGGTGTGTAGCGGGAAACGTGCTCTTTCAGCAGGTTCCACACACAGCGCGGATGAGTCAGTGTTTCATCGCGTTTCGCATAGCCGTTTTCATCGAACTGATAGTTCCAGGACGACTTATCGTACTGGCGTTTTTCAGCGTCATAGCCACTGAACAGGCCATCTTCGAAAGCAAAATCATCACGCACCAGCAGGCTGGCGTTGGTGTAATGCTTAACGTATTCGGCGTTGATTTTGTTATTTTCGATCAGGTAGCGCAAAACGCCAGACAGGAACGTAATGTCCGTACCGGAACGAATAGGTGCGTAAATATCCGCTACAGAAGCGGTACGCGTAAAACGGGGATCGACAACGATCAAGGTTGCATCGTTGTTGTTTTTCGCTTCCATCGCCCAGCGGAAACCGACGGGATGTGCTTCAGCAGCATTACCGCCCATCACCATTACGACATTAGCGTTTTTGATATCCACCCAGTGGTTGGTCATCGCACCGCGACCAAATGTTGGAGCAAGACTTGCTACCGTTGGTCCGTGTCAGACGCGCGCCTGGTTGTCTACCGCCAGCATCCCGAGGGAGCGGGCAAATTTCTGGGTCAACATCCCGGTTTCGTTGCTGGCACCGGAGGCACACAGCATACCGGTAGAAAGCCAACGGTTTACCGTTACGCCCTGCTCGTTCTTTTCAATAAAGTTAGCATCACGGTCAGCTTTCATCAGCTTCGCAATACGGGAGAATGCTTCATCCCAGCTAATGCGCTGCCATTTGTCAGAACCTGGCGCACGATATTCCGGGTAGCGCAGACGGTTTTCGCTGTTGACGTAATCCAGCAAACCGGCCCCTTTCGGGCACAGCGCACCACGGCTTACCGGATGATCCGGGTCACCTTCAATGTGATAAATCGCTTCTCTGGCGTTTTTCGCGCCATCACCCAGGCTATACATCAATAGCCCGCAACCTACGGAACAGTATGTGCAGGTGTTACGGATCTCTTTCGCGCGTAATAATTTGTAGTTTCGCGCCTGAGCCAGTGCTTGCTTCGGGGCAAAGCCCAATGCTGCTACTGTTGTTCCCGCCATACCGCCCGCGCAGATTTTAAAAAATTGTCTGCGACTGACGTCCATTGCTTTCCTCTTTTTTCAGGGGTATTACTGCGCGAGGAAACTAACAGTAAAATTCTGAATCTTTTTGCGCGAAATCAAAAAGAACACCTGTTTGCCACAAAATAATCCGCCTGCGCAAATTGACCTACCTCAATGGCGGTAGAAAAACACACCACTGCCTGACAGCCTGGTTAAAAAAATGCTATAAATTTCAGCTTAATTTTTAACGGCAAGAGAGACTAAACAGCGAGCATGACACGACAAAAAGCAACGCTCATAGGGCTAATAGCGATCGTCCTGTGGAGCACGATGGTAGGATTGATTCGCGGCGTCAGTGAGGGGCTCGGCCCGGTCGGTGGCGCAGCTGCTATCTATTCATTAAGCGGGCTGCTGTTAATTTTCACGGTTGGCTTTCCGCGCATTCGGCAGATCCCCAAAGGTTATTTACTTGCGGGGAGTTTCTTATTCGTCAGCTATGAAATCTGTCTGGCACTTTCCTTAGGGTATGCAGCAACCCGCCATCAGGCAATTGAAGTGGGCATGGTGAACTATTTATGGCCCAGTCTGACGATACTTTTTGCCATTCTGTTTAATGGCCAGAAAACCAACTGGCTGATTGTACCAGGATTGTTATTAGCCCTTGGTGGCGTCTGCTGGGTATTAGGGGGTGAAAATGGCCTCAAGCCGGATGAAATTATCAACAATATCACTACCAGCCCGTTGAGTTATTGCCTGGCTTTTATTGGTGCTTTTATCTGGGCCGCTTATTGCACGGTCACCAATAAATATGCCCGTGGATTTAACGGTATTACCGTTTTCGTCCTGCTGACGGGAGCAAGTTTGTGGGTTTACTATTTTTTAACGCCGCAACCGGAGATGGTATTTAGCACGCCCGTCATTATAAAACTTATCTCAGCGGCATTTACTTTAGGATTTGCTTACGCGGCGTGGAACGTCGGCATTTTACATGGCAATGTCACCATTATGGCGGTAGGTTCGTATTTTACGCCTGTGCTTTCGTCGGCGCTTGCTGCGGTACTGCTTAGTGCTCCGCTATCGTTCTCTTTCTGGCAAGGCGCATTGATGGTCTGCGGCGGTTCCCTGCTCTGCTGGCTGGCAACGCGTCAACGATAAGCAAAGGCTACGACAATAAAGCCACGATTCATACGGCAACAAACACGTTTGCCGTATGTTAGTTTAAAAATAAGTAAAAAAATATGATGCATTGTTGTTACATTCAGTAACACATATCCATTCAGATAATCAGCTTTCTCCCCCCGCAGTTTCGCTTTGTTATCTATTCTTTCAATCAGCACTTCACTCTATTTACTCTTAATTCTAATAACGGACCATTGCGTCCAATGTCCTGCCTTGTCTTTTTTTCATTAACAATGTGTGCATGTGAGGAAGAATATGGCACTACAAAATGAGAAAAATAATCGTTACCTTTTACGCGACTGGAAGCCAGAAAATCCGGCATTCTGGGAAAATAAAGGAAAACACATTGCCCGAAGAAACCTCTGGATATCAGTAAGTTGTTTACTCCTTGCCTTCTGTGTCTGGATGTTATTTAGCGCAGTTGCCGTTAATCTCAATAAAATCGGCTTTAATTTCACTACTGATCAGCTTTTTTTATTAACCGCCTTACCTTCCGTTTCCGGTGCATTATTGCGTGTTCCCTACTCCTTTATGGTGCCTATATTCGGCGGACGCCGTTGGACAGTTTTTAGTACCGTGATTCTGATTATTCCTTGCGTCTGGCTCGGTATTGCTGTGCAAAATCCGAATACCCCTTTTGGGATATTTATTGTTATTGCTTTGCTCTGTGGTTTTGCTGGCGCGAACTTTGCTTCGAGTATGGGAAATATCAGTTTTTTCTTCCCGAAAGCCAAACAAGGCAGTGCATTAGGGATTAATGGCGGGTTGGGGAATTTAGGCGTCAGCGTGATGCAACTGGTTGCGCCGCTGGTGATTTTTGTACCGGTATTTGCTTTTCTTGGCGTCAATGGCGTACCGCAGGCCGATGGTTCTGTGATGTCGCTGGCGAACGCCGCATGGATTTGGGTACCGCTACTGGCGATTGCCACTATCGCCGCCTGGTCAGGGATGAATGATATTGCCAGTTCACGTGCGTCAATTGCTGACCAGTTGCCCGTTTTGCAACGGTTGCATCTGTGGCTGCTGAGTCTGCTCTATCTCGCTACCTTTGGCTCGTTTATCGGTTTTTCCGCCGGATTTGCCATGCTGGCAAAAACACAGTTCCCGGATGTGAATATTCTGCGTCTGGCGTTCTTTGGCCCGTTTATCGGTGCCATCGCGCGGTCAGTGGGTGGTGCTATTTCCGATAAATTCGGCGGCGTTCGGGTGACGCTTATCAACTTCATTTTTATGGCGATTTTCAGCGCCCTGCTGTTCCTCACCCTACCTGGCACGGGTTCCGGCAATTTCATCGCATTTTACGCTGTGTTTATGGGGTTATTCCTAACCGCTGGTTTGGGAAGTGGTTCTACTTTCCAGATGATCGCCGTCATCTTTCGCCAGATAACAGTTTATCGCGTCAAGATGAAAGGCGGCAGCGATGAACAGGCCCAGCGAGAAGCAATCACTGAAACGGCGGCGGCGCTGGGCTTTATTTCGGCCATCGGCGCGGTGGGCGGCTTCTTTATTCCACAAGCATTTGGCATGTCGCTGAATATGACCGGCTCGCCAGTGGGCGCGATGAAAGTGTTTTTAATCTTTTACATCATCTGTGTGCTGCTGACCTGGCTGGTTTATGGTCGGCGGAAGTTCAGCCAAAAATAAGAGATCGATGCCTGGTGTACAACCGTGTCGCATCCGACAAGGCATCAGATCCCAAATCATTCCTGGAGCAGGAGTCATGTCATGAGTAAACTTTTGGATCGCTTTCGCTACTTCAAACAAAAGGGCGAAACCTTTGCCGATGGTCACGGACAGGTGATGCATAGCAACCGCGACTGGGAAGATAGCTATCGCCAGCGTTGGCAATTCGACAAAATCGTGCGTTCCACCCACGGCGTTAACTGCACTGGCTCCTGTAGCTGGAAAATCTACGTTAAAAATGGCCTGGTGACCTGGGAAATCCAGCAGACCGACTACCCGCGCACTCGCCCTGATCTGCCCAATCATGAACCCCGCGGCTGCCCGCGTGGCGCAAGTTACTCCTGGTATCTTTACAGCGCTAACCGCCTGAAATACCCGCTAATTCGTAAACGACTGATTGAACTGTGGCGCGAAGCCCTTAAACAGCACAACGATCCAGTACTGGCGTGGGCATCGATTATGAACGATCCGCAAAAGTGCCTGAGCTACAAACAAGTGCGTGGGCGCGGCGGCTTTATCCGCTCCAACTGGCAGGAACTAAACCAGCTGATTGCCGCAGCTAACGTCTGGACCATCAAAACCTATGGCCCGGATCGCGTTGCCGGATTCTCACCGATTCCGGCGATGTCGATGGTATCTTACGCCGCCGGAACGCGTTATCTGTCGCTGCTTGGCGGCACCTGTTTAAGTTTCTACGACTGGTATTGCGACCTGCCGCCCGCCTCGCCAATGACCTGGGGCGAGCAAACCGACGTGCCAGAATCTGCCGACTGGTATAACTCCAGCTACATCATCGCCTGGGGATCTAACGTACCGCAGACGCGCACGCCAGACGCTCACTTCTTTACTGAAGTGCGCTACAAAGGCACCAAAACTATCGCCATTACCCCTGACTACTCGGAAGTGGCAAAGCTGTGCGACCAGTGGCTGGCGCCAAAGCAAGGCACTGATAGCGCGCTGGCGATGGCAATGGGCCATGTGATTTTAAAAGAGTTTCATCTCGATAATCCCAGCGACTACTTTATCAACTACTGCCGCCGCTACAGCGACATGCCGATGCTGGTAATGCTGGAACCACGTGAAGATGGCAGCTACGTTCCCGGGCGCATGATCCGCGCGTCTGACCTGGTGGATGGACTGGGTGAAAGCAACAATCCGCGGTGGAAAACCGTGGCGGTTAATACCGCAGGTGAACTGGTGGTGCCGAACGGTTCGATTGGTTTCCGCTGGGGCGAAAAAGGCAAATGGAATCTGGAATCCATTGCCGCCGGTACGGAAACCGAATTGTCGTTAACCCTGCTCGGTCAACACGACACCGTTGCAGGCGTGGCCTTCCCCTACTTTGGCGGCATTGAAAATCCGCACTTTCGCAGCGTAAAACACGATCCTGTACTGGTGCGTCAATTACCCGTTAAAAACCTGACATTAGCCGATGGCAGTGTCTGTCCGGTCGTCAGCGTTTATGATTTGGTACTGGCGAATTACGGCCTCGATCGCGGGCTGGAAGATGAAAACAGCGCGAAAGATTACGCTGAAATCAAACCGTACACCCCAGCCTGGGGTGAGCAAATTACCGGCGTACCGCGCCAGTATATTGAAACCATCGCCCGCGAATTTGCTGATACCGCCCATAAAACGCATGGGCGCTCGATGATTATCCTCGGTGCTGGCGTCAACCACTGGTATCACATGGATATGAACTACCGTGGGATGATCAATATGCTGATCTTCTGCGGTTGTGTCGGGCAAAGCGGCGGCGGCTGGGCGCACTATGTCGGTCAGGAAAAACTGCGCCCGCAAACCGGCTGGTTGCCGCTGGCCTTTGCGCTCGACTGGAACCGACCACCGCGCCAGATGAACAGCACCTCGTTTTTCTACAATCACTCCAGCCAGTGGCGCTATGAAAAAGTCACCGCGCAGGAATTGCTCTCACCGCTGGCCGACGCCAGTAAATACAGCGGTCATCTGATTGATTTCAACGTTCGCGCCGAGCGCATGGGCTGGCTACCTTCTGCGCCGCAACTGGGGCGTAACCCGCTATCCCTGAAAGCCGAAGCCGACAAGGCCGGATTATCACCCGCCGAATTTACCGCCCAGGCACTGAAGTCAGGCGAGTTACGCATGGCCTGCGAACAGCCGGACAACGGCAGCAACCATCCGCGTAACCTGTTTGTCTGGCGTTCAAACCTGCTTGGCTCGTCCGGCAAGGGCCACGAGTATATGCAGAAGTATCTGCTGGGTACGGAAAGTGGCATTCAGGGGGAAGAACTTGGACCGACGGAGGGAATCCAACCGGAAGAAGTTGAGTGGCAAACTGCAGCGATTGAAGGCAAGCTCGACCTGCTGGTGACGCTCGACTTCCGTATGTCCAGCACCTGTCTTTTCTCCGATATTGTTCTGCCTACCGCCACCTGGTACGAAAAAGACGATATGAATACTTCGGATATGCATCCGTTTATTCATCCACTTTCTGCGGCGGTCGATCCGGCCTGGGAATCACGCAGCGACTGGGAAATCTACAAAGGTATCGCCAAAGCCTTTTCGCAAGTGTGCGTGGGACATCTCGGCAAAGAAACGGATGTTGTGCTGCAACCGTTGTTACACGACTCTCCGGCAGAGCTCTCACAGCCGTGTGAAGTGCTCGACTGGCGCAAAGGCGAATGCGATCTGATCCCTGGAAAAACTGCCCCCAATATTGTGGCGGTGGAACGCGACTACCCTGCTACCTATGAACGCTTTACCTCGCTCGGGCCACTGATGGACAAACTTGGCAACGGCGGTAAAGGGATTTCGTGGAATACCCAGGATGAAATCGATTTCCTCGGTAAACTCAATTACACCAAGCGTGATGGCCCGGCACAGGGGCGTCCGCTGATTGACACCGCCATTGATGCGTCAGAAGTGATTCTGGCGCTGGCACCGGAAACCAACGGCCATGTGGCGGTCAAAGCGTGGCAGGCGCTGGGCGAAATCACCGGACGCGAACATACCCATCTGGCGCTGCACAAAGAGGACGAGAAGATTCGCTTTCGCGATATTCAGGCGCAGCCACGTAAAATTATCTCCAGCCCCACATGGTCCGGTCTCGAAAGCGATCACGTCTCCTACAACGCCGGATACACCAACGTTCATGAGTTAATTCCGTGGCGCACGCTGTCGGGCCGTCAGCAGCTGTATCAGGATCATCCGTGGATGCGTGCTTTTGGTGAAAGCCTGGTGGCTTATCGCCCGCCTATCGACACCCGCAGCGTCAGTGAAATGCGCCAGATCCCGCCAAACGGCTTCCCGGAAAAAGCACTTAACTTCCTGACGCCGCACCAGAAATGGGGCATTCACTCCACCTACAGTGAAAACCTGCTGATGCTGACGCTTTCTCGCGGTGGACCGATTGTCTGGATCAGCGAAACCGATGCCCGCGAACTGACCATTGTCGATAACGACTGGGTGGAAGTGTTTAACGCCAACGGCGCGCTGACAGCTCGTGCGGTTGTTAGTCAGCGCGTACCGCCGGGCATGACCATGATGTATCACGCCCAGGAACGCATTATGAATATCCCCGGCTCGGAAGTAACCGGCATGCGCGGCGGCATTCATAACTCGGTCACCCGCGTTTGCCCGAAACCGACGCATATGATTGGCGGTTACGCGCAGCTGGCCTGGGGCTTCAACTACTACGGCACCGTCGGCTCGAACCGCGACGAATTTATCATGATCCGCAAGATGAAGAACGTTAACTGGCTGGATGATGAAGGTCGCGATCAGGTACAGGAGGCGAAAAAATGAAAATCCGTTCGCAAGTCGGCATGGTGCTTAACCTCGACAAATGTATCGGCTGCCATACCTGTTCGGTGACCTGCAAAAACGTCTGGACCGGTCGCGAAGGCATGGAGTACGCATGGTTTAACAACGTCGAAACCAAACCGGGCATTGGTTATCCGAAAAACTGGGAAGATCAGGAAGAGTGGCAAGGCGGCTGGGTCCGCGATGTCAACGGTAAGATCCGTCCGCGTCTGGGCAGCAAGATGGGGGTAATAACCAAAATCTTCGCCAACCCGGTGGTGCCGCAGATTGACGATTACTACGAACCTTTCACCTTCGACTACGAACATTTGCATAGCGCGCCAGAAGGTAAACATATTCCCACAGCCCGCCCGCGTTCGCTGATTGACGGTAAGCGGATGGACAAAGTGATCTGGGGGCCAAACTGGGAAGAACTGCTGGGCGGCGAGTTCGAAAAACGCGCCCGCGACCGCAACTTCGAAGCCATGCAAAAGGAGATGTACGGGCAGTTTGAAAACACCTTCATGATGTATCTGCCGCGTCTGTGCGAACACTGCCTCAACCCCAGCTGCGTGGCGACCTGCCCCAGCGGCGCTATCTACAAACGCGAAGAAGATGGCATTGTGCTGATCGATCAGGATAAATGCCGTGGCTGGCGTTTGTGCATTAGCGGTTGTCCGTACAAAAAAATCTACTTCAACTGGAAAAGCGGGAAGTCAGAAAAATGTATCTTCTGTTATCCGCGAATTGAGTCAGGCCAACCCACCGTGTGCTCAGAAACCTGCGTGGGTCGCATCCGGTATCTGGGCGTGCTGCTTTACGACGCCGACCGCATTGAGGAAGCGGCGAGCACCGAGCGCGAGGTTGATCTCTATGAGCGCCAGTGCGAAGTGTTCCTCGATCCGCACGATCCCTCAGTGATCGAGGAAGCCCTGAAACAAGGTATTCCACAAAATGTGATTGAAGCTGCCCAGCGTTCGCCTGTCTACAAAATGGCGATGGACTGGAAACTGGCGCTACCGTTGCACCCTGAATATCGCACCCTGCCGATGGTCTGGTACGTTCCTCCGTTGTCGCCGATTCAGTCCTACGCTGATGCGGGCGGTTTGCCGAAAAGCGAAGGCGTGCTCCCCGCCATC
Organism: Escherichia sp. E4385; assembly: GCF_963883145.1. Classification (NCBI taxonomy): domain Bacteria; kingdom Pseudomonadati; phylum Pseudomonadota; class Gammaproteobacteria; order Enterobacterales; family Enterobacteriaceae; genus Escherichia; species Escherichia sp. E4385. The sequence continues at coordinate 39,204 of NZ_CAWOOJ010000021.1, forward strand.
GAAAGCCTGCGTATTCCGGTGCAATACCTCGCCAATATGTTGAGTGCCGGCGATACCGGCCCGGTACTGCGGGCGCTAAAAAGGATGATGGCGATGCGCCACTATATGCGCTCACAAACCGTGGAAGGCGTTACTGATACCCGCGCCATCGACGAAGTGGGTTTGAGCGTCGCTCAGGTCGAAGATATGTATCGCTATCTCGCTATCGCCAACTATGAAGATCGTTTTGTCATTCCGACCAGTCATCGTGAAATGGCGGGCGACGCCTTCGCAGAACGTAACGGCTGCGGCTTTACTTTTGGCGACGGTTGCCACGGCTCGGACAGCAAATTTAACCTGTTCAATAGTAGCCGAATTGATGCCATCGACATTACCGAAGTACGCAATAAAGCGGAGGGCGAATAATGCAGATCCTCAAAGTGATCGGCCTGTTGATGGAGTATCCGGACGAGCTGTTATGGGAAAGCAAGGAGGATGCGCTGGCGTTGATCCGCCGCGACGCGCCGATGCTTACGGATTTCACCAACAACCTGCTTAACGCGCCGCTGCTGGATAAACAGGCCGAATGGTGCGAAGTGTTTGACCGTGGACGTACCACATCGCTGCTGCTGTTCGAACATGTTCATGCCGAGTCCCGCGATCGAGGCCAGGCAATGGTGAACCTGCTGGCGGAGTATGAAAAGGTCGGTCTGCAACTGGATTGTCGGGAACTGCCTGATTATCTGCCGCTGTATCTGGAGTATTTAAGCGTACTGCCGGACGATCAGGCGAAAGAAGGGTTACTCAACGTTGCGCCGATCCTCGCCCTGCTTGGCGGACGCTTAAAACAACGCGAGGCACCGTGGTATTCGTTGTTTGACGCCCTACTGCATCTGGCGGGTAGTACACTTTCAAGTGACAGTGTCACTAAACAGATTCGCAGTGAAGAGCGCGATGACACCCGCCAGGCGCTGGATGCGGTGTGGGAAGAGGAACAGGTGAAGTTTATTGAAGATAACGCCACGGCGTGTGACAGCTCGCCGCTTAATCAATATCAGCGACGCTTTAGCCAGGATGTCGCGCCACAGTATGTCGACATCAGTGCGGGAGGTGGGAAATGATTCAGTATCTGAACGTCTTTTTTTACGATATCTACCCGTACTTGTGTGGCACGGTTTTTATCCTTGGAAGCTGGCTGCGCTACGATTACGGGCAGTATAGCTGGCGCGCCGCCTCCAGCCAGATGCTGGATAAACGCGGGATGGTGCTGTGGTCGAACTTGTTCCATATCGGCATTCTCGGGATCTTCTTCGGTCATCTGTTCGGCATGTTAACGCCGCACTGGATGTACGCGTGGTTTCTGCCGGTGGCGGTAAAACAACAGATGGCGATGGTGCTCGGTGGTATTTGCGGTGTATTAACGTTGATTGGCGGTGCGGGGCTGCTGGTGCGTCGTTTAACAAATCCGCGCATCCGGGCGACGTCTTCTGGTGCGGATATCCTGATCCTCGCCATTTTGTTAATTCAGTGCATTCTTGGGTTAACCACCATTCCCTTTTCAGCACAACATCCGGACGGCAGTGAAATGATGAAGCTGGTGGGCTGGGCGCAAAGCATTGTCACTTTCCAGGGCGGCGCATCGACGCATCTTGATGGCGTAGCTTATATCTTTCGCGTTCATCTGGTATTGGGAATGACCATCTTCCTGCTCTTCCCGTTCACCCGACTGGTGCATGTGTGGAGCGCGCCGTTTGAGTACTTTACTCGTCGCTATCAGATTGTGCGTTCGCGGCGTTAATCATCACCCTGGCCGGATAGCCCTTCGCTCTCCGGCCAGTTGCAGGCTATGATAGTTCTCCAGCCACAGGAGAACGTTAATGAAACCGCAGGTTTACCACGTCGATGCTTTTACCTCTCAACCGTTTCGCGGCAATTCTGCCGGTGTTGTTTTCCCTGCCGATAATCTCAGTGAAGCGCAAATGCAACTTATCGCCCGCGAGTTAGGCCATTCGGAAACTGCGTTTCTGCTGCACAGTGACGACAGCGATGTGCGCATTCGCTACTTTACGCCAACGGTTGAAGTGCCGATTTGCGGTCACGCGACCGTGGCAGCACATTATGTACGTTCGAAGGTATTAGGTTTGGGAAATTGCACGGTCTGGCAAACGTCGCAGGCAGGAAAACACCGCGTGACTATCGAAAAGCACAACGATGATTATCGTATTTCGTTGGAACAAGGTTCTCCTGGCTTTGAGCCACCGCTGGAAGGTGAAACACGTGCGGCGATTATCAACGCGCTTCATCTCACTGAAGACGATATTCTGCCAGGCTTGCCAATTCAGGTCGCAACAACAGGACACTCAAAAGTGATGATTCCGCTGAAACCAGAGGTGGATATCGACGCCCTTTCGCCTGACCTTGCTGCGCTGACCGCTATCAGCAAACAGATTGGCTGCAATGGTTTCTTTCCCTTCCAGATCCGTCCAGGCAAAAACGAAACCGATGGTCGCATGTTCTCGCCTGCGATTGGTATTGTGGAAGATCCGGTGACCGGCAATGCCAATGGTCCGATGGGTGCATGGTTGGTACATCACAACGTATTGCCTCACGATGGTAGCATGTTGCGTGTTAAAGGCCATCAGGGGCGCGCTCTGGGGCGTGACGGTGTGATTGATGTGACGGTGACAATTCGCGATAACCAGCCGGAGAAAGTGACTATTTCTGGTACAGCGGTGATTTTATTTCATGCCGAGTGGGCAATTGATCTTTAAAACCGTTGCCATATACGGCAGAAAAACAAATTGCCTGATGCGCTTCGCTTATCAGGCCTACAATCGCCGGATTAGGCGTTTACGCCGCATCCGGCACAAACTATTTCCCTGCTTCCGGATGCGTATCAAACGCTGCCATCACCTGCGCCAGCTCATCCACAGTAAACCCATGTTTCGCATCATCCACGCCCAGTCCAAACTGCTCCTGCATCACGGCATACAACGATGCCGCATCTGGCAAATTCTGCTGCTCTGCTACGTGACCATTTTCATAATGGGTGAAATGAAAATTGGTCAACGTCAGCTTGCCACCGTCCGGCAAATGGCGGCACATTAACAAATGATGGCGAAAATGCGATTGCGGCCAGTGCGCCGACCAGAAATTACCCATCACATAATCGCTTTGTTGCTGCTCACAGAGATCAAAACGGTACATCGACTGCCAGTGCTGATGATGATTAAACTGCAACACCCAGTCGCCCCCTTCCTGTAACAGCCGATATTCGCCATGTGGCGTTGTTTGCGCGATATCCGGCACTAAACGGATTGGCGCGGTCAGCGTCTGACCACCAAAACCAACGTCGGCAATCCATTGTTCACCTTCCAGTTCTACCAACAGCAAACGGTGCGTGCGCGGCGGTAATGATGGTGGATTAGATAACACTACGCGCCCTAACAGACTACGTACATGAAAACCCAGCTCGCGTAAAACCCGCTCAAACACGCCATTCTGTTCAAAGCAATAACCGCCACGCCGGGCGAACACCAATTTCTCTTCCAGAGATTGATCATCAAGCTGCATTTCCCTCGGCAGCAGAACATCAAGATTTTCAAATGGAATGGTGCAATTGTGTTTCAGGTGTAATGCACGAAGCGTATCGATATTGACCGCAGCAGCTCCCGACCAGTTAATGCGGGCAAAATAATGATTCAGAATGGGCGTCATCAGGCGTTTCCGTTAGTGGTTTTATCAACTTATAACCTGGAATAAACGCCGCACAGGCTATTTTGTGCGATCGCGGACATGCATCACGTTCGCAAATCGCCGATCCCGTTAATTTCGTTGCTTATTGCGTTACGAGCTACGCTTTTAAAACAACCTTCTTAGCGAGGCGATACCGTGAGCCGATTCATCCCCGTAGAATTACACCATGCCAGCCGTCTGTTAAATCATGGCCCTACTGTCCTGATCACCAGTTTAGATGAGCAATCCCAGCGGCGTAACATTATGGCGGCAGCCTGGTCAATGCCGGTGGAGTTTGAACCTCCACGCGTGGCGATTGTGGTAGATAAATCGACATGGACGAGGGAGTTGATTGAGCGTAACGGTAAATTTGGCATCGTTATCCCAGGCGTTGCAGCGACTAACTGGACGTGGGCAGTGGGAAGTGTATCTGGGCGTGAAGAGGATAAATTTAATTGCTATGGCATTCCGGTGGTGAAAGGTCCAGTGCTTGGTTTGCCACTTGTTGAAGAAAAATGTCTGGCGTGGATGGAGTGCCGATTGCTACCAGCGACTTCCGCGCAAGAGAAATACGACACGCTGTTTGGCGAAGTGGTATCAGCAGCGGCAGACGCACGGGTATTTGTCGAAGGCCGCTGGCAGTTTGATGATGATAAGCTCAATACGCTACATCATTTAGGTGCTGGCACGTTTGTTACCAGCGGCAAGCGTGTTACGGCTGGTTAAGCATTACATGCTATAACCAGGTTTCTTTATCAAGGCATCCATTTGGGGCGCGATTTCGGCGTCCCAGATAGCTTGCCATGATTCTGGTTGAATCTGCTGTAGCGCAATGCTTATCGAACTGTCTTTACTGTTCAGATGGCGAATAATAACGTCGGTAATATCTGCAGCAAGCGCTGCTTTTTGTTGTTCGTCCAGTTCACGCGGAAAACATTTAATGTCTATGTGCGGCATGATTGTGCTCCTTTTGAAAGATGTCAGTAAAATTAACACACGTTGTGAATGTCGTGTGTCCGGTAATGCGTTTTTACGGCAGTAATGCCTACTTGAAATTGTACATATTTGTACTACACCCTTTTAAATAAAGCGCCAACGAAAACGTTAACTTGCAGAATATATTCTTCGCCAACATGCCATTAAGAAAACACCAAGTTCCCGGCTTGCCAATTTGTTAACGCCCATTATAGTTATTCTTGCCCTCACTAAAAATTTTCATCCGTAATTACCCTCAATAAAAATCCATTCTGGAGACACTTAAGATGCAGCTTAATCATATTGTTAAAAGTCTGCTAATAACGGGATTATTCACCACCAGTTCCTTACCTCTCCTCGCGGCGGAAGCCCCTAAAAACGCCACCGCAGCCACGCAGCAAGCAAACAATTTACTCTATAACCAGTTGCCGTTTTCCGATAACACTGACTTTACTGATGCCCATAAAGGTTTTATTGCCCCTATTCCTCAGGACGTGATTAAGGGCGAACAAGGAAATGTTATCTGGGATCCACAACAATACGCTTTTATCAAAGAAGGCGATAAAGCCCCTGATACGGTGAATCCAAGTTTATGGCGTCAGGCGCAACTGATAAATATCAGCGGATTATTTGAAGTGACTGAAGGTGTCTATCAGATTCGTAACCTCGATCTATCAAATATGACCATCATTGAAGGCAAAGAGGGTATTACCGTCGTTGATCCACTTGTTTCAGCAGAAACAGCCAAAGTTGGGATGGATCTCTATTACAAAAATCGCGGCCAAAAACCGGTAGTGGCGGTTATCTACACACACAGTCATGTCGATCACTACGGTGGTGTTCGCGGCGTAATTGATGAAGCTGACGTTAAATCAGGCAAAGTTAAAATCTATGCGCCAGCCGGATTTTTGGAGGAGGCCGTTTCCGAAAATATTATGGCTGGCAATGTGATGAGCCGACGAGCCAGTTATATGTATGGCAACTTATTGAAACCTGATGTTAAAGGCCAGGTCGGCGCGGGACTGGGAACAACCACTTCAGCAGGAACGGTCACGTTGATTGCTCCTACTAACTACATCACCAAAACCGGGCAAAAAGAAACTATTGACGGGTTGACCTATGATTTTCTGATGGCGCCAGGTTCCGAAGCGCCTTCTGAAATGCTGTGGTTTATTGAAGAAAAGAAACTGATCGAAACAGCAGAAGATGTCACGCACACCCTTCATAACACCTATTCGCTGCGCGGGGCTAAAATTCGCCAACCGCTGCCGTGGTCAAAATATATTAACGAAGCGCTCAATTTATGGGGTGATAAAGCCGAGATTATTCTCGCTCAACATCACTGGCCAACCTGGGGCAACGATAACGTGGTCAAACTGCTTAAAAGCCAGCGTGATTTGTATCGTTACATCAATGATCAAACTCTGCGTATGGCAAATCAGGGGATGACCCGCGATGAAATTGCCGCAAACTTTAAACTGCCCTCTTCACTGGCTAACACTTGGGCGAATCGCGGTTATTATGGTTCGGTAAGTCATGACGTAAAAGCAACTTACGTGCTTTATCTCGGCTGGTTTGATGGTAACCCCGCAACGCTTGATGAACTGCCGCCAGAAGAAGGCGCAAAGAAATTTGTCGAGTATATGGGCGGTGCTGATGCCATTTTACAAAAAGCCAAACAGGATTATGACCAGGGTAATTTCCGCTGGGTTGCTCAGGTTGTCAGTAAGGTGGTGTTTGCGGATCCAAACAACCAGGCAGCGAGAAATCTGGAAGCTGATGCGCTTGAGCAGTTAGGCTATCAGGCTGAATCTGGGCCGTGGCGTAATTTCTATCTCACTGGCGCACAGGAATTGCGTAACGGCGTACAAAAATTACCAACACCAAATACTGCCAGCCCTGACACCGTGCGTGCAATGACGCCAGAGATGTTCTTTGATTATCTTGCCGTCCATATTAATGGTGAGAAAGCGGCAGATGCCAAAGCCGTGTTGAATTTCGATTTTGGTGAAGATGGCGGCACCTATAAAGTGGAGCTTGAAAATGGTGTTCTCAATCATACCGCTGGTGTAGAAGCTTCGGATGCTGATGCCACTATCACTCTGTCTCGTGATGTATTGAACAAAATAGTACTGAAAGAAGAGACGCTGAAAGAAGCCACAGACAAAGGAGACGTTAAAATTACCGGCAATGCGGAAAAACTCAACGAGCTGTTAGGTTATATGGATAATTTTGAATTTTGGTTCAATATAGTGACACCTTAAATTCAGTATAAATTGGGCAGGTTTCCTGCCCTTTTCTGGTTATAAAAAATGGTTTCTGATAAAAGAAAAAACGCTCATTATTCGTGGAAAAATCGCCAGGATATGGTTATTCGCGGAATGTCGATTAGCCTGCCGTGGTTTGCCTTGATTAACATCTGTTTTTCATCGATGATTTTGCTGCGTGGTATTTTGTTTAATGATGACCTGACTTCAGGGCTTAATGAGAAAAACCTTGTACATACTATTGATATATCATCTTTCGGCATTCTGCTGATAAGTGGCCTTTTATTGCTCATCTCCCGAAAAAAAGTGCTGTATATTCAGCAACTATTGGTCATTCTAAGCCTGTTATGGTCATGGTGTTGCTTTTATTTCATTGCACACTGGACGTTACCTTTTGCTTACCCTCTGTGTGTATTATTAATGCTTAGTGCCGTTGTTGCGCTGTATTTTCACACGCCATCATTACTCGCATTTATCACTCCATTATGGTTTAGCATCCCGTTAGCCAGTCTTGTTCTCAATCAGCATGTGAATGTTCATTTCGCTGTCATCTGGGGCCTTTTTTCACTGGCGCTATATGGTGGGCGACTCATTTTGTTACGTTGGTTTGAAGAAGCATGGCAACAAAACAAGTACAACAACCAGTTAATTAATCGCCTTGATGCATTAGCACATCGCGATCCTTTAACTGGGATAGCAAACCGACGTGCAATGAACAGTATCTTACACGACGCGATAGATAACGGCGGGTCATTTGCTCTCATTATGTTGGATGTCGATTTTTTTAAACGCTACAACGACACCTACGGGCACCCAGCGGGCGATAAATGTTTGATACAAGTTGCCGACGCCCTGCAACGCGCAATACGCCAGCCTGAAGATATAGTCGCTCGTTATGGTGGCGAAGAGTTTGCCATCCTACTTTTTAATGCAACATTGCCGGAAGCTGAGGCGGTAGCAGCCAGAGTGAAGCAAGAACTTAAACTGGCAGCTATCCCGCATCAGGCATCTGCTGTTAGTGCATTTGTTACGGTTAGTCAGGGGATTGCCTGTTCTGCTCCCGCAAAAACGGCTGAACAAATTGTTTCAGATGCCGACGCCGCGTTATACCGGGCGAAAGAAAATGGGCGAAATCGATGGGTGAAATAATTTCCCCCTGTAGTTTCGGCAAATGAGCAACTGCACTGATATTCAGCGCATTATCCTGAAACCATTCATGCCCCACGCCATGTCCTCATAATGCATAGACAGCAGTCCACGAGGATTAGTAGCTAACCAAACACACACGATTTTGTGACCGGTTTTTCACCAGTTGTAGTAATTCCCACTGAAGATGCAAGGGCATGTTTTGCATCGTTACACGATAACGGGTAGGATTCTGCGCCGACAGTTATACCCATAAAGAATAATGGTGAATCTTGTCATCGCCAGGATGAATAAACATTGTTCATGGCAACTTATATGACTTTTTCATTAAAGCAATCAGGGAGAGCAATGAGTAAACACGACACCGACACTTCAGATCAACACGCCGCGAAACGCCGCTGGCTTAATGCCCACGAAGAGGGGTATCACAAAGCGATGGGCAATCGCCAGGTGCAGATGATCGCCATCGGCGGCGCGATTGGCACCGGCTTGTTTTTAGGTGCAGGAGCCCGACTGCAAATGGCAGGTCCTGCGCTGGCACTGGTTTATTTAATATGTGGCTTGTTTTCGTTTTTTATTCTGCGTGCATTGGGTGAGTTAGTATTACATCGCCCTTCCAGTGGCAGTTTTGTCTCTTATGCCCGAGAGTTTTTAGGAGAGAAAGCTGCTTACGTTGCTGGCTGGATGTACTTCATCAACTGGGCGATGACGGGGATTGTCGATATTACCGCCGTCGCTCTGTATATGCATTACTGGGGTGCGTTTGGCGGCGTGCCGCAGTGGGTCTTTGCGCTCGCTGCGCTGACCATCGTTGGCACCATGAATATGATCGGTGTGAAATGGTTTGCGGAGATGGAGTTCTGGTTTGCGCTTATTAAAGTGCTCGCCATTGTGACCTTTTTGGTCGTGGGTACAGTGTTCCTCGGTAGCGGTCAGCCGCTGGATGGCAACACCACTGGCTTTCATTTAATTACCGATAACGGCGGCTTCTTCCCCCACGGTTTGCTGCCTGCGCTGGTGTTGATTCAGGGCGTAGTGTTTGCTTTTGCCTCCATTGAAATGGTTGGTACAGCTGCCGGAGAATGTAAAGACCCGCAGACCATGGTGCCTAAAGCAATTAACAGTGTGATTTGGCGTATTGGCCTGTTTTACGTCGGCTCCGTGGTGTTGCTGGTTATGTTATTGCCGTGGAGCGCGTATCAGGCGGGGCAAAGTCCGTTCGTGACATTCTTCTCTAAACTGGGTGTGCCGTACATCGGCAGCATTATGAACATTGTAGTGCTGACCGCTGCCCTCTCCAGCCTGAACTCAGGTCTGTACTGCACCGGACGTATTCTGCGCTCGATGGCGATGGGCGGTTCCGCACCGAGTTTTATGGCGAAAATGAGCCGTCAGCATGTGCCGTATGCCGGGATCCTGGCGACGCTGGTCGTTTATGTTGTTGGCGTATTCCTTAACTATCTGGTGCCGTCTCGCGTATTTGAGATTGTCCTGAACTTCGCGTCGCTGGGAATTATCGCCTCGTGGGCGTTTATCATCGTGTGCCAGATGCGCCTGCGTAAAGCGATTAAAGAAGGCAAAGCTGCGGATGTCAGTTTTAAACTGCCTGGCGCGCCCTTCACATCCTGGCTGACGCTACTGTTTTTGCTGTGCGTGCTGGTGCTGATGGCGTTCGATTACCCGAACGGGACTTATACCATCGCTGCGCTGCCGATTATCGGTATTTTGCTGGTTGTGGGTTGGTTTGGTGTGCGCAAACGCGTTGCCGAAATTCACAGCACTGCGCCAGTTGTCGAGGAAGATGAAGAAAAACAGGAAATTGTGTTTAAGCCTGAAACGACGAGTTAATTGCATAATTGCTCGGTTTAAAGCCGGATGCGGCGCTAGCGCCGCATCCGGCCTACGAAAGACAAACTCCCCTGTGTCGATTACAGCGCAATACGAATCACATCGTCCGGCTGGGTAGCTTCCTGCTGTTTAGTGGATTTTTGTTTAACACTGACATACAGCGTTTTGCCATCGGCAGACAGCGCTAGGCTATTCGGATGAGTCGGCGTATCGAACGTTTTCACCACCTTATAGCTTTTCGCATCAATCACACTAACTTTACCCGCCTGACGATGCGTCACGTAGGCTTCATTACGCGCTGGGTTAAACAGCACAGCCAGTGATTCCGGTGCCGCAACCTTCGCCAGAATATTGCCATTACGGGTATCGACCACTAACACTTCTGCCGCTTTTGAATCGGTGATAAATGCACGCTGATTGGCGGTATCAAGGCTGATGTTGATAAAGAAGTGCTCTTTGCCGTCATCCAGCAGCTTTTTACGGCTGAGGATTTTATTGTCGGCGGTGTCGATGGTAATCAATTCGCCGTCAGCGTTAGTGGTGTAAAGACGTTTGCCTTTACTATCCAGCGCTAAACCAGTGCTCATTTTACCGGTGTTCTGGATGGCGGTTTTCAGTTTGATATTCTCGCCATCAACGACCCAAATCACGCTCTCTTTGCCAATACCACTGATGTAAACCGTGTTCGTGGCATCGTCAGCTACCAGCTCACGCGGCTGCAACGGGCGCACCTCTTCCGTGCGCTTACGATCATCCAGCACCAGACGCCCTTTCACTTCGCCCGTTGTGGCATCTATCGCCGTGACCGCGCTGTTTACGGTGTTACCAAACCACAACGTCTGAGTCGTGTTATTGATGGTGGCACCAAACGGCTTGAGATCGTTATGGATCGCCTGAGTCACTTCCAGAGTGACCGGATCGAGACGATAAACCACGCCGCCTTTATCCAGTTTGCGGCTTTGCGAAGTAGCAAGCCACAGCGCGTTCTCCTGCTGGCTATAAGCCATTTCGTAGGCACCTTTACCTACCGCTTTACGCAGCATTTCTTCTGCGGCCTGCGTACTGAATGATGAAGCAACGAGCAATGAACCTAACAGTAATGAACCACGCAGGCGCGATGAAAACAGATGACGTAAATGCATGACGACTCCCTTTGATGAACCGATATTTTTGCTGCTTCACAATGCTTCGCTGAGCGTAATCATCGTTACACTCTTGTTATAAATGGGAATGGTAATCATTATTTTCTCAAATGTGGAGTATTTCTTGTCGTTACGACTACAATTTTCTCAATTACTTAACGTATTGTGCCGTTTAGTTTTCCATAAATTTACAATTTTATTACCATGACGGCGTATTCCCATTCTTAACCTGGCTTTTTCATGAAGATTTTTTCCGTCCGACAGACCATTTTGCCCGCACTGATTGCCCTTTCTCCTTCCGCTTTTGCAACCAATGAACAAACCATGATTGTCAGTGCCGCGCCACAAGTGATTTCCGAGCTGGATACGCCAGCAGCCGTTAGCGCGGTGGATGGCGAGGAGATGCGCCTGGCAACACCGCGCATCAATTTGTCTGAATCACTGACCAGCGTGCCCGGTTTGCAGGTACAAAACCGGCAGAACTATGCGCAAGATTTACAGCTGTCGATTCGCGGATTTGGTTCCCGCTCCACTTACGGAATTCGCGGTATTCGCCTGTATGTGGACGGTATTCCCGCCACCATGCCCGACGGACAAGGGCAAACATCCAACATCGATTTAAGCAGTGTGCAAAATGTGGAAGTGCTGCGTGGCCCCTTCTCTGCCCTATATGGCAACGCGTCTGGCGGGGTGATGAATGTCACTACTCAAACCGGGCAACAGCCGCCAACCATTGAAGCCAGTAGTTACTATGGCAGTTTTGGCAGCTGGCGCTATGGGCTGAAAGCAACGGGCGCAACGGGCGACGGCACACAGCCGGGCGATGTCGATTACACCGTCTCAACCACACGCTTTACGACCCACGGCTATCGTGACCATAGTGGTGCACAGAAAAATTTAGCCAATGCCAAACTGGGCGTACGCATTGATGACGCCAGCAAATTAAGCCTGATTTTCAACAGCGTGGATATCAAAGCAGATGATCCAGGTGGATTAACCGAAGCAGAATGGAAGGCGAATCCACAACAAGCGCCACGCGCTGAACAGTACGACACGCGAAAAACCATCAAGCAAACTCAGGCTGGGCTGCGCTATGAGCGTAGCCTGAGTTCGCGGGATGATATGAGTGTGATGATGTATGCCGGAGAGCGAGAAACGACCCAGTATCAGTCAATCCCAATGACACCGCAACTTAACCCGTCGCATGCGGGCGGCGTGATTACTCTGCAACGCCATTACCAGGGGATAGACAGCCGCTGGACACACCGTGGTGAACTGGGCGTTCCGGTCACGTTCACTACCGGCCTGAACTACGAAAACATGAGTGAAAACCGCAAAGGCTACAATAATTTTCGCCTGAATAGCGGCGTGCCGGAGTACGGGCAAAAAGGTGAGTTGCGCCGCGACGAACGCAATCTGATGTGGAACGTCGATCCCTATTTACAGACACAGTGGCAGCTGAACGAAAAACTTTCGCTGGATGCTGGCGTGCGCTACAGCTCCGTATGGTTTGATTCCAACGATCATTACGTTACTCCGGGTAACGGCGATGATAGCGGTGATGCCAGTTATCACAAATGGCTACCAGCCGGATCGCTAAAATATGCAATGACCAATGCCTGGAATATCTATCTGGCAGCCGGGCGTGGTTTTGAAACGCCGACGATTAATGAACTGTCTTATCGCGCTGATGGGCAAAGCGGTATGAACTTTGGTTTAAAACCATCCACCAACGATACAATTGAGATCGGCAGTAAAACGCGTATTGGTGATGGGTTGCTTAGTCTCGCATTGTTCCAGACCGACACCGATGATGAAATTGTTGTCGATAGCAGTAGCGGTGGACGCACCACGTATAAAAATGCCGGTAAAACGCGTCGTCAGGGCGCTGAACTGGCATGGGATCAACGTTTCGCGGGAGATTTTCGCGTAAAAGCGTCCTGGACCTGGCTTGATGCCACCTATCGCAGCAATGTTTGCAGTGAACAGGATTGTAACGGTAACCGGATGCCAGGGATCGCCCGTAATATGGGTTTTGCGTCGATAGGTTATGTACCGGAAGATGGCTGGTATGCAGGCACGGAAGCGCGTTACATGGGCGATATAATGGCAGATGATGAAAATACGGCCAAAGCGCCTTCTTATACTCTCGTCGGCTTATTCACCGGGTATAAATACAATTACCACAATCTAACTATGGATTTATTTGGTCGTGTCGATAATTTATTCGATAAAGAATATGTCGGATCGGTGATTGTTAATGAATCAAATGGTCGATATTACGAACCAGCTCCCGGGCGTAATTATGGTGTCGGCGTGAATATCGCATGGCGATTTGAATAACTATACTCTAAATAATTCGAGTTGCAGCGGCCCCGTAAGGGGTGAGACCCATGGATGGGCCGAATAACCCGCAGACGCAGCACATGCAACTTGAAGTATGACGAGTATACATTGATGCCCGATATTTGCCGGGCGTTTTAATTTAACAACTGTATTGCTGGCACAACATAGCAACGTTTTTTTGCATAATTTCAGCAAGACAATGTCTGCATCCCTCTTTGTCTTTTGCTTTTAACGCGGCGAATAGTACATGATAGCTTTCAATACGCTCACGTAATTCCGCTGGATTAATCGCTTCATAAAGATAATGTAAACCAGGTCCCATCCTGACCCATAATTGCTCAATCATTTCACACAGAATGGGCATTTTTGAACGATGATAAATCGCTAAGCGAAATAGTTTGTTTGCATTAATGAGTTGTTCCATATCGCCGTTTTCTTGCGCCTGCTGTAATTTCTCGAGCAATTCCTGAAGTTCCGCTATGTCTTGCGAGGAAATGTTTTCAACAGCCAGGGCAACTGCCATTAATTCCAGTTCGTAGCGGATCCGATTGATTTCGTCTAATTGACTTTGCCTTACTTCCGGTACTGTAAATGCTTGTGCCGGTGCGACAGAGAGCGCATTAACCGAAACCAGGCGTAATAGTGCTTCACGCACGGGTGTAATACTCATGCCTAATTGCTCCGCCAGATTTTTAGTGATCAAGCGTGCGCCAGGTTTCAGTGCACCAATACTAAGTTGATGTTTCAGGTCGTTCTCAACCTGCATAGTCAAACTGATATGCGATATTTTTTCCGTTCCAGGCATGTTATTTCCTTCAGGTGTATTCGTTCCAACTCTGCCGGTATAGCAGAAGTCGTTTACCTGGTGTATGAAGCTGAATAATCATTATCCACTCATCTTTATTGTTATTAGCTACAGAACAGTGATGTGATTAGTTAATTAAAGCTGGAAATAAGATTTTTGCCTGGATTTTTGTGGCGGCTTTACGCCGCCGCCGTATCTTTAGTCATCACCCGCGACACGAATAACAACTTTGCCGAAGTTTTTGCCGCTCAGCAGGCCGATAAACGTCTGCGGTGCGTTCTCCAAACCGTTGGTAATTTGTTCACGATAGTGAATTTTACCCTCTTTCACCCACTGTCTCATCTCCTGCTGGAACTCATGGATCCGGTGGCCATAATCCTGACTGATAATAAAGCCTTGCAGGCGAATACGTTTTTTCAGCACCGTGGCCATCAACAACGGTAAACGGTCTGGCCCCGATGGCAACTCCGTCGCATTATAGCCGCTTACTAAGCCACAGACAGGAATACGCGCGGAGGTATTAAGCAACGGCAGCACAGCATCAAACACCTTCCCGCCAACGTTTTCATAATAGATATCAATCCCTTTCGGACACGCTTTCGCCAGCTGCCCGGCAAAATCATCCGCGTGGTGGTCAAGGCAAACATCGAAGCCCAGCACCTCGGTAGCATGGCGGCATTTTTCCGCGCCACCGGCCACTCCAACTACCCTACAACCTTTAAGTTTTCCGATTTGCCCCACCGTCGCACCCACTGGTCCTGTCGCTGCAGCAACCACCAACGTTTCGCCCTCTTTGGGCTGACCGATATCCAGCAGGCCCATATAAGCGGTAAAGCCGGGCATCCCCAGCACACCCAGTGACCACGAAGGATTTTGCGGATGATCGCCAAGTTTCACCAGTTCATCGCCACTGGATATGTCATAGTCCTGCCATCCACTGTAGCCAAGCACCCAGTCGCCAGGCTGGTAATCAGGATGATTCGACTCCACGACACGGCTCACCGTACCGCCGACCATCACCCCGCCAATATCAACGGGCGGTGAATAAGATGGCTCATCGCTCATTCGTCCACGCATATACGGGTCCAGTGACAAATAAACTGTGCGCAGTAACACCTGTCCTTCACCCGGTGTGGCGACATCATCTTCTTCAAGACGAAAATTCTCCGGAACCGGCGCGCCATGCGGACGCGAGGCCAGAACCCAACGGCGGTTACGCTGCTTTTGTTGCCCCATAATGCTCTCCTGTGCTTTTGGCATGAATCGATCAATGGTAGCAGGCACACGTGGTTATATTTGTCTGTATGCATCACATTCCTCCCACAACACGCAATAATTTCATTGTAGATTGCGTTGCTTCCGGCTGTTTTCGATAGTATTGATAACATCATCATCAATATTTAATCGAGGCCAGATATGTCCATCCGTTTTGCCTGCAAAGCCGATTGTGCTGCTATTGCGGAAATTTATAACCACGCCGTGTTGTATACGGCGGCTATCTGGAATGACCAAACTGTGGATGCAGATAACCGCATTGCCTGGTTTGAAGCGCGGACTTTAGCAGGTTATCCAGTGCTGGTGAGCGAGGAAAACGGCGTAGTGACGGGATATGCCTCGTTTGGCGACTGGCGTAGTTTCGATGGTTTTCGCCATACCGTGGAACATTCGGTTTATGTCCATCCCGATCATCAGGGCAAAGGTCTTGGGCGTAAATTGTTAAGCCGATTGATCGATGAAGCGCGGGATTGCGGGAAGCATGTCATGGTCGCCGGGATCGAATCGCAAAATCTGGCCTCGCTGCATCTCCACCAGTCTCTGGGATTTGTCGTCACCGCACAAATGCCGCAGGTAGGCACTAAATTTGGTCGTTGGCTGGATCTGACATTTATGCAGTTGCAACTCGACGAGCGCACTGAACCGGACGCGATTGGATGAATCAGTCGCTCACCCTTGCCTTTTTGATTGCCGCCGGAATTGGCCTGGTGGTGCAAAACACGCTGATGGTGCGCATCACCCAGACCTCCTCTACCATTCTCATCGCCATGTTGCTGAACTCACTGGTGGGGATTGTGCTATTCGTCTCCATTTTATGGTTTAAACAAGGGATG
Organism: Escherichia sp. E4385; assembly: GCF_963883145.1. Classification (NCBI taxonomy): domain Bacteria; kingdom Pseudomonadati; phylum Pseudomonadota; class Gammaproteobacteria; order Enterobacterales; family Enterobacteriaceae; genus Escherichia; species Escherichia sp. E4385. The sequence continues at coordinate 55,555 of NZ_CAWOOJ010000021.1, forward strand.
GCAGGGTTTGGCGAACTGGTTTCCAGCGTGCGTTGGTGGACACTGATTCCTGGCTTGCTGGGATCATTTTTTGTCTTTGCCAGTATCAGCGGATATCAGAATGTGGGGGCAGCTACGACCATTGCAGTACTGGTCGCCAGTCAGTTGATTGGAGGGCTGGTGCTGGATATTTTGCGTAGCCATGGCGTGCCATTACGGGCGTTGATCGGCCCAATTTGTGGCGCAATTTTACTTGTGGTTGGCGCCTGGCTGGTGGCCAGACGCTCGTTTTAATCACAGGATAGTGCCGCCTTTGGTTAACTGTTCGTGGCGAGCTTCCATATCTTCTTTATGCTTACGCCCGTGATGAGCGATTGCTGTACGCAAACGCTGCTGCTGAGTGTAACGTTCCTCCCGGCTTAACTCTGCGTCATCGCTCAGGGCGATTAATAATTCGTTCATATGGGCAATGACGCTCTCATCAATCGCTGCATCCACGCGTGCGATGACCTCTTCCAGATGCGACATACTTTCTCCTTAGCCACTTGTGAAAATTATCGATTCTCCCAAATGATATAAGTCTGCGTTGTGCCGTCAAGCTAGTGCTCAAGATTTAAAACAGCGAAAACAGCAGCGCCACTGGAAAACTCATCGGCCAGGTCACCGCCACCAGGAAGGCGCTCAGAAAACGAATGTGCTTCTTCTCGTGGGAAAGAAACCAGGTAGTAACAAACGCGATAGCTGCCATAACAGCATAAAAAACAAGCAGGTATTGATAAAGAGACATGTACGGGCATCCAGCCAGAGGAATAAAACGCGCGCAAATATGCGTTATTTTTTGATGCACATCAAGTTTTTCAACCCGTTTGAGATATTTCCATAACCCGGGAGCTTCCCTTGTCCATCTTCAGAATGAGTATTATTGCAGATTTACTTAACCCGTACTATACACATAGGGGCTATGACAAAAGGTGGCAAAATATGAATGTTTCCAGTAGAACTGTAGTGCTTATAAATCTCTTTGCTGCTGTTGGATTGTTTGCTCTTATCTCTATGAGATTTGGTTGGTTTATTTGATGTAGCGATATTGCACGCAGTACACACTGTCAGAGAGATATCAACTCTCTGACAGTGTGTTAGATCTTCTCACACTCTCCCTGGCTACAATATTACCCTTAATGTTTAACCATTACGTGGCGGACAACGGTGTAATCCTCCAGCCCATAAAGTGACATATCCTTGCCATAACCTGAAAGTTTCTGACCACCGTGCGGCATTTCACTTACCAGCATGAAATGGGTATTGACCCATGTGCAGCCATATTGCAGACGTGCACTAACGCGATGCGCCCGCCCCACATCTTTCGTCCACACTGAAGAGGCTAAACCATACTGGCTATCATTTGCCCAGTTCACTACCTGTTCTTCATTATCGAAGACAGTCACGCTCACCACTGGACCAAATACCTCTCTTTGAACGATAGCATCTTCTTGCAACGCGCCTGCCAGCAGCGTCGGCGTATAGTAATAACCGTTACCTTTTCGTTTCTCCCCACCGGTGATCACTTTAATGTGTCCCGTCGCTTTCGCCTCTTCCACTGCTTTGCTGACGCGGTCGAGATGAGCCTGGGAACTCAACGGCCCCAGTTCCGTTGATTCGTCATCTGGCGCGCCCGATTTCAAGGTTGCGACAGCGGCGCCGAGTTTTTCCACCAGCGCATCGTAAATGCCTTTTTGCGCATAGATTCGACAAGCTGCGGTGCAATCCTGACCAGCGTTGTAATAACCAAACGTGCGGACACCTTCAACCACAGCTTCAATATCAGCATCATCAAAAACAATGACCGGCGCTTTGCCGCCTAACTCCATGTGGGTGCGCTTAATGGATGGCGCGGTATGGCTGATGATGTGCTCACCGGTGGCGATAGACCCCGTCAGCGAAACCATGCGCACTTTTTGATGCCCGGTCAGCGGATCGCCCACGGTCTGGCCCCGGCCAAACAGTACATTGATCACGCCCGGCGGGAAGATATCTTTCGCCAGCTCTGCCAGTTTTAGTGCGGTCAGCGGCGTGATTTCTGATGGCTTCAGTACCACGCAGTTCCCCGCCGCCAGTGCCGGAGCCAGTTTCCATGCAGCCATCATCAATGGGTAATTCCAGGGGGCAATAGAAGCCACAACGCCCAGCGGATCGCGGCGGATCATCGAAGTATGTCCCTCGAGATATTCTCCTGCCGCCAGACCATTCAGGCAGCGAGCAGCTCCGGCGAAAAAGCGAAAAACATCGACAATCGCAGGAATTTCATCATTGAACGCACTATGCAGAGGCTTGCCACAGTTACGAGATTCCAGTTCGGCAAAAACCTGACCATTTTCTTCAATAACATCAGCCAGTTTCAGCAGGCATTCTGCGCGCACCTTCGGCGTGGTTTGCCCCCATTCGGCAAATGCCGCATCTGCCGCGCGAACAGCAGCATCAACTTGCTCTGCCGATGCCTCGGCAATCTCCAGTAAAACGTCCCCCGTTGCCGGATTATAGACAGGCTGTTTTTCCCCTTCGCCGCTAACCAGTTCTCCGTTAATCAGTAACTTATGTTGCATAGCATATTCCTGTATCAGTGGTTATTGACCATTGTCGCCTTCGCGGGTTAGCCACCAGGCTCCCAGGATCGGCAAGGTTGTTACCAACATAACCAGCAGTGCCACCACGTTGGTTACCGGTACATCACGTGGTCGCCCAAGCTGATTGAGCAACCACAACGGTAACGTCCGTTCATGGCCTGCCGTAAAGGTCGTAACGATGATTTCATCGAACGACAAGGCAAACGCCAGCATCCCTCCTGCCAGTAGCGCCGAACTGAGATTCGGCAACACCACATAACGAAAGGTTTGCCAGCCATTAGCCCCAAGATCCATTGACGCCTCAACCAGACTCCACGAGGTGCGGCGAAAACGGGCAATGACATTGTTAAACACCACCACTACGCAAAAAGTCGCATGCCCGACCACGATGGTGAAAAATCCCGGCTCCAGATTGATGGTTTTAAACGCGGTTAATAACGCCAGACCAGTAACAATGCCTGGCAGCGCAATAGGCAGCAGCAGTAACAGAGAAATGGCGTTTTTGCCGAAAAAGTCTCGTCGCCACAGCGCGGCAGCTGCCAGCGTCCCTAACACCAGCGCAATTAATGTTGCCAGCGCCGCCACTTTAAGTGACAGTGTCACGGCATCAAGAATATCACTACGCTGTGCTGCCACGCTAAACCAGCGCAGTGTCAGACCTTGCGGGGGGAAGCTAAATGCTGCTTCTTCAGTATTAAAAGCATAGGCAGCAATAATAAGGATGGGAAAATGTAGGAAAACCACGCCGCCCCAGGCCGCCAGTTTGAGGAAAAACGGTGCGCGTTCAGAGTGCATCGAACGCTCCCAGACGTTTCACGAACGCCAGATAGAGTGCGATAAGGACTATCGGCACCAGAGTAAAAGCCGCAGCCATCGGCATATTGCCAATCGCTCCCTGCTGGGAGTAGACCATATTGCCGATAAAATACCCTGGCGGGCCAACCAGCTGTGGGACGATAAAATCACCCAGTGTGAGCGAAAAGGTAAAGATAGAGCCAGCCGCGATGCCAGGGATCGCCAGCGGCAGCACCACATAACGAAAGGTTTGCCGTGGACGCGCGCCAAGATCAGCCGACGCCTGCAACAATGACGGCGGCAAACGCTCAAGCGCCGCCTGCACAGGCAGGATCATGAACGGCAACCAGATATAGAGAAACACCAGAAAGCGCCCTAGCCCAGAAGTTGACAGCGTATTACCGCCCACCGCTGGTAATGTAAGGAACGCTGTCAGCAGTGGTTCCAGCCCCAGATGTTGTAAAAACCACTGCGCCACACCGTCTTTAGCCAGCAATAAGGTCCAGGCATAGGCTTTAACAATGTAGCTTGCCCACATGGGCAACATCACCGCAATGTAAAAGAACGCTTTCATTTTGCCGCTGGTATAGCGCGCCATATACCACGCCATCGGAAAGGCCAGAATGGCACTGGCGATAGTGACTGCCACAGCCATTGTCAGTGTGCGGAGAATGATGTCGTAATTCGCCGGATTAAACAGCGCACGGATATTCGCCAGCGTCAGTTCCGGCGTTACCGACATGGTGAAATCGTCAAAGGTATAAAAGCCCTGCCATAACAACGTCAGCAGCGAGCCGAAATAGACAATGCCAAACCACATTAGAGGGCCAAGCAGCAGCAAAAACAGCCCCAGCCCCGGATTACGCCAGAAGAAACCGGACACCTTACCCAGACCAGGACGTGAAGGTGATTGCAATACGTTCATCGCCATTCACCTCTCCTCAACCAGTGGCACCATCACATCACGCGCCCAGGAAACCATCACCTGTTGCCCAGCCGTGAGCGTGTTGGGTAAGTCTTCGCCCGTTACATTTGCCTGGCTAACCAGCAGTTTTTCACCGCTGTTAAGTTTCAGTTCAAAACGTGTGGCTGCCCCCTGATATTGCACCGCCTGAATCGTGCCATTGGCCTGCACTTCACCTGGTGTATTCAGGCGAATATGTTCCGGCCGCAGGGCAAAACTGCCCACCATGCCGCAAAGATTCTCGGCCATTAGCGGATCAAAAACGTTGGATGTCCCGACGAATCCCGCAACAAACGGCGTGCGCGGGCGCATATAGAGATCGCGCGGGGAATCGACCTGTTCAATGCGTCCATTATTGAAAACCGCCACACGATCGGACATCGATAACGCTTCGCCCTGATCGTGGGTAACGAAAATAAAAGTGATACCGAGCGACTGTTGCAGCTTTTTCAGCTCAAGCTGCATTTGTTCGCGCAATTTGAGATCCAGTGCGCCGAGCGGTTCATCCAGCAACAACACGCGCGGTTCGTTCACCAGTGCTCTGGCGATGGCGACTCGCTGGCGCTGACCACCAGAAAGCTGTGACGGTTTACGTTGCTGTACAAACCCCAACGCCACTTTCTCCAGCGCCTCTTGCGCCATTGCGTACCGCTGCTTTTTATCCACGCCTTTAACCATCAGCCCGTAGGCCACATTCTCGAGAATCGACATATGGGGAAACAGCGCGTAATCCTGGAAGACGGTATTCACGTCCCGCTCCCACGGCGGTAGATTACTGGCCGGTTTTCCAAAGATAGCAATCGCCCCGCCGGAAAGCTGTTCGAAGCCAGCAATCAGGCGCAGGCAGGTGGTTTTGCCGGAACCGGACGGTCCCAGCATAGAGAAGAACTCACCATCTTTTATCGCAATACTGACGCCATCTACCGCGCGCACGTCGCCGTACAACCGCGAGACGTTGTCAAACTCCACTGCGTACGTCATAAAACACCCCAGCGAAGTTAGCGACCGCCCATAATGGCAATGTAATCCTGCGTCCAGCGACTGTAGGGAACAAACTTGCCCCCTTCGGCTATAGGCGTTTTCCAGAAGGCGATTTTATCGAAATAGTTAAAGCCGTTGGTTTCACAGCCTTTATCGCCCAGCAACGGACTGGCTTTGCAGCCTTCCGGTACTACCGGCAGCGAACCAAACCAGGCCGCTACATCGCCCTGCACCTTCGGCGTTAATGACCAGTTCATCCATTTGTAGGCACAAACCGGATGTTTCGCTTCGCTATGTAACATAGTGGTGTCAGCCCAACCGGTAACGCCCTCTTTCGGGAAGACGGTGGCGATCGGTTGGCCTTCGGCTTTCAATGCGTTGGCCTGATACGGCCAGGCACTGGAAGCGACCACTCCCTCGTTTTTGAAATCGCTCATTTGCACGGTAGTGTCATGCCAGTAGCGATGGATCAAACTATGTTGATCGCGCAGCACTTTCAGTACCGCCTGATATTGTTGTTCGGTGAGTTGGTATGGATCGGAGATACCCAACTGCGGCTGAGTCGCTTTGACGAACAGCGCAGCATCTGCAATGTAGATAGGGCCGTCATAAGCCTGTACGCGGCCTTTATTACTCTGACCGTCCGGTAGATTCTGCTCAACAAAAACCACTTGCCAGCTATCTGGTGGTGTCGGGAAGGTTTTGGTGTTGTACATCAACAGGTTCGGACCCCATTGATATGGCGTGCCATAAACTTTTCCACCCACGTTAAACCAGTCGCCTTTAACCACGCGCGGATCGAGCGTTTTCCAGTTGGGAATCAACGCAGTATTAATCGGCTGCACGCGTTTACCCATAATCAAACGCAGCGAGGCATCGCCGGACGCCGTGACCAGATCGTAACCTCCTTTGGTCATCAGGCTGACCATTTCATCGGAAGTCGCTGCAGTTTTCACATTGACCGCGCAACCTGTTTCTTTTTCAAATTGCGTCACCCAGTCGTATTGTTTATCGGTTTGTCCGCGTTCGATGTATCCCGGCCAGGCGATAATATCCAGTCGTCCTTCCGGTTTATCCAAATTGGTAGGTTGTTCGGCGGCGTGGGCGGTCATTAATGTCATGGTAAGCGCACACAGGCTGCTGCGGGCAAATGTCTTGCTCATAAAGTCTTACTCCTGTCGTAATTAATTGTTCAGCCGCCGTGCCGTAAAAATATCTCCTTGTTTAACCATAGACGGCGGCTTGCAGGCGCACCCTCGCCCCCGAGAAAATTTAATCAGGATGTGAGCTAACGCGCATTATGCCGTTTGAGAAGCTATCTTCTGGAGTATAGACAAGGGGTTAGGAAATATAGCTTCTATTCGAAATTCATATTACCCAACCTGAGAGAAATTAAATGGGGATCTATTTCAGGTATTCTTTAATAAGGTGACCTAATTGTTTAACCGCCTGTTCTTCGCGCTCCCCCCACTGCCATGCAGTATTAAAACGGAAAAAACGGGACCAACTTTCGCCAGTAGAAAACATTTTACCCGGCGCAATGCTGATGTGATGCGCCAATGCCTGAACACTTAATTCGCCCGCATCTAACGGTTCGGGAAGCTCCAGCCAGAGAAAATAACCGCTGTCATTGTGATGAATTTTCACTTCCGCAGGCAGATAACGCAGCAGCGCCTGCCAGGCACGTTGTTTACGTTCCGCAAGCTGACGACGTAGACGACGAAGATGGGCATCGTAGCGACGAGTAGAAAGGTAATCCACCAGTGCAAGCTGCATTGGCGAACTTGTGGAAAGCGTGCTCATCAACTGCAATCGCTGGATTTTGCGTGCATGTATTCCGGCGGCGACCCAACCAATGCGAAAACCTGGCACCAGACATTTAGAAAATGATGAGCAAAGCAGTACACCATCGTGACGATCCCACGCTTTCGCGGGTAGCGGTTTTTCCCGACCAAAGTAAAGCTCACTGTAAACGTCATCTTCAATTAACATCACGTTGTACTGATTGAGCAACGCTACCAGCCGCGCTTTTTTCTGTGGCGTTAAGGTAAATCCGAGTGGATTCTGGCTATTAGTCATTAGCCAGCAGGCTTTGACCGGATACTCCTGTAACGCCAGTTCCAGCGCCTGAAGATCTATCCCGTCTTTAACGTCCGTCGCCACCGATAACGCTTTCAACCGTAGCCGCTCCAGCGCCTGCAACGCGCCGTAGAAACAAGGATTCTCGACAATCACCCAATCACCCGGTTCAGTGACCGCTTGCAAACTGAGGTTTAATGCCTCTAACGCCCCGGCGGTAATGACAATTTCATCAGGAGAAATAGTGATGCCTTGTAAGGCATAGCGACGAGCAATAGCCTGACGCAGTTCTGCATTCCCTGGCGGCAAGTTTTCAATCACGCTCATCGCCGTGGCGGTTTTACTCACCTGCGCCAGCGAGCGGTTCAGTTGCTGTAGCGGAAACAGGTGCGGATCGGGAAAGGCTGAAGCAAACGGTACTACCGATGGATCGCGACTGGCCTGCAACATATCAAAAATATAGGTGTTAATATCGACCGTTTCATCACGCGTTACCGGAATCGCAAGTGCCTGCGGTGATTTCACCGTGCGCGGCGCAACGTAATAACCTGACTGTGGCCGCGCAATAATATACCCCTGACTTTCGAGCAACTGATAAGCATGACCGACAGTCATAAAGCTCATGCCAGAAATCGCAACCTGTTCACGTAGAGAAGGCAGGCGATCGCCGGGTTGCCAGATGCCTGACGCAATTTGCTCACGTAATAGTTCTGCGAGCTGCTGGTATTTTTTCATTAATTGGATCGTTATTATGTGCAGGTGATCCGGCAGTCTATATCAGTTGTTAAAAATGACAACTTTACGTTAACTGTAATTAAACCATTACCAGCGATAACTCTTTGCCCAGGGCTTTAGCCGCAAGCTGGACGGCGTCGATTTTTGTCGCATGATGCAAATCAAACAAGCGAGTGATCTCCTGCCTGGGTTTACCAATCCGCCTCGCCAGCTCTTGCTGGGTGATATCTGACTGTAAAAAAGCATTTAACAGCAATACCTTAGAAGCGACACTTAAAGGCACTTCAACAAAGTGATCGTTGTTATTTAATGGCGAAGGCAACGGGATTAGCTCGTTATCTTCAAAATAAAAATCAAATGCGGTGAGTAAGGCATCTTTGGCTGCTTCTATCGCTTCAGCGACAGTTTCTCCCTGCGTTAACGCTTCAGGGATATCTACAAAAGAAACCACATAACCGCTTTCCGGCGCAGGTGTAAGAGTGACGGGATAACGCATAATTTTGACTGTCTCTCGCATGTCATTAACCTTCTGATGGCGATTAATTCAAACCGAGTTGTTTCAGGATTGCTTTACGCAATGGTTCTTTTATCTCGTCACTGGGGGGACGCGGCATGACACTACGTCGCCCCTGAAACCTGAGTTTCAAATGGTGGCTGCCATTCGCCACATCTACGCCCTGAGATTCGAGCCAACGTCTGAACTCGCTTTGTTTCACATCGCCTCCCTGCCGCTGAGTATATCAACAAAGTAAACATTAATGTTTACCTCCTTTTTTAATTTGCTCGAAAATAGCACTAATTCGCCGCAACGGTGAAAAGCAGTGCCAAATCAGGAAGGCAGGTTCCAGAAATTCTTTGCGCTAATTTGCAAAACAGAATAATAACTTAAAGAAACTATCGGCATCATAGCGGCAAAGTGTAATAAACGGGTGGCGGGATGTTTACGAAAGCGTTATCGGTAGTCTTATTAACGTGTGCGCTGTTCTCTGGTCAGCTGATGGCAGGACACAAAGGACATGAATTTTTGTGGGTGAAGAATGTGGATCATCAACTGCGTCATGAGGCGGACAGCGATGAATTGCGGGCTGTGGCGGAAGAGTCGGCGGAAGGTTTGCGCGAGCATTATTACTGGCAAAAATCACGCAAACCAGAAACGGGACAACCTTGAGTCGTTTGTTGCCGGATGCGGCATGAACGCCTTATCCGGCAACAATATCATGCAGCTTCAATGAGTTGTGAATACCCCTGAAAGCTTGCGTTTTATCCTTTCCGCTTCGGCAATGTTTTCAGCAGATCATCCGGGCTTACAGATGCGACAACGCTTCCCGGTAACGGCATTTTCAGAATATGATTTTTGATTTTACCGATGACGTGCATCTCACACGGGCGGCAATCAAACTTCAGCGTTAGTACTTCATCACCGTTAACCAGTTGCATCGGCGTTGCCTTCCAGCTTTTAATATTACCTTTCGCCTGTTTCGGACACAGATTGAAGGCAAAGCGCAGGCAGTGTTTGGTGATCATCACCGGGACTTCGCCCTTCTCTTCATGCGCTTCATATGCCGCATCAATCAGTTGTACGCCATAGCGATGATAGAACTCGCGTGCTTTATGGTTGTAAACGTTCGCGAGGAAACTCAAATGCGTTTGCGGATAAACCGGCGCAGGTTCAGCAACCGGTTTACGACTGCCGCGCTGGTAGCTGGCAAGACGTGCAGCATCCAGCATTTCGACGGCTTCACGGCGGAACTGATTTAACAGACTGTTTGGCACAAACAGCGCCCCCGGCAAATTAATTTGCACATCGCGGGCGTAATAGATGGTTTGCCCCAGTTTTGCCAGGCCATCTTTCAGGTTATTCAGCGCTTTTTCGGCGTTATTCGCTTCGTCGAACTGCCCATCCAGGGTATGAGTGATGCTAACGCCCTCTTCGCTGGTTAACGTCAGAATAAGTTGTTCTTGCCAGCCACCCAGTTCAATGTCTACCGCGATCCGACGCTCGCTGGAGGTTTTCGTCAGTGCCTGTTGCCAGTTATGGTCAAGGTTACGGTTAAGCGGATGATGTGGGCGAATTTTATGCAAATCTGCTGGCATTTCATTTGGCCAGACGCGGTAGTGATTTTCTCCGGTTTTCTCTACCGTATTGGCACGAAAGCCAACCACTTCACGTTTAATCATTACGTTCAGGCCATCGCCATTTGCCAGTGGCTCGGTGACGGCAACATCGAGATGATCTTTCGCCACTTTCAATACTTCACCCACCGGCAGGCCGATAAATTTCGGCGAATCGAACGCGCCAATGTCACCTTTACGCGCGTTAACAAAGTAGTCGGTGCTACCACGATGGAAGGTTTTTTCTGTCGAAGGCACAAAGAAATGTTCAGTACGACCTGATGAAGCACGAGCCAGATCGCCGCGCTCTTCAATAATGGCATCCAGCATCTGGCGATAATGGGCGGTGATATTCTTCACGTAGCTCATATCTTTGTAACGGCCTTCAATCTTGAAGGAGCGTACGCCCGCATCGATCAACGCGCCGAGGTTGGCAGTCTGATCGTTATCTTTCATCGACAGCAGATGTTTTTCATAGGAAACCACCCGCCCCTGATCGTCTTTCAATGTGTATGGCAAACGGCACGCCTGCGAGCAATCGCCACGGTTGGCGCTACGTCCCGTTTGTGCATGAGAAATGTAGCACTGACCGGAATATGCCACACACAATGCGCCATGAATAAAGAACTCAATAGTCGCGTCCGTGGCCTGATGAATCGCACGAATCTGCTCCAGGTTAAGCTCACGCGCCAGCACAATCTGGGTAAAGCCAACGTCAGAGAGGAACTTCGCTTTCTCTACAGTGCGAATATCACACTGCGTACTTGCGTGCAGTTCAATCGGCGGAATATCAAGTTCCAGAATCCCCATGTCCTGAACAATCAGCGCATCGACGCCTGTCTGGTAAAGATCGGTAATCAGTCGTTGCGCCGGTTCCAGTTCGTCGTCATGCAAAATGGTGTTAAGCGTGACGAAAATTTTTGCGCCATAACGGTGGGCAAATGGCACCAGTTCGGCGATATCTTTCAGACTATTACTGGCGTTATGACGGGCACCAAAACCAGGGCCGCCGATATAAACAGCATCGGCACCGTGCAAAATAGCTTCGCGGGCAATGGCGGCATCGCGTGCCGGGCTTAACAGTTCAAGACGATGAGAAGATACGGTCACTTTCTTATCCAGTAGCTGAAAAAAGGCGGTTATTTTAGCCACAAGCGCGACGTTGCGAAATAGTTTTCCTGTTCAACTACGCGGGTAATGGATAATGGAATGAAAATGCACGGTTTGCTCGCCACGGTTGCAATAGGCATGGGCAACATCTGCGGCAAAGCGTTCACCTTCTCCACTTTTAAGGCTTCGCCACTCACCACCAACGCACAGGTCAAGCTGCCCACCAATGACGACAACATGCTCGATAACACCCTTTTCGTGCGGCGTCGATTCGCTTATTGCACCAGGGGCCATCAGGATCGAGAAATGTTCAAAACAGAGTTGCGGATCATAAGGAAATAAAGAAGTGATCACCATTGCCTGCTGTTGTGGATCATAAACGGATGGCGTAGCGGTCTGCGGTGGCGAAATAAACGTCGAAAACGGTACGTTCATTCCGGTAGCTATTTTCCATAATGTTGCGACCGTCGGGCTGGATTCATTACGTTCAATCTGCCCTAACATCGCTTTTGAAACGCCCGTCGCTTCTGCCAGTCGCGAAAGACTCCAGCCTCGCTGCTGACGAAGATGTTTAAGCGTAGTGGATAAAAAGCGAGCGAGATTTTCCATGCGACTCCTCCTGCAAAACGGGAGTTTATCACTTGTGCGTTATAACGGACAAATGCTACGGTGCCTGTACGCTATAACGCACGAGGTAACTATGCGTCTGTTTTCCATTCCTCCTCCCACACTGCTTGCAGGGTTTCTGGCGGTATTGATTGGTTATGCCAGCTCTGCGGCAATAATATGGCAAGCGGCGATTGTCGCTGGAGCCACCACAGAGCAAATTTCCGGCTGGATGACGGCGCTGGGACTGGCAATGGGCGTCAGTACGCTGGCTCTGACGTTGTGGTATCGCGTGCCTGTTCTTACCGCATGGTCAACGCCGGGCGCAGCTTTGCTAGTTACTGGATTGCAGGGACTCACGCTTAACGAAGCCATTGGCGTGTTTATGGTCACCAACACATTAATTGTCTTATGTGGCGTAACAGGATTATTCGCCCGCTTGATGCGTATTATTCCGCACTCGCTGGCAGCGGCAATGCTGGCCGGAATTTTGTTACGCTTTGGTTTACAGGCGTTTGCCAGTCTGGATGGTCAGTTTATGTTATGCGGTAGTATGTTGCTGGCGTGGCTGGCGACAAAGGCTTTTGCGCCGCGTTATGCGGTAATTACGGCGATGATTGTTGGGATCGTGGTCGTTATCGCACAAGGTGACGTTGTCACAAAAGATATCGTTTTCAAACCAGTTCTCCCCGCTTATCTCGCCCCTGAATTTTCGTTTGCTCACAGTTTGAGCGTTGCACTCCCCCTTTTTCTGGTGACGATGGCATCGCAAAATGCGCCAGGGATTGCGGCGATGAAAGCCGCTGGGTATTCAGCTCCTGTTTCGCCATTGATTGTATTTACTGGATTACTGGCGCTTCTGTTTTCTCCTTTCGGCGTTTATTCCGTAGGTATTGCGGCTATCACTGCGGCTATTTGCCAGAGCCCGGAGGCGCACCCGGACAAAGATCAGCGTTGGCTGGCTGCCGCTGCGGCTGGCGTCTTTTATTTACTGGCGGGTCTGTTTGGCAGTGCCATTACCGGGATGATGGCTGCCCTGCCTGTAAGTTGGATCCAGATGCTGGCTGGTCTGGCGCTGTTAAGTACCATCGGAGGCAGTTTGTATCAGGCTTTGCATAATGAGCGTGAGCGCGATGCTGCTGTGGTGGCTTTTCTGGTAACGGCAAGTGGGCTGACGCTGGTAGGTATTGGCTCGGCGTTTTGGGGATTAATTGCCGGTGGTGTCTGTTATGTAGTATTGAATTTGATCGCTGACAGAAGCCGATAATCAGAAGCGCCATCTTGCGATGGCGCGACTGGCATTATTTTTTGTTAACGTCAAACATGGTCGCGTCGGTCGCCATGTCATCAATAACTTGCTTAATATTTTCGAAAGCCATTGGTGTGCTTTCGTTGTTCAGGTCCTTACCTTCGCCCTGACGAACCACTTTGATAACTGGTTTGTTGGTAGCCGCATCAATCAGCTCACCTTCAAAGTACAGGCGGGTATCCATGGTACGGTGACCCGTCGCCATTTGCGTCCCCGCTACCACTAATGCGACAGGAACAACTTCATAGAACTGTAACCCTTCTTTGCTGGTATCTACACCAGTAATAGCACCACGGAAAATCAGACTACGAGGCCCAGCGGTAGTAACCAGTGGTTTACGCTGTGAGATGGCTTCTTTCATTTCAGTATTGGTATAGCTCAAAATTCTATCCAGAACTTTTTGCCCTACCTGGGTAGAAGGTTTAGGCACCGGATAATAGGTGATTGGGTTCCAGACGATGCTGTCATATTTACTTTGATCAAAATTTGGATCAACCCAGCGTAATACCGGTTTGCCCGTTGCTGAAGTTGTTTCTTGAAGGTTGGAGTAATTGTTTAAAAAACCAGAATATTTATCTGGCTGGGTGATTTTAGAGGCACAACCTGACAGAGCCAACAAGCCGCATAAAGCCGCAACTTTCGCAATTGATGTGGTACGCATGAATAGTTTCCTGAGATGATTATATTACTTTTTAAGTTATAGCAAAAAGTACCGCTTCGTGTTGTGGCAAAAAAAGTGTTGGTGAAAATAAATTTTCCAGCCCCTTTTCTGACAATATAGTCAATGACGAAAAGGGGGCAGAGTCAATCATCAGTTGTTAAATTTCAGGCAGTTAAGCCGATAAAAAACTTCAACCACTGTGATATATTTCACATCACCTCGATAAAAAATATGCTTACCGAAAAAAAACAGTTAAACATCTCACGTGGGCATTTTCATGCGCCTTGCCCTGTTAGCTTATTTTTTACGTGCCAGCATCGTGGCGAAACGTAGTTTAATGCGATTGCCGTTAGCGTCGGTGCGGTGGAGTTCACCCACGTCTTCATTGTATTTCAGCATCTCCCAGCCTTCGTAATATTGACGTAACTCCCCTTCTTTAAAGGCAAAGGGGAACCCGACGGTACATGGAAAATCAGCTGTGTCCATTGCTGCCACAATCAAGTTATAACCACCGGGTTTGGTGCAACGCTGCATATTGGCAATCAATCCAGGAATGGTTTTCGCCTCCAGGAACATCAGCACCACGGTAGAAAGAATAAAATCGTATTGTCCATCAAACGTCAGGTTATTTAGATCAACAACCTGGGTGCGCAAATTTTCCAGTTTTTCAATGGATTTGATGCGCTCGACGTTGGCAATGCTCATGGCATTTTTATCCCATGCGTCGACATCATAACCATTGGCTGCCAGGTAAAGGCTGTTACGGCCATTACCACAGCCCAGATCCAGCGTTTTACCCGGCTTAACCACTTTCACCGCTTCCAGAACTTCAGAGTGTGTGCGGGTTAATTCATATTTATCAGTGAAGTAGTTTTCATCACGAATAATCATTCTTTGTCCTCAGCTTTCATTAAAACGGCGCGCTCGGTTCTGATTAACAATTTTCCCTGCATCAGAAGCGCGAAAGTACGGATGAGCAGTAATGCGATAATAAAATTGGTAAAAATAAATAGCGGCACAGCCAGGGTATGGAAAAAGCCATTGTCGTTACCGCTTCCTAAATGCAAACCGGTGGTTGCCAGTGCAGATACGCCGAACGAGAAACTCCAGAATGAGGCATTAAACGGCTGGGAGAGATACCACGGCATCAGGCGTAACATAAAAAGAAGTTGCAGTAGACCGTAACCGAAAAGCATTTTCGCCAGTGTGTCGCCCTCGCCACCGTTGACGCTCAACCAGGCGCTACATGCCACTAGCGCCGGTGCAAGCTGAATCCCCAGCGATGTACGCAGTGCCGTGGGCAATTCTCCCGAGCTGCGCAGACGATGAAGGATTACCGGCTCAAGACTTAACCAGGAGAAAACGCCAGCCCCTAAAAATACCAGACCAGCATCGGTGTAGCCCAATGCTCCACAGGCCATTGCACTGATGAAGTTGTTGGCAACAGTCGGTAAATAAAGTCCGGGTGTCGTAGCTTCCTCAGGATGGGAACCGCGCCATAAACCGGCTGTTTGCCAGGCGGCATAAGCCAGTTGAATCACAACACCAATACTGAACAGGCCCACCGCCAGCGGACGAAACCAGGGGACAAAACCAATTGCCACCAGCATCGTTGTTGCCGGAAACAAACTCACAAAACTGCTCATCACTGGATGACGCACTTCCGCCAGCACGCTATGCGGAAAGCGTATGAGTCGGGTAATAAATGCGCTAGTCAGTAATCCCCAAATGATCATTGCCAGAATCACCAGCCCATCGCCCAACCAGTGACTGACCTGCCAAACCTGGCTGGCATAACGCCAGGCAAATCCCATCCCTATCGTCCCCAACACAATGCCAAAGTAACCTGCCGGTAAATTGAGCACTTTATCGCTCTGCATCTTCTTACTCATTTTGTTTAATTTATAAAGTATATTTGAAATGCATTTTATGGAAATTTGCTAAACATAGCCAGAGTCACAGAATTTGCTACGGTTATAGTAGGTCACCTGCGGGAAAACGCTATGCGCAAATATCATCTTAGTGAAGAACAACGAGCTTTTAGTTATCAGGAAGATAGCGATAAAAAGAGTGTTTTATTGCGGCAGATTATTGCCATCGCTGATTTTAATGACGTAATAGCCGGAACGCCTGGCGGCTGGATTGATAATGAAACCGTATTGGCCCAGGACGGAAATTGTTGGATCTATGACCAGAATGCCATCGCGTTTGCCGGAACGGTGATATCCGGTAATACACGCATCACCGGAAGCAGCGAGCTATGGGGCGATGTTTGCGCGAAGGATAACGCCTGGATCGATAATAGCAAAATCAGTCAGGGCGCCCTGATAAGTGACAACGTCACAATTCATGATTCATTAATATGCGGAAATTGCAGGATTTCTGGTCATGTCTGCATTGATCAGAACTCAATGGTTGTCGCTGCGCAAGGTTTAACGCCCGACCACCATCTTCAGTTGCAAATTTATGATCGCGCAAGAGTCAGCACCTCGCGCATTGTTCATCAGGCGCAAATATATGGTGATGCCATTGTGAAATTTGCGTTCATTGAGCATCGCGCCGAAGTTTTTGATTTTGCACGTATTGAAGGTAATGAAGAGAACAACGTCTGGCTGTGTGACTGCGCGAAAGTCTACGGACACGCACGTGTGATCGCCGGAACAGAAGAAGATGCCATTCCCACGCTTCATTACAGTTCGCAGGTAGCGGAACATGCCTCGGTGGAAGGCAATTGTGTGTTAAAACATCATGTTCTGGTGGGTGGTCATGCACTCGTACGTGGTGGTCCGGTTTTACTCGACAATCACGTCACCATACAGGGGAACAGCCGCATTACAGGTGCGGTGATGATTGAAAACCATGTGGAGTTAACCGACCACGCCGTCGTTGCAGCCTTTGATGGCGACACGGTTCATGTCCGTGGTCCAAAAGTTATTAACGGTGAAGAACGCATAACCAGAACACCGCTGGCGGGACTATTGTGAATCAATGATGCGCGCATATATATTTACATCATCATAAGTGTCGTTGAGCAATTCAGCCTGTTTCAGACATCCTTCAAGCGTGAAGCCATTACGCAGCGCCACCTGATTGCTTTGGGGATTATCCACCCGACATTTGATCACGAAGCGTCTGAGTTCACCAGACTGAGCGTAATGATGCATCAATGCCTGCAGCGCCTGAGAAATGATCCCCTGCCCCTGATGAGATTCGTCCAGCCAGTAGCCGATTTCCGCAGTTTTATTCAGTGGTTCAATACGATTAAACGAGATAACGCCGATAAGTTCATCTTCTTTGAAAATCATGAACATTTTGGCATATCCACGCTGATGCAACATCACATTACCCTGCACCGTTTTTCGCGTGTCCTCTTCACTTTGAACAAACTGCGGCCAGTTTAGCGACTGCTGTAACCAGGTTTTATTTTTACAGATTAACTGATAAAGAGGTGTGACATGACTTTCTGCAACAGCATGTAATTCAAGTGATTCGCTTACTTTTATCGTTTCAGTCATCTTATCTCCAGTCAATCCATGCAGTTGTTAAAAAAGCCGCCTGGCAGGCGGCTTAAGAAAGTTTACACCTCTTTGACGCTCTCCTGTTGCAGGATTTTGAGCATCTCATCTTTCAACTGGAGCTTCTGTTTTTTCATGCGGACCACTTCCGCATTGTATCCTCGACCGTCGGAACCTTCCTTTCTGGCAATTTCATGATCAAGTTTATTGTGTTTATCGAACAAGGACATAAAGCGAGGATTTTCGTTTTTCAGACGGGATATTAAATCTCGGTATTCTGGAAACATACGCACTCCCTGTTAGTGGCTGACAAAGTGTACATGAAATACACATCATCAGATTACTCAGATAGTTTGGGGAAAAATGCGAGCGGGATCGTGTTTTACCAGACGGCACCTTCCGTCAGAAGGTGCCGAAAAAAATGACGATCAATTCATCACGCGATCGTCAACGTATTTGCGCTTATCCGGAGCTGGTGGGAAATACTGATACAGCCATGTTTCACTGATGGCATCGCCCTGACAGCGGAGATACATCCGCATATCAACCGGATCAGTAGAGTCCGAAGTCGGATACCAGTCAAATTGAATACGGTAACCATCAATCGGTTCAATGTAGAGAATTTCGATTTGCTTCGCTTCACCGCTGGAGAGCGTAATAACAGGTTCAATCCCCTTAGGCGCAGCCGCTTTCAGGTCCCCACCAACAAAATCGACGGCAAAACGACGCGCCCATTTTTCTGGATAATGCTCACCCGGCGCCCAACCTTCCGGAAAACCTCCCATGCCGGTGCGCGTCGCCATAACACGTGCCAATGGACATTGAACAGGGGGATGTGCGCTCCAGTAAAGACGATACTGGAATGCAAACTCGTCCCCTGCTTTTACTGCTTTTTCTGGCTGCCAGAAGCAGACAATGTTATCCAGCGTTTCACCCGTTGTTGGGATTTCCATCAGACCAATGGTGCCTTTGCCCCATTTATTACGAGGCTCTACCCACAAACTTGGTCGTTTGTTGTACCAGCCCATGATGTCTTGATAATGGGAGAAATCACGATCCAGTTGCAATAAACCAAAGCCTTTCGGGTTATTGTCGGTGTAGGCATTGAACTGCAATTTCTGCGGATTATTTAGCGGACGGCAGATCCACTCACCATTGCCCCGCCACATGGAAAGACGGTCGGAATCATGGATTTGCGGATGAATAGTATCGCACATACGACGTTCATTAGTGCCGCAACTAAACATACTGGTCATCGGCGCAATACCCAATTGCTTGATCTCTTTACGCGCATACAGATGGTTTTCAACATCCATAATCACCTGACTCTTTTCACACTGGATGGTGAACTTGTAGGCACCGGTAATGCTGGGGCTATCGAGTAAGGCATAAACGGTAAAGGTGGTTGCGCCTGGTTTTACGGTATCAAACCAGAAAGCAGTAAAATCGGGGAACTCTTCTTTGCTGTCGGTATAAGTATCAATCGCCAAACCACGGGCTGATAAACCGTATTGATAGGTGTCATCAACGGCACGGAAATAGCTTGCACCGAGGAACGATACCACATCGCGGCGAGCCAGTTCCGGCGCTTTAAATACTCGGAAGCCTGCAAAACCGAGATCGCTTTGCCCTTCTAATTGTTTGGTATCAACACCCGCATCGTTGTATTTGAACAACTCCGGGCGAAAGTGAATTTCACGCGCCAGATGTGTTGCTGGATCAACAGAGAACATGCGTACGCGGCGGCGGAAACCCATCCCCATATGAAAGAACTGGGCATCAAGCTGGCGGTTCTCGACGTTATGCCACAGTGATTGTTCGGCGTCGTATTGAATGCTGTTATAAGCCTGCGGGGTCATAGTCGCCAACGTGTTGGGTAACGGACGCGGCTCGCCACCCCACGGCTTTTGCGCTAAATCATGCGCCATCGTCTGTAAAACCGAAAAGTCAAAACGCTGAGTTTGCCCATCGGCAATATCAGAATCTGCCGCGAACGCAGCCTGAGAAAAAAGAGAAGCAATACCGCTGGTACCGCACACGGCGGCCATAGCCATTGAACCTTTAATAAATCGTCTACGATCCATACCTGACAGTGAGTCCTTCTGGTGTTGTGAATGGTCCCGCGCTGGTCGTTTTCAGCGGCAAGAAAGTGCTTATTAATGACCGCTCACTCTAGACAATATTTATTAATAATCCAATTGTTGAGCATGGAGAATCTGCACAAATCGGCAATTTTTTTATGTCGATGGGAAGAGCCTGATTCATTTGTAAAATCAGGCAAATTTTTGCAAAGCAGGATGGTCAGATTTTAAAGCAATCCACAGCGGCGTTTACTGCGTTCTTCCGCGTCCTTGTATAACTGAAATTCATCAAAAACCTGGCAGCCCAGCGCCTGCTCGAATGCCTCACGACTGGCATTACCATGACTGCGCGTCTGCGTTTCGTTACCGAGATTGGACTGGAAGATCCCCGCCGCACTCACCGGCAAAAAATCCTCATAGGTAATAGGTTGTGCGACAACCCAGCCACGTTCAATCAAAGGTTGCGGATCGTCCCCAGGATGTATCGCCTGACGATGCGCGTCACCCGATGGGGTCAGTCGATAACGGAACCATGCCAGCCCTTGCTGGCGCATCAAAAATTCGCTGTCCGGGAAAGCGCGAAAGGTTTCCTGCAAATGCAGTTGATGAGTGAGATT
The DNA here is from genome assembly GCF_963883145.1 of Escherichia sp. E4385. Classification (NCBI taxonomy): domain Bacteria; kingdom Pseudomonadati; phylum Pseudomonadota; class Gammaproteobacteria; order Enterobacterales; family Enterobacteriaceae; genus Escherichia; species Escherichia sp. E4385. Next base: position 75,720 of record NZ_CAWOOJ010000021.1, read on the forward strand.
ATCCTGTCCAGTTCCGGCATTACGCAGAAGTTCATCATACAGTCGCCGCCCTTTCGGCGTTAACGCCACTCCGCGCTGCTCTATCTCACCAAATCGCGCGGTATGCCTCCCCTGCTGTTGCCCCACAAACAGAACCGTTTCTTCCAGTGCCTTAAAGCTGGTTTGACGCAATAAAATCGGCACCTCGCGGCGCGGCGGCCCTTCGATGAGAATTTTTGGTTCGATACCGCGTTCGGGCATCATCGACTGCACCCGATCAATGTCCAGCGTGCGTGGCGTCAGGTGATTGATATGACAGCCTGGAAAACAGACTACATCAGCGATCAGTCGATGCTCGTTATGCAACGCGTGATAGGTTTCTTCATCTACCGTTGCTGACTGATGCCAACGAAATGTCTCCAGGGCTTCTCGCACAAACTCCCGCGCTTGCGCTTCGCTAAAACCGCCCTCCCGATCATATTCATCTAACAGTTGCCGACAACGTGGGGTAAAGATATCGCGCTGGCGTAAAATCTCCGCCGCCTTTTGGCGCAATGTTTTGTTTTCGATAAGCTCAAGGCGGAGCAATGAGGTAAAAACGCGGAAAGGATTACGCGCAAGTGAGGCATCATCGATGGGCCGAAATGCCGTAGAATGTACCGGCACGCCAGCCTGCGAGAGATCGTAATAACTCACCGGATACATTCCCATAATGGCGAATATCCGCCTTAATGTGGCAAGTTCCTGCGCGGTTCCTACACGTATCGCCCCATGACGTTCAACGTTAAGCCTCGCCAGTTCATCCGCATTAACCATTTTTTCATGCAGTTGGGGATTATTTTCCAGCACAGCCAGATTCACATCAGCGACCAGTTCCAGCAACGTACCGTACTGTGGAACTTCTTGTTGATACATGGCTGACATTGCCTGCGAAAACTGTTCCCGAATCTCATCCGCTGTGATGCTGTTCGCCATAATGCCTACCCCCAGTGGTCAATTATCTCGAGTGTAGGTAACCGCATTCACTCTGGTGGGAAGAATTTACAAACTGTGATCTCGCCGCGAAATCATCAATATTATCGATTCCGATGTAACATAATTACTTTAAATGTTAATAATATTTTGCAATCAAGTTATCATAATCAAACAACATCACTTGTCAGCGGCACCGCTTCGTTTTTAACATCGCTTATGGAAAAAAATAGTCTGTTTAGTCAGCGCATCCGTTTGCGCCACCTTCATACATTCGTAGCTGTCGCACAACAAGGAACTTTGGGGCGCGCGGCTGAAACCCTTAATCTGAGTCAACCGGCACTCTCTAAAACATTGAATGAACTGGAGCAATTGACGGGGGCTCGCCTGTTCGACCGTGGACGTCAAGGCGCGCAGCTCACCTTACCTGGCGAGCAATTTTTAACTCACGCAGTCAGAGTTCTTGACGCCATCAACACCGCAGGACAATCACTTAATCGTAAAGAAGGCCTTAACAATGATGTCGTCAGAGTGGGCGCGCTACCTACCGCGGCACTAGGGATATTACCTTCGGTTATAGGTCAGTTTCATCAGCAACAAAAAGAAACCACACTGCAAGTTGCCACCATGAGTAACACGATGATCCTGGCGGGATTAAAAACAGGGGAAATCGATATTGGTGTTGGTCGGATGTCAGATCCTGAACTGATGACCGGACTTAATTACGAGCTGCTGTTTCTCGAATCACTTAAGTTAGTTGTTAGGCCTAATCACCCCCTGCTTCAGGAGAACGTAACGTTAAGTCGGGTACTGGAATGGCCTGTTGTCGTATCACCAGAGGGCACCGCGCCACGGCAACATTCAGAGGCATTAGTAAAAAGCCAGGGATGTAAAATTCCTTCAGGCTGTATTGAAACGTTGTCTGCATCGCTTTCACGTCAGCTTACGGTTGAATACGACTACGTGTGGTTTGTTCCTTCTGGCGCGGTAAAAGACGACCTGCGTCATGCCACGCTGGTGGCCCTGCCTGTTCCGGGGCATGGAGCAGGCGAACCTATTGGAATACTGACCCGCGTAGATGCAACACTCTCTTCCGGTTGTCAGTTGATGATTAACGCCATTCGAAAATCAATGCCGTTCTGAAAAGTAAGGGATCTTACGATCCCTTTTTTATCACACCGTTGCCAAACTCACTGAATTCCCTGTTCCTTGTTGAGCCGCCTGAACTGGTTGTTTCTTCAGACGGAACACATCCACGGCTTCAGTTAACCGCGCCGCCTGTTCTTCAAGAGATACCGCCGCAGCTGAAGCCTCTTCCACCAGAGAAGCGTTCTGTTGCGTCACTTTATCCATTTCAGAAATCGCCTGGCTAACTTGTGTGATACCTCTGCTTTGTTCATCTGAGGCGGCAGCTATTTCTTGCATGATATGTGTGACGCTCGCCACGGCATCAACAATAGCGCTCATGGTTTTCCCTGCCGTTGCCACCTCATCGGCCCCCTGGCCAATCAACCTGACGGACTCACTGATCAAGCCTTCAATCTCTTTCGCCGCCTGGGCGCTGCGGCTTGCAAGTGTACGCACTTCGCTGGCGACAACGGCAAATCCCCGCCCTTGCTCACCGGCTCGTGCGGCCTCAACGGCGGCATTGAGCGCCAGGATATTGGTCTGGAAGGCAATACTGTTGATAACAGCCGTGATTTCAGAAATTTTCTTCGAGCTACTGGAGATATTACCCATTGTCCGCACTACACCGGCAACTGTTTGTCCGCCATCACCGGCTTTACTTGAGGCCTCTTGCGCCAGTTTGCTGGCATGATGTGCATTATCAGAATTTTGCTTCACTGTTGCGGTGAGTTGCTCCATGCTGGCGGCGGTTTGTTCAATTGCCGCCGCTTGTTCTTCGGTGCGTGAGGAAAGGTCAGCATTACCGGCAGAAATCTCACTGGTGCCACGATAGATCTCTTCAGCCCCCTGACGCACCGTTCCCACCGTCAGCGCCAGCGAATGCTGCATTTGCTGTAGATGGCGACTTAAGCGGCCAATTTCACTGCGGCCAGTGGGTTCGTCAACCAGAGTCAGATCGCCACTGGCAATTTTTTCAATCCGTTGGGCAGCATGTTGCAGTGGACGAATGACAATCCGGCGTAACACCATAAAGGTTATCAGCGTCATTACCAGCGCAAGTATAAATGCGCCAATCATAAACATCCCTCCCAGACGAGTACGCTGATGCGCCTGTTCCGCTAGCTGGTTAGCTCTGGCGCTACGTATCTCAATGGCTTTGCTTAACTGCTGGTTATAGGCATTATCAAGCGTTCTGATCTGCTCACTTTCATGATTGATAATGGCTTCAAACATGCCATTTTTGGCATATTTCAACATGGGTTGCAGGCCGGAAATATAAGCCAGGAAACGCTGATTTAATTCTCCGTCCAGCGCATCGTCAGCGGGAGTTTTCACCAGGCGAGTACGGTAAACGTTATAGCCTTGTTGCGATTGCTTTATTTGCAATTCCGCTTGCGCAATATTTCGCTTCATCTCTTCCATTTCAGCGATACGACTTGCTGCCCCGGCCTGAATCATATTGATCCGGGCTGAACGCAATAAATCAGAGCTGTTTGCTAAACCCGTGCGTATCTGGATCTCGTCGCTGACGTCGCGCTGATCGCGGTCTGCCTGCCAGAGAAAATACCCCGCCAGGGATGAACTCAAGGCAAACAGAAACAGGATGCCGCCAAGAATGCAGGCAAATAATGGAACCAGCCTGATGTGATGTAAAAAGCCTAAGCGGTGTGAGGATGTTGTATTCATGACCGTTGTCTCTCTTCCTGGTTTACTCCCGATAGAGAGTCATCGGCAATCGATGCTAATTGCTTACTGGCAAAAACCTGTTCATATCACATTTTTACAACAATTTTTGTGATGAGAGATTATTACCATCGGAATGAAGAGACTTACGAGTAGTTATACCTTGTAAGGCGTATTACGAAAAATTCTGGAAAATGCCACGCAATTTCGTGAAGTGATTATTTCGCTGGTAAGGGTAATTACATAGGATGTTTGCGGGCGCCTGAGACTTTCTGTTTTCAGGCTTACCGAAAATCAGAAAGACGAAGGCCCCGACCGATATTTCTATCAACCGAGGCCAACGAATGAAGCTAGCAATTCAGATGTTAGCCTCTTACCTGCCATCCGGCAAGGAGAAAAGGCTATGAAGCGCAATCCCCTGGTGGTGTGTCTGCTCATTATCTGCATCACGATTCTGGCATTCACCCTCCTGACCCGA
>NZ_CAWOOJ010000022.1:0-106473 GCF_963883145.1 Escherichia sp. E4385
CAGGAGGTGGTCTTTTACTTCTGCAATCCGCAATTATCATCCCGCAGAACTATACTTTTTGAGTCAACACGTAACGCTTTACAGGTGATTATCATGGGGCTTTTTGATGAAGTTGTAGGTGCCTTTCTGAAAGGCGATGCGGGGAAATATCAGGCGATTTTAAGTTGGGTTGAGGAGCAGGGCGGCATTCAGGTGCTGCTGGAAAAACTGCAAAGTGGCGGCTTAGGTGCCATTCTCACATCCTGGTTGAGTAACCAACAAAGTAATCAACCGGTGAGCGGAGAACAACTGGAGTCGGCGCTCGGCACAAATGCGGTGTCCGATCTCGGGCAAAAACTCGGTGTTGATACCAGTGCTGCTTCCAACATGCTGGCGGAACAATTGCCGAAGATTATTGATGCTCTATCGCCGCAGGGCGAAGTTTCGCCACAAGCCAATAACGATTTGCTTTCCGCAGGGATGGAACTGCTGAAAGGAAAACTTTTCCGCTAAGCAAAAGGGGAGCACGCAACGCGCGTTGCATCCCCGTTTTCCCTCAGGTGTTGTACTGATTTTTGAGCGCAATCGCGTTAGCATGGGTCAGGAAACAATCTACCTGGGGAACTCATGGCTATCAAACTCATTGCTATCGATATGGATGGCACCCTTCTGCTGCCCGATCACACCATTTCACCCGCCGTTAAAAATGCGATTGCCGCAGCTCGCGCCCGTGGCGTGAATGTCGTGCTAACGACGGGGCGCCCTTATGCAGGCGTTCACAACTACCTGAAAGAACTGCACATGGAACAGCCAGGCGACTACTGCATTACTTACAACGGCGCGCTGGTACAGAAGGCTGCTGATGGCAGCACCGTGGCGCAAACAGCATTGAGCTATGACGACTATCGTTTCCTGGAAAAACTCTCTCGCGAAGTCGGTTCTCATTTTCACGCCCTGGACCGCACCACGCTGTACACCGCCAACCGTGATATCAGCTACTACACGGTGCATGAATCCTTCGTTGCCACCATTCCGCTGGTGTTCTGCGAAGCGGAAAGAATGGACCCCAATATACAGCTACTGAAAGTGATGATGATTGATGAACCCGCCATCCTCGACCAGGCCATCGCGCGCATTCCACAGGAAGTGAAAGAGAAATACACCGTGCTGAAAAGTGCGCCGTACTTCCTCGAAATCCTCGATAAACGCGTTAACAAAGGTACGGGTGTGAAATCACTGGCCGACGTGTTAGGTATTAAACCGGAAGAAATCATGGCGATTGGCGATCAGGAAAACGACATCGCAATGATTGAATATGCAGGCGTTGGTGTGGCAATGGATAACGCTATTCCTTCGGTGAAAGAAGTGGCGAACTTTGTCACCAAATCCAACCTTGAAGATGGCGTGGCGTTTGCTATTGAAAAGTATGTGCTGAATTAATCTGTGGGCGGGCAAACGGCATGAATGCGTTTGCCCGCAGCGATTAACAATTTCTGGTCGTGCATAAAATCAGGAACTGGAGTGGTGACGTTACTATATCCAGCGTAAGAGTGACTGGTAGCAGCGCATTAACGAGGCCGCGCGGGACGCCATCTGTTGCTTTGTACTCATAAAATCCCACCGTAAAGGGTTGATGGAAAACCATCACGTTTGAGTAATCCGCTTTTTTATTTTTCTGGTGGATAGAGCCTTTCAAGCCGTCAAGTGCCCAGGTACAACGCCGGGTATCACAAATAAAACCATATTGTGTTGCCAGTGCCTTATCTTCTTCGTTGTTCCAGTCGTAATAGAGCGTAATAGCACCAGAGAATTTCTTATTACTGCTGCTTAAAATAAATTTCGCGTTCTCAGAAACGGTGATTCTTTCACCATGAATTGCCGGATCGTTCAGCATTTTAACCACCTCACCGCCGCCGGTGGTCAACAGATAGTCCAACGATTCACCAACAAAAACATAGCCTTTCGTACCGTTACTATCCTCTGCCAGCGATAAACCCTTAATCGTGTCTGACCGCCATTGCTCGGCATGTGGAGGGCTTGCGGTATTAAAAACCAGTCCTGCGGTGATACATCCGGTCAACGCAAATGCCAAAGAACACAAACCGGCAGCCTTAAAAAATCCTTTAAAATTCAACTTCATGATTAATCCTTTAAACAAGAGTGCTAAGCCGTTGAAAGCATACTCTTATTTCCCCCCTGTTTAGCGTCCGACATCCCTTTTCAGATTTCTGCCCGACGCATGTCATTTTTTATGTATTGTTCTTTTTGTGATCTAAATTGTAGTACAACAATATAAATTTGTACTACATTACGCGCACGGCAAACGCGAATGTCATCACGCTGGTACTACAAAGTTGCCGCGTTATGCATCGATCGGGGTAAAGTAGGGAAGAACATACAGAGCACAAGGACTCTCCATGACTCTCAATAAAACCGATCGCATCGTCATTACGCTGGGTAAACAGATCGTTCACGGCAAATACGTGCCAGGCTCGCCGCTTCCGGCCGAGGCGGAACTCTGTGAGGAGTTTGCAACCTCGCGCAACATCATCCGTGAAGTGTTCCGTTCGCTGATGGCGAAGCGGCTGATTGAAATGAAACGTTATCGCGGGGCGTTTGTGGCAGCGCGTAACCAGTGGAATTACCTCGACACTGACGTACTGCAATGGGTGCTGGAAAACGACTACGATCCACGGCTTATCAGTGCCATGAGCGAAGTGCGAAATCTGGTGGAACCGGCGATTGCCCGTTGGGCAGCAGAGCGCGCGACTTCCAGCGATCTGGCGCAGATTGAATCGGCGCTGAACGAGATGATTGCCAACAATCAGGACCGCGAAGCGTTTAACGAAGCGGATATTCGCTACCACGAGGCGGTGCTGCAGTCGGTACATAACCCGGTGTTACAGCAACTTAGCATTGCAATCAGTTCGCTGCAGCGGGCTGTTTTTGAACGAACCTGGCGAGGGGATGAGGCCAACATGCCACAAACTCTCCTGGAACATAAAGTGTTATTCGATGCGATACGGCATCAGGACGGCGATGCGGCAGAGCAGGCAGCACTCAGCATGATTGCCAGTTCGACACGCAGGCTGAAAGAGATTACGTAATAGCGTGTTGCACTGCCTCTAACCAGGGCGCGTCCTTGCCGCGTTATTTATCACGGTGTATTGAGAGGCAGTGCAATGAAAATAACTAATATCACCACATATCGTTTACCTCCCCGCTGGATGTTCCTCAAAGTTGAAACAGACGAAGGGGTAGTAGGTTGGGGGGAACCGGTCATTGAAGGCCGTGCCCGCACGGTTGAAGCGGCGGTACATGAACTAGGTGATTATCTGATAGGTCAGGATCCATCCCGCCTCAACGATTTATGGCAAGTGATGTACCGCGGCGGATTTTATCGCGGTGGCCCCATTTTAATGAGTGCCATCGCCGGAATTGACCAGGCGCTATGGGATATTAAAGGTAAGGTACTGAACGCTCCGGTTTCACAACTTTTAGGTGGTCCGGTTCGTGACAAAATTAAAGCCTATAGCTGGGTAGGCGGCGATCGTCCGGCAGATGTTATCTCCGGTATCCAGACTCTGCGTGAGATTGGCTTTGATACCTTCAAACTGAACGGCTGTGAAGAACTGGCGCAGGTTGATAATTCCCGTGCGATTGATGCCGCGGTGAACACCGTAGCGCAAATCCGTGAAGCATTTGGCAATGAAATTGAATTTGGTCTTGATTTTCATGGTCGCGTTAGCGCACCGATGGCGAAAGTGTTGATCAAAGAACTGGAGCCGTATCGCCCACTGTTTATTGAAGAACCTGTTCTGGCAGAACAAGCCGAGTATTATCCCAAACTGGCAGCGGCAACGCATATTCCGATTGCTGCAGGGGAACGTATGTTCTCGCGTTTCGATTTCAAACGCGTTCTGGAAGCAGGTGGTATTTCTATTCTGCAACCAGACCTGTCCCACGCCGGTGGTATTTCCGAGTGCTACAAAATTGCCAGTATGGCGGAAGCCTATGACGTAATGATTGCGCCACATTGTCCTCTGGGACCCATTGCACTGGCAGCCTGCCTGCATATCGATTTTGTCTCCTGGAATGCAGTATTTCAGGAGCAGAGTATGGGGATTCACTACAATAAAGGCGCGGAATTACTCGATTTTGTGAAAAACAAAGAGGATTTTAATATGGTTGGCGGTTATTTTAAGTTGCTAACCAAACCAGGGCTTGGTGTGGACATTGACGAAGAAAAAGTCATTAACTTTAGTAAAAATGCCCCAGACTGGCGTAATCCATTGTGGCGTCATAACGATGGTAGTGTTGCCGAATGGTAATATTCTAAACCATATTAATAATATAATTAATATGAATATATCACTAAGGAATGGTTTATGTCTTATCAGGAAAAAACATTTACTGGACTGGCATGTTATATCAAAGGTGAACAGGATCTGGTTGTTGAACAAAAAATAACATCAATTGAAAAAGGTCATGTTGCTATTAAAATTAACCGTGGCGGAATTTGCGGTTCAGATATTCATTATTTTTATCATGGTGGTGTTGGTGATATAAAATTACAGCACCCGATGTTATTAGGTCATGAGATTATTGGTACGGTAATTGATTCTGGTGAATCACAAACCTTGATGGTTGGACAAAAGGTAGCAATTAATCCGTCTCTATCTTGTGGTCACTGTAATTATTGCCTGGAAGGTAAAGGTAATCACTGTACAGATATGCTTTTCTTTGGAAGCGCAATGCGCACTCCCCATATTCATGGGGGCTTTGCTGACTATTTATCTGTGGCTCCTATGCGCTGTGTACCCTATGATTGTAACTGCTCTGACAAGGTTATGGTTTTTGCTGAACCTCTTGCGGTTGCTTTACATGCGATTAATCAAGCCGGAAGTCTTGTGGGGAAAAATATATTAGTAAGTGGGGCCGGTCCCATCGGATGTCTCATTATTGCAGCAGCTAAAGCGTGCGGCGCACTTTCTGTTACTGCATTTGATGTAAGTGAAAAGAGTTGCGGTCTGGCCAGTACTATGGGGGCAGATGAAGTAATTAACCCTGTTGATGAGGAATTGTTGTCGCCATATCTGAATAATAAAGGTTTCTTTGATATTTCCTTTGAGGCATCAGGTGTGGAGTCTGCACTACAGGGCGTTATTCATGTCACTAAACCAACAGGTATTATTGTACAGGTAGGTAATAGTCGGGGATTGCCAGGTGTTCCGGTAATGCAAATTGTTGCAAAGGAGTTAACGCTCAAAGGTACTTTTCGTTTTTGTAGTGAGTTTAATAACGCTGTACGTTGGCTTGAAACTGGGCGTATTGATCCCTCCCCGTTAATATCAGCTGAATTACCGGCATTACAGATTCATGAGGCAATCAGATTAGCTGCTGATAAAACACGCTCTGCAAAAGTCCAGATTATCTTTAATTAAGGATACGAAAATGGAAAAGGATATTTTTGACCTGACAGGAAAAAGAGCATTGATTACTGGTTCAGCGCAAGGAATCGGTTATCTACTGGCGAAGGGGCTTGGTAAGCGTGGCGCAGAAATTATTATTAATGATTGCAGTGCTGAAAAAGCTGAAAAAACGGCATTAGAGTTATGCTCTATGGGGATTTCTGCTCATTCCTTTCCCTTTGATGTGACGAATTTTTCTCAAATAGAAACTGAGATAGCGCGTATAGAGGATGAAATCGGTCCTGTTGATATTCTTATTAATAATGCTGGGATTCAGCGTCGCCACCCATTTATAGAGTTCCCTGAGTCAGATTGGGATAGCATAATTAATGTAAATCAAAAAGCTGTTTTTATGCTTTCTAAATACGTTGCCAGATATATGATACAACGTAAATCAGGGAAGATAATAAATATCTGTTCGATGCAAAGTGAATTAGGACGAGCAACCATTATCCCATATGCAGCATCGAAAGGTGCGGTAAAAATGCTTACCAGAGGGATGTGTGCTGAGCTGGCTAAATATAATATTCAGGTTAATGGTATTGCGCCGGGATATTTTGATACTGAAATGAATAAGGCGCTGGTGAATAATCATGAATTTACTAAGTGGTTATGTCAAAGAACACCTGCAGGGCGTTGGGGTAAACCAGATGAACTCATTGGCGCAGCAGTATTTCTGGCAGCGGATGCGTCAAATTTTGTTAATGGTCATATGATTTTTGTTGATGGTGGAATGTTGGCTGTTGTTTGACGATGTACTGAGATTACTCAGATGTAATTAGAGGAAGTTAACGATATCTAAAGGAGAGTATCTAATGAATTTTATGCAAAGTATTAAAGCTATTGCTTGTTCTTGCCTGTTAGTTTCCAGTTTTTCCAGTACATCGTGGGCTGCAGAATTTGTAGCTAAAATGGGGCATTCAATGCCAAATGAGCATCCGCAATCCAGAACGGTGGAAAGGTTTGCAGAGTTGGTTAAAAAAGGAACGGATGGTCGAGTTAATATTCAGGTTTATTCCGGTGGTGTGCTTGGTGGCGATGAAAAAATGCTGCGTGCGACTCAGGCCGGAACACAGGAAATTTATTATGGTTCTTTAGCCCCAATCTCTGGTCGAGTTAAAGAACTTCAAATTTTTGATTTCCCTTTTGTTTTTAATGATATGGATGAAGTTGACTATGTTTTCCAGGGCGCTATGGGGCAAAGGCTGTTCAAACTTCTTGAACCGTTGGGATTAGTTGGCCTTGCATGGGTAGAAACCGGTTTCCGGCAAGTATCAAATAATAAACGACCTATTAATAAAGTCGAAGATATGAAGGGGCTGAAAATTCGCGTTATGCAAAACCAGGTCGCCCTTGAGACGTTTAAAGCAATGGGGATTAATGCGTTGCCTATGGATTTCGCCGAAGTCTTCACTGCTCTTGAAACGGGGGTGATTGATGGTCAGGAAAACCCGCTTATCCATATGTACGCAAATAAAATGCAAGAAGTACAGAAATACGTCACCATTACTAATCACGTTTATACTTCAAGTATTATCATAGTTTCAAAGAAATTCTGGGATAAATTATCTCCTGTAGATCAACAGGTTATTGAAAAATCTGCGAAAGAAGTACAACAATTTCATCGTAATATTATGAGTGAAGCTGATAAAGATGTTGTCAAGAAATTAACTGACGCGGGCGTTCAGGTTGTAACACTACCACCGGAGGAAGTAGATAAGTTGCGTATAGCAGTAAAACCGGTAGTGGCAAAATATACTCCAATGGTTGGAGAAACCTTTGTTAAAGAGTTTTATGCTGAAGTTGAGAAAGCTCGAGCACAAAAAAATCATTAACGATCCGATATCCAGGTAATTTTCTGACGAAATTACCTGGGTGTATATATTTCATTGCTGAATAAGTTAATGATATTCATGGAGGATTTATGTTATCAGTGCTAAAAAAACTCAATGATTTTTTTTATGCCTTTATGGATTTTATTCTTGTTGCTTGTATGGTTGTGATGTTTCTTCTTATTTTTATAAATGTCATGATGCGTTTCATTTTTAATGATTCTATTGATATTGCTGAGGAGTTGCCCCGTTTTCTTTTTGTCTGGATGACATTTATTGGTGCCGTAATTGCATTGAGAGAAAAAACACATATCAATGTAAACATCATTACTGCAAGGTTATCTCTCTTGGGAAAAATGACGTGTTGGGTCATTTGTCAGATAATAATAATAATCTGTGCTGGATATATGTTCTACAGTACGTTACTGCAGCATGAGATATTGTTTTTTAATTTATCTCCAGTAATGATGATTAGTATGATTTTTGTCTATGGCGTTAGCTATATTTCAGGTCTTGCCATGCTGTTTAATGCTGCTGGTAATCTGATGCAATTTTTTTCTGGAAAAATAACAGAAAAAGATATAGATGTAACTCTATAACGTGTTTTTAATAATTATGAACAACTTGCGCCAACGACACTTAATGTTATATGTATGTTGGCAAATTTCATTCACCCTAATAATTTGCTTCGGTAAATTAATCTGCGCGCTTGTATCTGTCGCTTTATCGGAATGTAAATTCACTGGGATGAAAATTATATCATGTGAGAGAATAATATGACTATTTTGATATTTGTCGGTTCTCTGCTGAGTTTGATAGCACTCGGATTACCTATTGCATTTGCGTTAATGGCCTGTGGTATTATTCTAATGTACTGGCTCGGCTTTACCGACCCACAAATTGTTATGCAAAATATGTGGGATGGTGCCAATAGTTTCCCGTTACTGGCTGTACCCTTTTTTATGTTAGCTGGCGAGTTTATGAATCATGGAGGAATAACTCGGAGAATTATTGAAATAGCCAGTGCTTGTGTTGGTCATATTCGTGGTGGATTAGGATATGTTGTTATTTTTACCGGCTTAATCATGGGCGCATTATCAGGGTCAGCAGTTGCAGATACGGCAGCATTGACAGCAATGCTATTACCCCTGATGAAATCATCTGGTTATAACACAAATCGCTCAGGTGGATTAATTGGTTGTAGTGGTATTATTGCGACTATTGTTCCACCATCAATACCTATGATTTTGTATGGTGTAAGTGGGCAGGTTTCTATTACAAAACTTTTTATGGCAGGAATTGTCCCCGGTATCTTAATGGCGGTTGCATTAGTGTTAACCTGGAAATTTTTTGGGGTTAAAAATGAAAATGTAGAGCCTGCCGCCAGAGTTCCGATGAAAAAAAGGTGGCGTATTATTGCTAAAGGATTTTGGGCATTATTATTACCTGTTATTATCATCGGTGGATTACGCTTGGGAGTTTTTTCTCCAACTGAGGCAGCAATAATAGCGGCAGCGTACTCCTTATTTGTTGGAATGGTCATTTATCGTGAGATCACAATCAAAGATCTCTACGCCTTATTTTTAAATGCAGCAAAAACAACATCGATTGTTATGTTCCTTGTTTGTGCAGCATCTCTCTCAGCCTGGCTTATTACGGCGGCCAATATTCCTCTTCAATTGATAGAGATTCTTGAGCCGGTAATGGACAATCGAATACTACTCACATTCACCCTAATGTTGCTGATTCTGGCGATTGGTTCTGCTATGGATTTAACACCAACTGTTCTGGTGCTAACACCCATTTTAATGCCAGTATTGAAAATGGCACATATTGATCCCGTATATTTCGGGGTGTTATTTATCATGAACGTGTCAATTGGATTATTAACACCGCCAGTTGGTTCAATTCTCAATGTTGTTAGTGGTGTTGGTAAAATACCGATTGAGAAATTAATAAAAGGTGTTTTACCTTTTTTACTGGCAGAAGCTGCAGTGATGTTTTTACTGGTATTGTTCCCTGATATCGTCTTAATGCCACTAAAATGGATGATGTGATTTTATCCATTATTCAAATTAGACGGAATATGCGCCACACCACTGCGCATAATCCACTTTCTTAAAGCCGGTGCGGTCAGGCATCGGCTTTTGACTATCTTGCCGAAGAGTTTTAAACGCAGTTTGCGGGTGGCGCGCCAGTAGGCGGCGTTGCTCTTCTCCGGCTGTTTCAGTAACACCGAACGCAGAATGTCTGCGCTATCCAGCGCATAGCTTATCCCCTCCAGTGAGCTGGCGCTGATAAATCCCGCTGCTTCACCAATCAGAAAGGCGTTGTCCTTACCGCAGACAAAATCCTGCCAGCGTGAGGGAAACAGCACCGTGCATTTTTCGCTTTTCACCGCCTTACCAAACTGGAACTGAAAGGCGCTCATTTTCTCTTTCAGCGTCGTGAAACGCGTCTGACCGTCTTTCATTGGATAAGCACCGCCAAAGATAAAATAACCGTCTTTGCTGATACTCCATGAGTAACAGTCAGTTATCGCATTATCAAAAATGCAGGAGTAGAACGGTACCGGATGTTTCTCTGCAAACCACTGCTGGATAGCGACATATTTACGGATTTGATGATCCGGGTAGAGATGTCGCCGCACCATCGAGTTGGCACCATCGGCACCGACCAGATAGCGGGCAGTAATATGCTGCTCCCAGCCGTCTGCGCGAAAAATGACATGCCATTTATCATCCTCACGCCAGATTTTTCGACACAGTCTGTCGTGGTAAACCTCAACGCTGGCGGGGATCAGCGATTTCATCCACAAGTCGAAAGCATGGCGATTAATATTGATATAGCTTCGCTGGTAGTTACGCGTGAGCGATGCGGCGACGTCGACGGTTTTGACGCTGAAAATCTGCGGGTTGGCGATCACATCGACAGGAAGCGTCAGTCCATCGCGAATAAAAGATCGCTGCGCGTCCGGAGCCAGCAGACCGCCACAAGGTTTGCTGAAACCTTCAGTACCATGCTGGTGCTTTTTATCCAGCGCGATCACCTGCATTTTGCCTGCTAACTTTCGCGCCAACGCCGACCCTGCCGGGCCGAGGCCAATAATCGCCACGTCAAAATGTTCCATCTTTTCACTCACATTCATCACGATGGCAAAAGACTAATGTCTGAAAGTGAAGTCCTTGTGAAGTATGATGGCGGGAACCGTTTTGTATCAGGACCGCGCCATGAAACAGATAACCTTTGCTCCCCGTAATCACCTGCTCACCAATACCAATACCTGGACTCCCGACAGCCAGTGGCTGATATTTGACGTGCGTCCTTCTGGCGCGTCGTTTACCGGTGAAACCATTGAGCGTGTGAATATCCATACCGGCGAGGTCGAGGTTATCTACCGCGCGTCACAGGGCGCGCACGTCGGCGTGGTGACCGTTCATCCGAAGTCAGAGAAGTATATCTTCATCCACGGCCCTGAAAATCCTGATGAAACATGGCATTACGATTTCCATCACCGTCGCGGCGTGGTTGTTGAAGACGGCAAGGTGAGCAATCTCGATGCAATGGATATTACTGCTCCGTACACCCCAGGGGCGTTACGCGGCGGCAGTCATGTACATGTCTTTAGCCCAAACGGTGAAATGGTGAGTTTTACCTATAACGACCACGTGCTGCATGAACGCGATCCAGCGCTGGATTTGCGAAACGTCGGGGTGGCTGCGCCGTTTGGTCCGGTCAATGTGCAAAAACAGCATCCGCGTGAATACAGCGGTAGCCACTGGTGCGTGCTGGTGAGTAAAACAACGCCCACGCCGCAGCCTGGCAGTGATGAAATCAATCGTGCTTATGAAGAAGGATGGGTAGGAAACCACGCTCTGGCGTTTATTGGCGATACGCTTTCGCAAAAGGGCGAGAAAGTGCCGGAGCTGTTTATTGCTGAATTGCCGCAAGATGAAATTGGCTGGAAAGCGGCAGGTGATGTGCCGTTAAGCGGAACGGAATCAACTCTGCCCGCGCCACCGCGTGGCGTCGTGCAGCGACGTTTAACCTTTACGCACCATCGTAATTACCCGGGGTTAGTCAACGTCCCGCGCCACTGGGTGCGGTGTAACCCACAAGGAACGCAAATCGCGTTTTTAATGCGTGATGATAACGGCATTGTGCAACTGTGGCTTATCTCGCCACAGGGGGGCGAACCGCGCCAGTTAACACATAACAAAACGGATATTCAGTCAGCATTCAACTGGCATCCATCGGGAGAATGGCTGGGCGTTGTGCTGGATAACCGTATTGCCTGCGTACACGCGCAAAGCGGCGAAGTTGAGTATTTAACCGAAAATCACGCCAACTCACCTTCAGCGGACGCGGTGGTCTTCTCGCCGGATGGTCAATGGCTGGCGTGGATGGAAGCCGGCCAGTTGTGGATAACCAAAACTGGCCGCTAAATCAGTTCACGGGCATTCTGGCTGGTGGAATGACGGCATTGATGGCTTGCGCGTCGGCTTCGCTTTTTTCCACGCGCGAGCGCACTGAACTGTCTTTGCGGAACGCATCCCATGGCAGAAGTAGCGTATCCATGACTGCGGTAAATGGCATATCGAGAATTGCCAGCGATTTGGTTCCCCAGTTTGTTGTGTCATCACCAATCATGGTGGCACTGGCGCGGGTGCCGGGATACGTTCCCTCCTTCCCCCCGGTATGGGACATTACGCTGGAGCATCCTCCGAGTAACGTCATTCCGCTGCATATCATGAGCGCTAACAACACATTTCTTATCATAATAAATTCATCTGTTGATCGTGGGTGTTGGCATGATGTGTTATAGCGATCCCTTGCTGAAAATAACATCATCATCATGTCGCACTGTGGCGGCTATCGCACTTTAACGTTTCGTGCTGCCCCCCAGTCTATGCAATAGACCACAAACTGCAAAAAAAAGTCCGTCGAAAAGACTTGAAAAGTGCATATCCAGACCCATTTTTATACCGTAGCCAATGAGAACACGCCTGATGGGTGTTCTGGCTATCCGACCTGTCCATTGTGGAAGGTCTTACATTCTCGCTGATTTCAGGAGCTATTAATTATGCGTAACTTTGATTTATCCCCGCTTTACCGTTCTGCTATTGGATTTGATCGTTTGTTTAACCACTTAGAAAACAACCAGAGCCAGAGTAATGGCGGCTACCCTCCGTACAATGTTGAACTGGTAGACGAAAACCATTACCGCATTGCTATCGCGGTGGCTGGCTTTGCCGAAAGTGAACTGGAAATTACCGCCCAGGACAATCTGCTGGTAGTGAAAGGTGCTCACGCCGACGAACAAAAAGAGCGCACCTATCTGTACCAGGGCATCGCTGAACGCAACTTTGAACGTAAATTCCAGTTAGCTGAGAACATTCATGTTCGTGGCGCTAACCTGGTGAACGGTCTTCTGTATATCGATCTCGAACGCGTGATTCCTGAAGCGAAAAAACCGCGCCGTATCGAAATCAACTAATTCTCTAAGGCCGCAGTGCGCGGCCTGACATTTGATGCTCGCCGTCAGGGAGCATATGCGAATCTTCGGATTTGCAGGTACTTACTCGCTTCTTAGAAGGAGAAATGACTATGCGTAACTTCGATTTATCCCCACTGATGCGTCAATGGATCGGTTTTGACAAACTGGCCAACGCACTGCAAAACGCCGGTGAAAGCCAGAGCTTCCCGCCGTACAACATTGAGAAAAGCGACGATAACCACTACCGCATTACCCTTGCGCTGGCAGGTTTTCGTCAGGAAGATTTAGATATTCAACTGGAAGGAACGCGCCTGAGCGTAAAAGGCACGCCGGAGCAGCCAAAAGAAGAGAAGAAATGGCTGCATCAAGGGCTTATGAATCAGCCGTTTAGCCTGAGCTTTACGCTGGCTGAAAATATGGAAGTCTCTGGCGCAACCTTCGTTAATGGTTTACTGCATATTGATTTAATTCGTAATGAGCCTGAACCCATCGCAGCGCAGCGTATCGCTATCAGCGAACGTCCCGCGTTAAATAGCTAATTAGCTATTCTCTTTGCCCCGCCAGTTTGGTGGGGCTTTTTTTTGCCTGCAATCTTCAACAATGTTTTAATTTTCGCCAATTTAAGATGTTCCGGCACTTTCTTTACCGTGATAATGTGCGCCATAAGGCAAATCTGCTTCACCGATTCAGCCATAATCCGTAGCAATTAAAATGTTATTTCAAGAGAAATGGACGATGAGTGATATAGCATTAACGGTCAGTATTCTGGCTTTGGTGGCGGTCGTCGGGTTGTTTATCGGCAACGTCAAGTTTCGCGGTGTTGGATTGGGCATTGGCGGCGTGCTGTTCGGTGGGATCATCGTCGGCCATTTTGTTTCACAGGCGGGGATGACATTAAGCAGCGACATGCTGCATGTTATCCAGGAATTTGGTCTGATCCTGTTCGTTTATACTATTGGTATTCAGGTGGGGCCGGGCTTCTTTGCCTCGTTGCGTGTCTCCGGATTACGCCTCAATTTGTTTGCTGTTTTGGTTGTCATCCTCGGTGGTCTGGTCACCGCCATCCTGCATAAACTTTTCGATATTCCACTTCCCGTAGTACTGGGGATTTTCTCCGGCGCGGTCACCAATACACCAGCGCTGGGTGCAGGTCAGCAGATCTTACGCGACCTGGGGACACCGATGGAGATGGTCGATCAGATGGGGATGAGCTATGCGATGGCGTATCCATTTGGCATTTGCGGCATTTTGTTCACTATGTGGATGCTGCGGGTTATTTTCCGCGTCAATGTTGAGACTGAGGCGTTGCAACACGAGTCCACGCGGACTAACGGTAGCGTGCTGATCAGGACCATTAACATCCGTGTTGATAACCCTAACTTACATAATTTAGCGATTAAAGATGTACCGATTCTCAATGGCGATAAAGTTATCTGCTCGCGATTGAAACGAGAGGAAACCCTCAAAGTACCTTCTCCGGAAACCATTATTCAGTTGGGCGATTTGCTTCATCTGGTGGGGCAGCCTGCGGATTTACATAATGCGCAATTGGTGATTGGTCAGGAAGTGGATACCTCGCTGTCGACGAAAGGCACCGATCTGCGCGTCGAACGCGTGGTGGTCACCAATGAGAATGTGCTTGGTAAACGTATTCGCGACCTGCACTTTAAGGAGCGTTATGACGTCGTTATTTCGCGCCTGAACCGTGCTGGCGTTGAATTAGTTGCAAGTAGCGATATTAGCCTGCAATTTGGCGATATTCTCAACCTGGTTGGACGCCCGTCCGCGATTGATGCCGTTGCTAATGTATTAGGTAATGCGCAGCAAAAATTGCAACAGGTACAAATGTTACCGGTGTTTATTGGTATTGGGCTTGGCGTATTGTTGGGTTCCATTCCGGTGTTTGTGCCTGGATTCCCGGCTGCGTTGAAGTTGGGGCTGGCGGGTGGTCCGCTGATTATGGCGCTGATCCTCGGGCGTATCGGCAGCATTGGTAAGCTTTACTGGTTTATGCCGCCAAGTGCCAACCTGGCGCTGCGCGAACTGGGTATCGTACTGTTTCTCTCGGTAGTTGGCCTGAAATCCGGCGGCGATTTTATCCATACACTGGTGGATGGCGAAGGGTTAAGCTGGATAGGCTATGGCGCATTGATTACTGCAATTCCGCTGATCACGGCTGGCATTCTGGCGCGGATGTTAGTCAAAATGAATTATCTCACGATGTGCGGGATGCTCGCGGGTTCAATGACCGATCCTCCGGCACTGGCGTTTGCCAATAATCTTCATCCTACCAGTGGCGCGGCAGCGCTCTCTTACGCCACGGTGTATCCGTTAGTTATGTTCCTGCGCATTATCACACCACAGTTACTGGCGGTGCTTTTCTGGAGTATCGGCTAACGCTTTTCCGGGTGGAGTCGCCATAAATGGTTCTCCACCTGGCATTCACAATGCATTTCTGAACATTACCGCGTTGCTTAAACCAGTGAACCGCCGGTCAGGAAGGAAAAGATAAGGAATATCAGCAAAATGCTGCACACGATGCCGATACCAAAAAGTAAGGTATGGAAAGCCAGCGTCCCGCCGCCAAATACCAGTGCGCCTCGAATGCCCCAGCGATTTTCCTTACGCATACCGCCAACAAATGCGCAGAGTAGCGCGGCAATGGCCAGTGCGATACCGCCTTGATCGAGGATTTTATCGACATCCACGTCCTCTTTTTTCTCCACGGTGGTAATTTTTTCACCTTTTATTCCGGCGAGAAGACCTCTTTTAATTTCAGCCGTTTTGTCCGCCACGATGCTTTCCAGCGTTGGTGGTGGCGCGGCAAAAGGGCCGAATGAAAAGTGGATAATACCCATCAATAAAGCGATAGCACCGAACAGCATGCCCAGTGAACTGCTTTTATTTTGCGCTATGATACCCATCTGACCTCCTTGTAATGGATGGCAAAAGCATATCAGGAAACGGGCGGACGAAATTCTTAAAAATAACCGCTAAAGGCAGAGCGTTAGTGAAAGTGCAAAGGAGCAACAATGAAAATTTCCCGCCTTGGAGAAGCGCCTGATTACCGCTTTTCGTTGGCTAATGAACGTACATTTCTGGCATGGATCCGTACCGCGTTGGGATTTCTGGCGGCGGGCGTCGGGTTGGATCAACTTGCGCCAGACTTCGCTACGCCCGTCATTCGTGAGCTGCTGGCGTTATTGTTATGCCTGTTTTCCGGCGGATTAGCGATGTATGGCTATCTGCGCTGGTTACGCAATGAAAAAGCGATGCGTCTGAAAGAGGACTTACCCTATACCAACAGCTTATTAATCATCAGCTTAATATTGATGATCGTAGCGGTAATAGTCATGGGGCTGGTGCTGTATGCCGGATAGTCGCAAAGCCAGACGCATTGCTGATCCCGGACTTCAGCCAGAACGGACATCGTTGGCGTGGTTTCGCACCATGCTGGGTTATGGCGCGCTGATGGCGCTGGCAATTAAACACAACTGGCATCAGGCCGGCGCGTTGTTCTGGATTTCTATTGGCATCCTCGCCATTGTGGCATTAATACTTTGGCGCTATACCCGTAATCGTAATTTAATGGATGTGACTAATAGTGATTTTTCTCAATTTAACGTCATCCGTGACAAATTTATGATCTCCCTCGCGGTGTTATCTCTTGCAATACTGTTTGCTGTGACGCATATACATCAACTAATCGTATTGATTGAGAGAGTCGCATGACAGGAAGTCAGGTTGTAAATGCTGAAGAGGACAGGCATAAACTGGTTGTAGAGTATAAAGATGCGCTACAACCTGCCGATTTTTATCAGAATTTCAAACAGCGGGGTCTTCGCTCCGTGCAACTTATTCCCCATATAGAATTTGATGACCGGGGCGAGCTGACAGCTTCTTCGGTGACGGCTGAACTGTGGGGGCAATTTTTAATCGCTCTGTTCGAGCGTTGGGTGCGTGCAGATATTGGTCGTATATCAGTCGAACTTTTTGACGCCACGCTGCAAAAATGGTGCGGGAGCGAAAACGTACAACTTCGGCGGGAGTGTCAGGTGTGCGACTGGCGTCGCTTGTGCCGACATTCCCAGGAGGATTGTCCTGGCAACGTGCTTTGTGTTGGCTATCAAGCTTTTTATTCCCACTCTGCGCCGCACATGCGGGTGATGCGTGACCTGATAAAGCAGCATCGTTCTCCTATGGAGTTGATGACGATGCTGCGGTGACGTGAGCTTAAACGGGCTGCCCCTGATGCGACATCCGCGTCGCCAGCGGTAGCCAGCAAAGCACGATCAACAATCCCATTAAGGTCATCAACAACCCCAGGCTGCCCTGACCGGTTTGCGGCAGCATCGCGGAGAGCGACGCCAGCACGCCGGAACCAATGTTTTGCAGGCCGCCGACCAGCGCACCAGCCGTGCCAGCAAGGAAGGGGAATGGCTCCATTGCGCCGCTGGTTGCCAGCGGAAACAGCATCCCGGCACCGAAAAAGAACAGCGCGGCGGGAACGAGCAACGTCCAGACATTCATCACGCTAAACCAGCCAGGGATCCACATCATCATTCCTGCCAACAGGCAACAGATAACCGACTGCCACATTAACGTAGAGAAACGTTTATTCGGTCGACCAGCAAACCATGCGCCGAAGAATGCCGCTGGAATTGGCAGAATAAACAAAATACTGACTGTCATACTGCTCAACCCTAACACTGCCCCCATCAACACACCGGAACAGGCTTCGAAAGCGGCAATCCCTGCCAGACCACCAATTAACATCAGCAAATAGCAGTTAAAGCTGCCATTGCCAAAGAGTGTTTTATAACTGGTGAGCAGGCGCGTACGCGGCGCATCGGCAGGGCGTGTTTCCGGCATCCAGCGCGCCATGCTGAACGTCACACTGGCACAAAGCACCAGTAAAAACAGATAACAGGCCCGCCAGCTCCACAGGGTATTCAGCAGGCCGCCAATGAGTGGTGCGAGCAACGGACTTACGAGAATCCCCATATTTAACATGCTATTAGCGTGACGAAGCTGTGTCCGTTCATATAAATCACGCGGCAATGTACGCGCCATTACGCCGCCGACACCGGTCCCCATCCCCTGAATCGCACTGGCGGCAATTAACACCGTCAGGCTGGAAGTGGTGACTGCCACCAGTGTCGCCAACATAAAAATGGACATTCCGACGAGGATCACCGGGCGGCGTCCCACTCTGTCGGAAATTGGGCCATAAAATAGTTGTGAGATACCGTAGGTCAGCAGATAAGCGCCCATTACGCTCTGCACCGCCCCTTCACGGACGTTGAGATCTTGTGCCATATCGGCAATAGCAGGAATATAAATAGTTTGTGCCATCTGACCGACGGCCACGAGTAATACCAACATCAATAATAAATTGACGTTTCTATGCCTTTTCATTATCACGGACGCTTTTAAAAATATATTTAGAATAAGTTACTACGCATTCGAATAAATGCAGGAGAGGAATCTATCACATTGATAAATGTTAGCCAGATATATATACGGAATGATGAATAACAAAACGGCAGAAAATATAAACAACAGCGGCAATAAATGTTGCCGGAAGGGACTTTAGCTTAAATAAATACTGTAGGTCGGACAAGATGCGTCAGCATCGCATACGACACCAATCTGCCAGCAGAATATGAAAGGGGAACGGTTTCCCGCTCCCCTTTAGTGCGGCTTGAATCTGAATCACTTCGGGTATTTCAGAACAGCATCAAGCAGTTGCAGTGCCGCAACAATGAGTTTGAGGATAAGAATGGCAATATCCACCAGGCTCATACGCGTCTCCTGTGGTTCAGGAGCACTGCCAGCTGACGTACCTTTCCGCTGCCTGTTGCCAGCTGTTGCGTACGCAGCTTCTTCAGAAGAAACGTTGTGCTTGTTGACATAACACAGTGTGCTCACGCGGGGTTAAGGCGCTGACGGCACCACCCGTTTCAGCCAGGACTTAGTGCGCCGGGTAACGATGCGGCCCCGCATAACACATTGCGTACAGTGATATTATAGAATTATACTGTACAAATAAACAGTAAAAATTAGACAAAATCCAAACTGTGATCGATACTCAATTATGCGCTAAATAAGTCAAAATTCGTGCCGAAATTGCGTGTTCTACGCGGAACACGTATACTTTCAGTGTTGACATAACACAGTGTGCTTTGCGGTTACCAGCCGCGGGCGGCTGACAAAACCTCGCTCCGGCGGGGTTTTTTGTTACCTGCATTTCAGTACAAAACGTGATCAACCCCCCAATTATTCCTTGATGAAAAATTTTCCATTGTCTCCCCTGTAAAGCTGTGTTTGTATAAATATTGTTAAACACAAAACCAACAAGGTCCCCAATGACTACTTCCATGCTCAACGCAAAACTACTACCAACTGCGCCATCCGCCGCAGTGGTCGTCGTGCGTGTGGTGGTGGTCGTCGGCAATGCGCCGTAGGGACTGGAACAACACACGATTCCAAAACCCCGCCGGCGCAAACCGGGCGGGGTTTTTCGTTTAAACACCTCCCGGAAAGTCGGCCCAGAAGAAAAGGACTGGAGCATGGCAAGTTCGGGCACAACATCGACACGTAAGCGTTTTACCGGCGCAGAATTTATCGTTCATTTCCTGGAACAGCAGGGCATTAAGATTGTGACGGGGATTCCGGGCGGTTCGATTCTCCCTGTTTACGACGCCTTAAGCCAAAGCACGCAAATCCGCCATATTCTGGCCCGTCATGAACAGGGCGCTGGCTTTATCGCCCAGGGAATGGCGCGCACCGACGGTAAACCGGCGGTTTGTATGGCCTGTAGCGGGCCGGGTGCGACTAACCTGGTGACCGCCATTGCCGATGCGCGGCTGGACTCCATTCCGCTGATTTGCATCACCGGCCAGGTTCCCGCCTCGATGATCGGCACCGACGCCTTCCAGGAAGTGGACACCTACGGCATATCTATCCCCATCACCAAACACAACTATCTGGTCAGGCATATCGAAGAACTCCCGCAGGTCATGAGCGATGCCTTCCGCATTGCGCAATCAGGCCGCCCTGGCCCGGTGTGGATAGACATTCCTAAGGATGTGCAAACGGCGGTTTTTGAAATTGAAGAACAGCCCGCGGCGGCAGAAAAAGCCGCCGCGCCCGCCTTTAGCGAAGAAAGTATTCGTGACGCTGCGGCAATGATTAACGCCGCCAAACGCCCGGTGCTTTATCTGGGGGGCGGTGTCATTAACGCGCCCGCGCGGGTGCGTGAACTGGCTGAGAAAGCGCAGCTGCCCA
The DNA here is from genome assembly GCF_963883145.1 of Escherichia sp. E4385. Classification (NCBI taxonomy): domain Bacteria; kingdom Pseudomonadati; phylum Pseudomonadota; class Gammaproteobacteria; order Enterobacterales; family Enterobacteriaceae; genus Escherichia; species Escherichia sp. E4385. Next base: position 20,070 of record NZ_CAWOOJ010000022.1, read on the forward strand.
CCACCATGACCTTAATGGCGCTGGGCATGTTGCCAAAAGCACATCCGCTGTCGCTGGGCATGCTGGGGATGCACGGCGTGCGCAGCACCAACTATATCTTGCAGGAGGCGGACCTGCTGATTGTTCTCGGTGCGCGTTTTGATGACCGGGCAATTGGCAAAACGGAAGAGTTCTGCCCGAACGCCAAAATTATTCATGTGGATATCGACCGCGCGGAGCTGGGTAAAGTTAAGCAACCGCACGTGGCGATTCAGGCGGATGTTGATGATGTGCTGGCGCAGCTGATCCCGCAGGTGGAAGCCCAGCCGCGTGCAGAGTGGCACCAACTGGTGGCGGATTTGCAGCGCGAGTTCCCGTGTCCAATCCCGAAAGCGTGCGATCCGTTAACACATTACGGGCTGATTAACGCCGTTGCCGCCTGTGTCGATGATAACGCGATTATCACCACCGACGTGGGTCAGCATCAGATGTGGACGGCGCAGGCTTATCCGCTCAATCGACCACGTCAGTGGCTGACTTCTGGTGGGCTGGGAACGATGGGCTTCGGTTTACCCGCAGCGATAGGTGCGGCGCTGGCTAACCCAGATCGCAAAGTGTTGTGTTTCTCCGGCGACGGTAGCCTGATGATGAATATTCAGGAGATGGCGACCGCCAGTGAAAACCAGCTGGATGTCAAAATCATCCTGATGAATAACGAAGCACTGGGACTGGTGCATCAGCAACAGAGTCTGTTCTACACGCAGGGCGTTTTTGCGGCCACCTATCCGGGAAAAATCAATTTTATGCAAATCGCTGCCGGGTTCGGCCTCGAAACCTGTGATTTGAATAATGAAACCGATCCGCAGGCGGCATTACAGGAAATTATCAATCGCCCTGGTCCGGCGCTGATCCACGTACGCATTGATGCTGAAGAAAAAGTGTACCCAATGGTGCCGCCAGGCGCGGCAAATACTGAAATGGTGGGGGAATAAGCCATGCAAAACACAACTCATGACAACGTGATTCTGGAACTCACCGTTCGCAACCATCCCGGAGTAATGACCCACGTTTGTGGGCTTTTTGCCCGTCGTGCTTTTAACGTCGAAGGCATTCTTTGTCTGCCGATTCAGAACAGCGACAAAAGCCACATCTGGCTACTGGTCAATGACGATCAGCGACTGGAACAAATGATAAGCCAGATAGACAAACTGGAGGATGTGGTGAAAGTGCAGCGTAATCAGTCCGACCCGACAATGTTTAACAAGATAGCCGTATTTTTTCAGTAACCGCTCAAGGCTTGAACAGTGGCGCGCTTATCGTTAAGGTAAGCGCGTTTTTTTACCCGCCAGGACAAGACCATGATAACCGTTGCTCTTATAGACGATCACCTTATCGTCCGCTCCGGCTTTGCGCAGCTGCTGGGGCTGGAACCTGATTTGCAGGTAGTTGCCGAGTTTGGTTCCGGGCGCGAGGCGCTGGCGGGGCTGCCGGGGCGCGGTGTGCAGGTGTGTATTTGCGATATCTCCATGCCCGATATCTCCGGTCTGGAGCTGCTAAGCCAGTTACCGAAAGGTATGGCGACAATTATGCTCTCCGTTCACGACAGTCCGGCGCTGGTTGAACAGGCGCTTAACGCGGGGGCGCGCGGCTTTCTCTCTAAACGCTGTAGCCCGGACGAGCTGATCGCTGCCGTGCATACGGTTGCAACTGGCGGCTGTTATCTGACGCCGGATATCGCGATTAAACTGGCATCGGGCCGTCAGGACCCGCTAACCAAACGCGAACGCCAGGTGGCAGAAAAACTGGCGCAAGGGATGGCGGTGAAAGAGATTGCCGCCGAACTGGGGTTGTCGCCAAAAACTGTGCATGTACATCGTGCCAATCTGATGGAAAAACTGGGCGTCAGCAACGACGTTGAACTGGCGCGGCGCATGTTTGATGGCTGGTGATGAAGACATTTTTCTCCCGCTTGAATACTGTAGTTTCCTGCTTTTTTATCTTCTCTGCCGCATGGTTTTGCCTGTGGAGTATCAGCCTGCACCTGGTTGAACGACCGGATCTGGCGGTATTGCTGTTTCCGTTCGGTCTGCGACTGGGGCTGATGTTGCAATGCCCGCGCAGATACTGGCTGGTGCTGATGGGCGCAGAATGGCTGCTGATTTACTGGCTGACGCAGGCGGTTGGGTTAACGCATGATCCGTTATTGATGATCGGTAGTTTGCTGACGTTACTTCCTGTGGCGTTGATTTCCCGTTATCGCCACCAGCGCGACTGGCGCACGTTGCTGTTACAGGGCGCGGCACTGACGGCGGCGGCGTTATTACAGTCATCACCCTGGCTTTGGCATGGGTACGGAAACGAGCCCTGGAACGCCCTACTGATGACCTTAACCGGCGGCCTGACGCTGGCCCCCATTTGCCTGGTGTTCTGGCACTATCTGGCGAATAACACCTGGCTGCCGCTGGGGCCATCGCTGGTTTCCCAGCCGATCAACTGGCGTGGGCGGCATCTGGTCTGGTATTTGCTGTTGTTTGTTATCAGCCTGTGGTTGCAACTGGGGCTGCCGAACGAACTCTCGCGCTTTACCCCGTTTTGTCTGGCGCTGCCGATTATCGCCCTGGCCTGGCATTATGGCTGGCAAGGGGCGCTGATTGCGACGCTGATGAACGCCATCGCGCTGATCGCCAGTCAGACCTGGCGCGATCATCCGGTCGATTTATTGCTTTCGCTGCTGGTGCAAAGCCTCACTGGCCTGTTACTGGGCGCAGGCATCCAGCGGTTGCGTGAACTTAACCAGTCGCTGCAAAAGGAACTGGCGCGTAATCAACATCTTGCCGAGCGGTTGCTTGAAACCGAAGAGAGTGTGCGTCGCGACGTAGCGCGTGAACTGCACGATGATATCGGCCAGACCATCACCGCCATTCGTACTCAGGCTGGCATTGTCCAGCGGCTGGCGGCGGATAACGCCAGTGTGAAACAGAGCGGACAGCTCATCGAACAACTGTCGCTGGGCGTTTACGACGCGGTTCGCCGCTTGTTAGGGCGGTTACGTCCGCGCCAGTTGGATGATCTGACCCTGGAGCAGGCCATCCGTTCATTGATGCGGGAAATGGAGCTGGAAGGGCGCGGCATTGTCAGTCATCTCGAATGGCGGATAGATGAATCAGCGCTAAGTGAGAACCAGCGCGTAACTCTATTTCGTATCTGTCAGGAGGGGCTGAACAACATTGTGAAACATGCAGATGCCAGTGCGGTTATCCTGCAAGGCTGGCAGCAGGATGAGCGTTTAATGCTGGTGATTGAAGACGATGGTAGTGGTCTGCCGCCAGGTTCCGGGCAGCAAGGTTTTGGCTTGACCGGAATGCGCGAGCGCGTAACGGCGCTGGGCGGCACATTGACCATTTCCTGCCTGCACGGCACGCGTGTCAGCGTTTCTCTACCTCAACGTTATGTTTAAGGCTTGATGATGTTGCCGTTTCTGAAAGCACCTGCCGACGCACCGCTGATCAGCGATAAAAGTGAAATTGATGCTCGCTACCGCTACTGGCGTCGGCATATTTTGCTGACCATCTGGCTGGGCTATGCGCTGTTTTACTTCACGCGTAAAAGTTTTAACGCCGCCGTACCAGAAATCCTTGCCAACGGCGTGCTCAGCCGTAGCGATATCGGCCTGTTAGCAACGCTGTTTTACATTACCTACGGCGTATCGAAATTTGTCTCCGGCATTGTCAGTGACCGCTCTAATGCCCGCTATTTTATGGGGATTGGGCTTATCGCCACGGGCATCATCAACATTCTGTTTGGCTTCTCCACCTCGTTGTGGGCGTTTGCCGTGCTGTGGGTGCTGAACGCCTTTTTCCAGGGCTGGGGTTCGCCGGTTTGTGCGCGTCTGTTGACTGCCTGGTATTCTCGTACCGAGCGCGGCGGTTGGTGGGCATTATGGAACACGGCGCATAACGTCGGCGGCGCATTGATCCCCATCGTGATGGCCGCTGCTGCGGTGCATTATGGCTGGCGTGCTGGGATGATGATTGCCGGTTGTATGGCGATAGTCGTGGGGATTTTTCTTTGTTGGCGGCTGCGCGATCGCCCGCAGGCGTTAGGTTTACCGGCGGTCGGAGAATGGCGGCACGATGCGCTGGAAATCGCCCAACAACAAGAAGGGGCGGGGCTGACGCGTAAAGAGATCCTCACCAAATATGTGTTGTTGAATCCGTATATCTGGCTGCTTTCGTTCTGTTATGTGCTGGTCTATGTGGTTCGTGCGGCGATCAACGACTGGGGCAACCTGTATATGTCCGAGACGCTGGGCGTCGATCTGGTCACGGCGAATACGGCAGTAACGATGTTTGAACTGGGCGGGTTTATCGGTGCGCTGGTAGCCGGTTGGGGCTCGGACAAACTGTTTAACGGCAACCGTGGGCCGATGAATTTGATTTTTGCTGCGGGGATTTTGCTCTCTGTTGGCTCGCTGTGGTTGATGCCATTTGCCAGCTACGTGATGCAGGCAACCTGCTTCTTCACCATTGGTTTTTTTGTCTTTGGCCCGCAGATGTTAATTGGTATGGCGGCGGCAGAGTGTTCTCACAAAGAGGCGGCAGGTGCGGCGACGGGGTTTGTCGGCTTGTTTGCTTATCTGGGGGCGTCGCTTGCCGGTTGGCCGCTGGCGAAAGTGCTGGATACCTGGCACTGGAGTGGTTTTTTCGTGGTTATCGCCATTGCTGCCGGGGTTTCGGCACTGTTGTTACTGCCCTTTTTGAACGCCCAGGCACCACGCGAAGCGTGATGCATCTCACTTTTCTACCTCATATCCGGCAAAACTAAGAAATTTTCCTGGTTTTGCCTGGACGCTATCTCAAGCCTGATTTGCTGCAGGTTTTTACAATGCCATCATTCGTTAATTCTTTCCCAAAATAATTCAAGTTGCAGGAACGCGAGCAGCTAAGGCACCTGCGGCCTGAAGTATGAAGGGAAATCAGGAGTAACCCATGCTGGCTTTCTTAAACCAGGTTCGCAAGCCGACCCTGGATCTTCCGCTCGAAGTGCGGCGTAAAATGTGGTTCAAACCGTTCATGCAATCCTATCTGGTGGTCTTTATTGGCTACCTGACGATGTACCTGATTCGCAAGAACTTCAACATCGCACAGAACGACATGATCTCGACCTACGGGTTGAGCATGACGCAGCTGGGGATGATCGGCCTGGGCTTCTCCATCACTTACGGCGTGGGTAAAACGCTGGTTTCCTACTACGCCGACGGCAAAAATACCAAACAATTCCTGCCGTTCATGCTGATCTTGTCCGCTATTTGTATGCTGGGCTTCAGCGCCAGCATGGGCAGCGGCTCGGTTAGCCTGTTCCTGATGATTGCCTTCTACGCCTTAAGCGGTTTTTTCCAGAGCACCGGCGGTTCATGCAGTTACTCCACGATTACCAAATGGACGCCGCGTCGTAAGCGCGGGACCTTCCTCGGTTTCTGGAACATTTCCCACAACCTCGGCGGCGCGGGGGCGGCGGGTGTGGCGCTATTCGGCGCAAATTACCTGTTCGACGGTCACGTGATCGGCATGTTTATCTTCCCGTCGATTATCGCGTTGATTGTCGGTTTTATCGGTCTGCGTTACGGCAGCGACTCCCCTGAAGCGTATGGTCTTGGCAAAGCTGAAGAACTATTCGGTGAAGAGATCAGCGAAGAGGACAAAGAGACGGAATCCACCGACATGACCAAGTGGCAGATCTTTGTTGAATATGTTTTGAAAAACAAAGTGATCTGGCTGCTGTGCTTCGCCAACATCTTCCTGTACGTGGTACGCATTGGTATCGACCAGTGGTCAACCGTGTACGCTTTTCAGGAACTGAAACTTTCTAAATCGGTGGCGATTCAGGGCTTTACGCTGTTTGAAGCCGGTGCTCTGGTTGGCACGCTGCTGTGGGGCTGGCTCTCTGACCTGGCGAACGGGCGCCGTGGCTTGGTGGCGTGTATTGCACTCGCGCTGATTATCGCCACGCTTGGTGTGTATCAACACGCCAGCAACCAATATATCTATCTGGCTTCTCTTTTTGCATTAGGTTTCCTGGTATTTGGTCCGCAACTGTTGATTGGCGTAGCGGCTGTTGGCTTCGTACCGAAAAAAGCGATCGGCGCTGCCGATGGGATTAAAGGCACTTTCGCCTACCTGATTGGTGACAGCTTTGCCAAATTAGGTCTGGGAATGATTGCCGATGGTACGCCAGTGTTCGGCCTCACCGGCTGGGCAGGCACCTTCGCTGCACTGGATATCGCCGCTATTGGCTGTATCTGCCTGATGGCGATAGTCGCGGTGATGGAAGAACGAAAAATCCGCCGCGAGAAAAAAATTCAGCAGTTGACAGTGGCATAAACGTAACTGGTGACTTTTGCCCGGCATGACGCCGGGCTTTTTTTTATTATTCCGTGACTTCCAGTGTGGTGAAGGCAAACTTCTCGCCATCAAACAGCCCCTGACTGGTCAGTTTCAATGCGGGGATCACCGGCAGGGAAAGAAACGCCATCTGAATAAACGGTTCATCCGGTAATGGGCCACATTCACGGGCGGCGACTTTTAACGCGTCAATTTGCTCCGCCAGTGACTGCGCCGTGTCGGTGCTCATCAGCCCGGCAATGGGCAACGGCAGATGACTCTGTACCTGGCCGTTACGGACCACGCACAGCCCGCCGCCATCCTGAATCACCTGGTTGGCCGCCAGCGCCATCTCTTCTGCGCTACGACCGATCACCACAATATTATGGCTGTCATGGCTGACTGTCGCCGCCAGCGCGCCTTCATTCAGGCCAAAGCCGCCGAGCAAACCACAGGCCGGAGCCAGACGTTGCCCGTAACGCTCAAGTACGGCAATAAAGCACACATCATCGCGATCAAAACCATTTTCGCTGTAGACGCTGGAGCGGGAGTGCGTGATCAGTTCGTTATGGATGACATCAATGACGCGATAGCGTTTTCCGGGGGTAAATTGCAGGGCAAAGTCGCTGGCGGAAACTGGCTGGCGGGCAATGGTATTGCCATATGGCGGGGCGGATTGTGCCAGTCTCGCCGACTCTTCTGCCTGCAAGGTTTGTGCGTCAATCGGTTCGCCTTTCACCAGTACCTGTTGCACAGTGACTTTACGGGCGTCACTTAACAGGACAATGTCGGCCTGCTTGCCGGGAGCCAGTAAACCGAGATGATTCAGACCAAAATGGCGCGCCGTCGACCAGCTGGCTACGCGATATGCCACATGCAACGGCACATTGTGTTGTTCAATCAGGCGGCGAATTAAGGCGTCGATATGCCCTTCGTGAGCGATTTCCCACGGGTTACGGTCATCAGTACAAAGCATGCATTGTGGGCTGTTAAATTCGTTGATCAACGGAGCCAGCGCGTTGAGATTGCGGGCAGCGGACCCTTCGCGGATCATCAACGACATGCCGAGTTGTAATTTTCGGCGTCCTTCTTCCAGCTGATAACTTTCGTGGCAGTTTTCAATACCCGCGGCAATATAGGCGTTAAGTTCTTTACCGCTTAGACCGGGGCAGTGACCATCCAGAGTCAGATGGCGAAAGGCGTCCAGTTTATCGAGCAGCGCATTTTGTCCACTAATTACGCCAGGGTAGTCCATCATTTCGGCCAGACCAGTAACCTGCGGATGGTCGCGCCAGGCGAGCATCTGTTCGAGCGTAAAACTGGCACCATTAACATCGCAGCCTTCCAGAGCGGGTACGCAAGAGCTGACTTGCAAATACTGGTTTTGCTTTGCCTGTTCGGCACAGCGGGCAAACCAGGCAAATCCAGCTTCGCCCATCACGTTGACGATTTCATGAGGGTCGCAAATTACAGTTGTGAGGCCGCGTGGCAGGGTAGCTGTTTCAAAAGTGACCGGCGTCATCATGCTGGATTCAATATGCAGGTGAGCATCAATAAACCCCGGCACCGCCGTTGCGCCGCGGGCATCAATCCGCCGCAAAGCCTGAGCGTCGGCATATTCTTCGCCAACACCGGCAATGTAACGTCCTTTAATCACAATCGGGCCGGGAATTTCTCCGCCATTGATCAGATCCAGAATAGCGACATTATCAATAATATAATCGGCAACAGCGTCGCCACGGGAAACAGCCAGCAAATCCTGGTATTCGGCTCGACTAATGTGATGAAATTTATGGTTAATAGGATTATTCATATTTTTCTCATTTTGATTTTATCAATTTGATTATTATTTATCATAAAGAAACATCGCGTGATTATTAAAGAATATCCATTAATGTGCAATTGAAATGTGATAATTATCACTGAACCGTTGTTGTCATTTGTTTTACAAAAGCAAAGGATTAAATCTCCTCCAATGGACAAAAAAATGAATAATGACAATACCGATTACGTGAGTAATGAATCAGGGACGCTTTCTCGATTATTTAAACTGCCACAACATGGGACTACCGTCCGCACAGAATTGATTGCGGGGATGACCACTTTTTTAACTATGGTGTACATCGTTTTTGTTAACCCACAAATACTCGGTGCGGCACAAATGGACCCGAAAGTGGTGTTTGTCACCACTTGTTTGATTGCCGGCATCGGTAGTATTGCGATGGGGATATTTGCTAACTTGCCCGTGGCGCTGGCGCCGGCAATGGGGCTGAACGCCTTCTTTGCGTTCGTGGTTGTAGGGGCGATGGGCATCTCCTGGCAGACCGGAATGGGGGCGATATTCTGGGGGGCAATAGGGCTATTTTTGCTGACTCTTTTTCGTATCCGTTACTGGATGATCTCTAACATTCCGTTAAGTTTACGTATTGGTATCACCAGTGGTATCGGGCTATTTATTGCCTTAATGGGATTAAAAAATACCGGTGTTATTGTCGCCAATAAAGACACGCTGGTGATGATTGGTGATTTAAGTTCCCACGGCGTGTTGTTAGGTATTTTAGGGTTTTTTATTATAACCGTGTTGTCATCGCGTAATTTTCATGCGGCGGTGTTGGTTTCTATCGTCGTTACTTCCTGTTGTGGATTATTTTTCGGAGATGTTCATTTCAGCGGAATCTATTCTATTCCACCTGATATTAGCGGTGTTATTGGCGAGGTTGATTTGAGCGGGGCATTATCGCTTGAGCTTGCCGGTATCATTTTCTCCTTTATGTTGATCAACCTATTTGATTCATCAGGAACATTAATTGGTGTAACTGATAAAGCTGGCTTAATAGATAGTAACGGTAAATTCCCTAACATGAATAAGGCGCTATATGTTGATAGCGTGAGTTCGGTGGCTGGCGCGTTTATCGGAACTTCCTCTGTTACCGCCTATATTGAAAGTACTTCTGGCGTAGCGGTCGGCGGTCGCACGGGGCTGACTGCGGTTGTTGTTGGCGTTATGTTCCTGCTGGTTATGTTCTTCTCACCGCTGGTGGCGATGGTTCCACCTTACGCCACCGCCGGGGCGTTAATCTTTGTTGGCGTGTTGATGACCTCAAGTCTGGCGCGCGTTAACTGGGATGATTTTACCGAATCGGTACCTGCATTTATCACCACGGTGATGATGCCCTTTACTTTCTCGATCACTGAAGGGATTGCGCTCGGCTTTATGTCTTACTGCATCATGAAAGTGTGCACCGGGCGCTGGCGCGATCTGAATCTGTGTGTGGTGGTTGTAGCGGCATTGTTTGCGCTGAAAATCATCCTGGTGGATTAGTATCTGATAAGCGTTTCCAGATATCATGAGTGCCGGTTACGCAGGAGAACTCATGATCTGGATAATGCTCGCTACGCTGGTGGTGGTGTTTGTGGTTGGTTTTCGGGTGCTGACATCCGGGGCCAGAAAAGCGATTCGCCGCCTCAGCGATCGGCTGAATATTGATGTTGTACCCGTTGAGTCAATGGTCGATCAAATGGGAAAGTCAGCCGGTGACGAATTTTTACGTTATCTGCATCGCCCGGATGAGTCGCACCTGCAAAATGCCGCGCAGGTGTTGCTTATCTGGCAGGTTGTCATTGTCGATGGTAGCGAGCAGAACCTGCTGCAATGGCATCGGATTTTACAAAAAGCCCGCCTTGCCGCGCCGATTACCGATGCTCAGGTCAGGCTGGCGCTGGGTTTTCTGCGCGAAATAGAGCCTGAAATGCAGGAGATTAATGCATTCCAGATGCGCTACAACGCATTTTTTCAGCCTGCTGAGGGCGTTTACTGGCTGCATTAAAACCGCTTTGCCTGATGCGACGCTGGCGCGTCTTATCAGGCCTACAGACCGAGTACGGATAAGGCGTTCACGCCGCATCCGGCAATCTTTGTCTTGTTCCGTTTCGATCTTACCCCTACCTCATGCAACACTGTAAAAGTTGCAAAAACGTTAAATGTGTCACACATTTCAATGTTAAACTGATCGGCTTTTCCCCTGAAACATGCCACGGGTAACACCATGAGTGAATATATCGAAGAAAACCGCGGCGCGGGCGCCATTACCCGACCGAACTGGTCAGCCGTTTTCTCGGTGGCGTTTTGCGTCGCCTGTCTGATTATCGTTGAGTTTTTGCCCGTCAGTTTGTTGACGCCGATGGCGCACGATTTAGGCATTTCGGAAGGGGTTGCCGGGCAATCGGTGACCGTAACCGCTTTTGTGGCGATGTTTGCCAGTTTGTTTATTACCCAGACCATTCAGGCCACTGACCGCCGCTACGTTGTCATTCTGTTCGCTGTTTTGCTGACGCTTTCCTGCTTACTGGTTTCCTTTGCCAACTCATTCAGTCTGCTGTTAATCGGTCGCGCCTGTCTGGGGCTGGCACTGGGTGGATTCTGGGCGATGTCGGCGTCGCTGACCATGCGCCTGGTACCGCCTCGTACGGTGCCGAAGGCGCTGTCGGTGATCTTCGGCGCGGTGTCCATTGCGCTGGTAATTGCCGCGCCATTGGGCAGTTTTTTAGGCGAGCTTATCGGTTGGCGCAATGTCTTTAATGCGGCGGCGGTGATGGGCGTGCTGTGTATTATCTGGATTATCAAATCATTGCCTTCGCTGCCTGGCGAACCGTCACATCAGAAACAAAATGCCTTTCGCCTGTTGCAGCGTCCGGGGGTGATGGCCGGGATGATCGCCATCTTTATGTCCTTCGCCGGACAGTTTGCTTTTTTCACTTATATTCGCCCAGTGTATATGAATCTGGCGGGATTCGGCGTTGATGGCTTAACGCTGGTGCTGTTGAGTTTTGGTATCGCCAGTTTTGTTGGTACATCGCTTTCGTCGTTCATTCTCAAACGTTCGGTGAAACTGGCCTTAGCGGGCGCACCGTTTGTACTCGCCCTGAGCGCGCTGGTACTGACGCTGTGGGGAAGCGATAAAATTGTTGCTACCGGTGTGGCGATTATCTGGGGGCTGACCTTTGCTTTAATTCCCGTTGGCTGGTCAACGTGGATCACTCGCTCATTGGCCGATCAGGCAGAAAAGGCTGGGTCTATTCAGGTGGCCGTTATTCAGCTTGCCAATACCTGCGGTGCGGCAATCGGCGGTTATGCGTTGGATAACATTGGTCTGACTTCGCCGCTGATGTTGTCCGGCACATTGATGTTGCTGACTGCATTGTTGGTTACGGCAAAGGTGAAAATGAAGAAATCCTGATATCAGGTAAAGAAGCGTTGGTCAGTGGTTGTTGCCGTACTTACATATCCGGGCATTCTACCTTACCCAACGCTTCCCAATAATTGCTCTGATTATTACGTTCCATCGCCACGATGGCCTCGCGTATGTGTTGTTTATTGTTTTCATCTGACAACATTAACTTTTCCCACGCTTCATCTGACAACGATGCCTTCGGGGTGCAAATTTTCCGCAAATCCTCTAATACCGTATTTTTCTCTTTTGCGGACTGCAGTGAGCTAAAAGGCGACTCGGCGTATACGATGCCTGGCATAGCGAAAAAAGTGAAAATAAGCAGTAGTGTCGTTGGTTTCATGGATTCAACCTTTTACAAATGTGTATCGAATGAAGCATAAGTGTAGTTTGCTTTCATCGCTCTCATCATGCTGTACGAAACGCGCTTGCGTGGTCAGTAAGAAGTGCCAGACCTTATATTCCACTTTTATTCCTTTTTATTCTTATCGATAGCGTTTCGTTTTTTAAATCGCAGCGACCTTACCGCTATAGTCAGGTAATCATTAATAAAAGGATAAAAAATGAAACTGACAACACATCATCTACGGACAGGGGCAGCATTATTTCTGGCGGGGATCCTGCTGGCAGGCTGCGACCAGCAAAACAGCGATGCAAAACACATTAAAGTTGGCGTCATTAACGGTGCCGAACAGGATGTGGCAGAAGTCGCTAAAAAAGTGGCCAAAGAGAAGTATGGTCTTGAAGTTGAATTGGTTGGATTTAGTGGTTCGTTGTTGCCGAACGATGCAACTAATCAGGGTGAACTGGATGCCAATGTCTTCCAGCATCGTCCTTTCCTTGAACAGGATAATCAGGCGCACGGTTACAAACTGGTGGCGGTAGGAAATACCTTTGTCTTCCCCATGGCTGGCTATTCGAAAAAAATTAAAACAGTCGATCAGCTAAAAGAAGGAGCGACAGTAGCGATTCCGAATGATCCGACCAATCTGGGGCGTGCGCTGTTACTGTTGCAAAAAGAGAAACTTATTACCTTAAAAGAGGGGAAAGGTTTACTGCCAACGGCGTTGGATATTACTGAGAATCCACGCCATTTGCAGATAATGGAGCTGGAAGGGGCACAGTTGCCACGTGTACTGGACGACCCGAAAGTGGATGTAGCGATTATCAGCACCACTTACATCCAGCAAACAGGACTTTCTCCGGTTAACGACAGCGTATTTATTGAAGATAAAAATTCACCATATGTGAACATTCTGGTGGCGCGGGAAGATAATAAGGATGCAGAAAACGTGAAGGAGTTTCTGCAATCTTATCAGTCACCAGAAGTTGCTAAAGCGGCAGAAACCCTCTTTAACGGTGGCGCGGTGCCTGGCTGGTAATGATCAACCGTACCGCGCCGGACGATTACATTTTTCTGGCGCGGCGGCGGGAATCCATTGAAATCAAAATCACCGATGACAGAATCAGTAGCGTTCCCAGCCAATCTGGTAATGTGAAGGTGATCCCCAGCAACAGCAAAGAGAGCAGCGCGCTACTTAATGGTTCTGCGCAACTCAAAATACTGGCTTTCGGCCCGCCAATTAACTGTGCACCTTTCAGATACAGACTAAAGGTCAGCGAAGTTCCAATTACCACCAGATAGAAAAAAGCCAGGATCAGGCTGCCATTAACCACGAAATTTGTTCCTTGCCCGGCATAAAAGGGCAGCAGGACCATCCCACCAATGAGCATACTCCAGCCGACGACGGGCAGCGTGCCGTAACGGGCAATGAGCGTTGAGGGGTATGTCGTATAGAATGCGGCAGCAAAGGCTGAAGCAACTCCCCAGAACAGCGCAGCAGGAGAGATCGACAACGATGTTGGATTACCGTGGGTGACCAGCAAAAATGTGCCTATCAGGGAGGTCAAAATCGCGGTAAATACCAGAATACCGGGGCGCGATTTTCGTACCAGTGAGAACCAGGCCACGATAATCGTTGGTGATAAAAATTGCAGCACCGTTGCTGTAGCTGCATTGGATTTTTCAATCGTCAGTAAGAAAGTTAGCTGGACGGTCAGGGCGCCAACAATGGAAAAAATAAGCAGGCTGATGGCATCTTTATGATTCTTAATGATTGAGAAGACTTTATCGCCGTGGACAAAAGAGAGCGTCAGTAGAATAAATCCGGCAAATATCAGCCGCGTCATGGTCAGAAACTGCGATGACATCTGACTTTGTTCCATGATGTATTGCGCGCAAACGCCTGAACTTCCCCATAATACGGCGGCAATCAGAACGTTCATCATCCCCTTTCTGGTGGAACCCATTTTTCCCTCTGCATACTGTTTTGTCGTTTATGTATGCAGGCATGATAGCAAAAATGGTGAGAATGACCCCTTCCGGTAAACCCGTCATTTGATGGGGGCGAGCATTTATGAAACGAGTGAAATACTTGTTAAACCGTCAGGTTATGACGTTATCATTTTGTTCTGACAGCGTGCTACTGTTCTCTTTTTAAACGCGAAGAATGTTATGCAAATCCATAAAGTAGTAACCCCCGAGTTTGTGAAGAAGTTTGCCTGCGTCGGCCCCAACTGCCTGATTTCCTGCTGTCAGGGCTGGAAGATACACATCGACAAGAAAACCCATCATACTTACCTCAACGAACAACACCCGAAAATTGCCCAGTTGGCGAAAGAGAATTTATTACGGGTGCGAAATGGTAAAAGCCGCTATTCGATAATCAAACTGGACGCGCAGGGTCAGTGTCCGTTTCTCGATGAAAATAAACTCTGCCTGGTCCATCGCGATCTGGGAGAAAAAGCACTTTCAGAAACCTGTTCTACTTATCCACGTAGCAAAAAGCACTACGCGGATACAACTCGCCATTCGATGGTGCTCTCATGTCCAGAAGTAGCCCGACTGGTATTGTTTGATGCCGACAGCATGTTAGTGCACGAACAGGATGATCTGTTGGCGAAGGCGAAAAACACCTTCACCGCCAGCCAGCCGGTTAATCAGATCCACCAGATTGTGTATCTCTTTGCCTGGCACCTTCTACAGGCGCCATCGTTGAACGTTGAAGAAAACCTGATGGCGCTGGCACAGTTTATGGTTTATCTGCAGCGCATTGAGTTCGATCTGCACAACCATTTTGCGCAGGCTGAACAGTACCATCAGGAGCTATTAAGCGAGCTGTCGGCAGGTATTAGCCTGATGAGTCAATCAACGCCTACGGAGTCGGTGGGATTGAAGGTGCGTGCGCTGACGGTATTGGGTTCGCTTATCGCGAATAAGAGCAGCAGGGATCGTATTATTGCTGACGCGCATCGAAAGATGGCGGTGTACTTAGACGTAGCAAACAGCCCGGATAAGCAGGCTCTGGCTGACAAGTTTGCTGTCCTGAATAAACAGTGGCAGCAGCTTTGCCAGGATTCTATCCTTAGCGCCCCGCATGTATTGCGCAATTTACTGACCTACAAAATTTACCACTGCCATTTTCCGGATGCTGATTTCTCAACGGTCATGCGCCAGGTTTACCGTTTAATTCTCGACTATTTCTATATTAAGCATTTGTTGAGTCTGACATCGCTGGAAGCAACTCTGGATGAGGCAACGGTACTGAAAATTGTGGCGAGCCTTGCCGAGTCAACCTTGCATTCGTCAACGATTAACCAGCGAATGAATGAAGCGATCGACATGATCAATGCCGGGGACGATCTCTCCTGCCTGCTGTTGATTCGTTAAATTCGCCTGTTGGGGACTGGGTTAAGCGTTTGTCTGGCATGTCGCTTCCGCTGTAATAAATATTAAGAACAACTTCGGTAAAGCAGGTTGAATCATGAACAGAAGAAATTATCTGCTTTAAACGGTATTACAAGGGATTGGTGAACGTCAGAAGAGGCATTTTGGCGGAAGATCACAGGAGTCGAACCTGCCCGGGACCGCTGGCGGCCCCAACTGGATTTGAAGTCCAGCCGCCTCACCGGAGACGACGATCTTCCGCGCCTCGATTGCTACATGGAGGCGGGGCGCATTATAGCTACTTCCTCGCCTTATCACATCCCCCATCACACTTTTTTCCGCTTCGTTTCGCCTTGCCATGATCCTCTTCACAGAAACTCTCGGCAAATCCATAAGTTACGCTTTGGCACAACCGCGCTCCCAGAAAAAAGAAACGTAAGTTGATAACAAAAAATAGCAATATCCGTATTCTTAAGGATGGTTTACGCCGTGCAATGAGCGGGAACGAACATGGTAATTGGATACTCTACTGTTTGTTATTTATTGAAAAAATTCCGGGTACGGCTGTGTCGTACCCGGTGAGATTGATTTTTACTGCACTGGCTCCGTTGACGTAACTTCGCCACTGGAAACGACGCCAGCATTCATGGTTTGGGTCACTTGCTGTTTTTCAACGTTCACGGCATGGAGTTGCCCGTTAACCGTGGGTTTTAGCGGTGCATCGGCCTGAATATCGCCGCTGGCGGTAAGCTGAATATTGCCGTCGCCAGTCAATGGTAATTCAGGCCATCCCCACGGTTGCAAAATATTCACCGGCACACCGCGTCCGTTCAGGCTGATATGAGTCTGGCGCTGCGGCGTTTGTGAAACACTGGCTGTGGCTTCCAGAATGCCTTTCTCGGTAAACGCGCTAAGTTCGCTGATATTCACCGTGCTGCTGTTGGCGGCCAGTGCCAGCGACGGACGGCGAACATCAACACGATTGAACGTCGCGGCGGCGGCATTCAGATTCGCTGTGCCACTCCAGACGCCCCATTGGTGATTGGCAACCAGTGTCAGATTCGCGCCATAGCCATCGAGCGCGGTGAGTTGCCACGGGAAGGCCGGGTCGATATCAATGATCAGGTTGCGGCTGGCGCTAAATCTCTTCAGTTGCAGACTGTTTAACCAGCCGGGTGTCGTTTCCATCCATAACTGTTGCCAGTTTTTTGGCAGGGTATATTCCAGCCCGACAATTGCCGCATCATCGAGGATCAGCGTTTTCCCGTCGCGTTGCCAGTTTCCTGACGTTCTCACCATGCCACCTTCCCAACGGCTGGTAAACTGGCGCAGCGCCACGCCCTGCGGGGAAAATTCTGCGTTCATAATCGGGTCAAACAAATGCAGCGAACCATAAATAAACTCGCTGGCATTCATCGACAGCTTTCCTTCCTGTGTCTGCCAGTCATCTTTACTGAAGGTCATGTTGCGTAAGCTGAGATCGAGATCGGTCACCGCCCAGTCCGGGCCTTGTAGGCGAGCATCTATCACTTCCAGGCGACCAATCTGTAACGAAGGCACAGAGCGCAATGGCGCAAAGAAATCCGTCAGCGATTTTTCGCTTTGCAGACGGATATCCGCCATGCGCAGGTTTTCCACCTGCCAGCTACCGTCGGCGTTACGCTGCGCGTTTCCGGTTAATGTACCGCGCGCGATATCGGCACCCAGATTGGTCAGCGTAACGCGATCGTTATCAATACTGCCTTCAACCAACACATTGGTGGCAGGAACATCATTGAGCGACAGGGAGCCAGCACTGAATTGAATCTGCGCTTTCGTTCCCAACACTTTACCGGCTTCTGGCGACCACGGAATGACGCCGCCATTTACCCGCTGAGCACTTAATTTCCACTCGCTATTTGGGCTATTAAATGCCATATCGCGCAGTTGCAGGCGATCGGCTTTGAACGGTAGCGGGGCGGTCTGGTCGGTGAGATTCAGCGTCCCGTTTTCCAGCAGAATGGTATCGACATGGCGCGGTTCGGTCAGTTGCCGACTACTCAAGGCGATATCAACACTTTTTGCCACCAGGGTAGCGGGCTGTCCATCACGACCAAACGTGACGTTCTCCAGTATGATATGAGACGGCGCGGAAAAGCGGTGATCCATTGCCCCGAAGACCAAATGGTAGTCGCTATTTTCGGAAATCCATGCGCTGATATGCTCCGCACCCCAACGGGTTTGCAGAAGAAAATAGAGGCCAGTTATCACTACGAGTAGCGCGACGAAAATGTAGAGAAGCAGCTTCCCAATAAATTTCATAGTCTTCCATCCCGCGAAATACACATAAGGGAGTTATGCACGATTTACGCGCATTCCTCAAGGCGGGAATGGTGAAAGAGAGTCGCTGCGGCGGTAAAGAAACTTACCGCCGCTAAGTGAATTACGGTTTTTCCGGCGGGAAAATCAGGTTCAGCACAATGGCAGTAATACCGCCAGCGGCAATACCTGAAGAGAGCAGGTTTTTCAGCCAGTCAGGGGCAAATTGCAAAATCAGCGGCTGCTGAGAAACGCCCAGACCGACGGCCAGCGACAGTGCAATAATCAGAATTGCCCGACGGTTCAATGGCTCGCGGGAAACGATGCGTACACCGGATGCGGCGATGGTGCCAAACATCACAAGCGTAGCGCCGCCCAGAACTGGCTCTGGGATGTGTTGCACGAAACCACTCACTGCCGGGAACAGGCCCAGCACGATCAACATCAGCGCCACCACAAAACCGACATAACGGCTGGCAACACCCGTTAACTGAATTACACCGTTGTTCTGTCCGAAGCAGGAGTTCGGGAAGGTGTTAAATACTGCCGAGACAAACGAGTTCAGGCCGTTTGCCAGCACGCCGCCTTTCAGACGTTTCATGTACAGCGGGCCGGAAACCGGCTGTTCGGAAACGTCAGAGGTCGCGGTGATATCGCCAATGGTTTCCAGCGATGTGATCATAAAGACCAGCATCAGCGGCAGCAGTAGGCTCCATTCAATACCAAGACCATAATAGAGCGGCGTTGGTACCATAATCAGTTCTTGCGTCATCGGTTCGTTGCTTTCTGGCAACATACCCATAAACCACGCCAGCGCATATCCGGCCGCCATCGCAATCACCAGCGAGGCCACGCGTAAGTAAGGGTTACGTTGGCGGTTAAGCAGGATGATTAAGGCTAAGACCACGCCCGCCAGCAGCAGATTTTTCGGTGCGCCAAAGGTGTTATCGCTCATCGCCGCATAGCCACCACCAATGGATGTTAACCCAACCTGAATTAGCGACAGGCCGATAATCATCACCACGACGCCAGAAACCAGCGGCGTAATAATGCGGCGCGCCAGATGCAGAACACGGGAGATCACCATCTCCGTGCAACTTGCCAGCATCAGGGTACCAAACAGTGCCGCCATCATGGTGGGAACATCAGCACCACCGGTCTTCAGCGCCGTGCCGCCCATAATCAGCGGGGCAACGAAGTTGAAACTGGTCCCCTGAATCGACAACAACCCGGAACCTACCGGCCCCCAGGCTTTAATCTGAATAATCGATGCCACACCGGAGGCAAACAGCGACATACTAATAATGTGTTGTGTGTCCTGTGCCGGTAAACCTAGCGCCTGGCAGATGAGAAGCGCAGGGGTGATAACCGCGACAAACATCGCCAGCAGGTGCTGACAGGCGGCAAACAAGGTTTGAGGAAGCGGCGGACGATCTTCAAGACGGTAAATCAGTTCGCTGTTTTGAGCCTGCGCAACCGGTTGCGCATTTTCTGACTCGAGGGTGGAAACAGACATCGAAAACAATCCCGTGGTAGCAAAGCGGGCATTTTAGCTGACCGAAAGGCAAAAGCAAACGTTTGCCAGCCATTCTTCTAAATATTTAAATGCGATAAATGCACTTTTTTATATAACTTTTGGTTGTTTTCTGCTTAAAATCCATGCCATTTTTCTATTTTCAGCTGAGAATTCGAACCAGGAAAGCATGACTCGATACTCGTCATATTTCGCCTTACTGCAAATGCGCGATGATGTATGACGAGTATGAAAGAGTGGTGCGGACACAAAGGAGTAACTATGTTTCATCTCGATACTTTAGCAACGCTTGTTGCCGCAACGCTAACGTTGCTGCTCGGGCGAAAGTTGGTCCATTCCGTCTCCTTTTTGAAGAAATACACCATACCTGAACCGGTTGCCGGAGGGCTGCTGGTGGCGCTGGCGCTGTTGGTGCTGAAAAAAAGTATGGGCTGGGAAGTCAACTTTGATATGTCCCTGCGCGATCCGTTGATGCTGGCTTTCTTTGCCACCATCGGCTTGAACGCCAACATTGCCAGCTTACGTGCCGGTGGCCGTGTGGTGGGGATTTTCCTGATTGTGGTTGTTGGTCTGTTGGTGATGCAAAACGCCATCGGTATTGGTATGGCCAGTCTGTTAGGTCTTGATCCGCTGATGGGGCTGTTAGCAGGGTCTATTACGCTTTCTGGCGGTCATGGGACTGGCGCGGCGTGGAGTAAATTGTTCATTGAACGTTATGGCTTCACCAACGCGACGGAAGTAGCGATGGCCTGTGCGACGTTCGGTCTGGTGTTGGGCGGTCTGATTGGTGGCCCAGTGGCGCGTTATCTGGTGAAACACTCCACCACGCCGGACGGTATTCCGGATGACCAGGAAGTCCCGACCGCGTTCGAAAAGCCTGATGTGGGGCGCATGATCACCTCGCTGGTGCTGATTGAAACTATTGCGCTGATTGCTATCTGTCTGACGGTAGGGAAAATCGTTGCGCAACTTTTGGCTGGCACTGCTTTTGAATTACCAACCTTCGTTTGTGTGCTGTTTGTAGGCGTGATTCTGAGCAACGGTCTGTCAATGATGGGCTTTTATCGCGTCTTTGAACGTGCGGTATCGGTGCTGGGTAACGTTAGCCTGTCGTTGTTCCTGGCGATGGCTCTGATGGGCCTGAAGCTGTGGGAACTGGCTTCGCTGGCGCTGCCGATGCTGGCGATTCTGGTGGTACAGACCATCTTCATGGCGTTGTATGCCATCTTCGTCACCTGGCGCATGATGGGCAAAAACTACGATGCGGCGGTGCTGGCTGCGGGTCACTGTGGCTTTGGTCTTGGCGCGACACCAACGGCAATCGCCAACATGCAGGCGATTACTGAACGCTTTGGCCCTTCACATATGGCCTTCCTGGTGGTGCCGATGGTCGGTGCGTTCTTTATCGATATCGTTAACGCCCTGGTGATTAAGCTGTATTTAATGTTGCCGATTTTTGCGGGTTAACCGATGAAGCGGCGGTAGAAGTGCCGCCGCAACAAAGACAAATGCCTGATACGCTTCGCTTATCAAGCCTGCATATTGATTCGCAAATTATTGAATTTGTAGGTTTTTGTAGGGCGGATAAGGCGTTCACGCCGCATCCGGCAGGAAGGTAGATCAACCTGAAACGGCGGTCTTCTCACCGCCGCCTTTTACGCATTTGAGTAACGTTCGGTCTCTGGCATCCAGCGTTCTATCAGGGCTTTTGCCTGCTGTGGGTAACGTTCGTGAATATGTCGCGCCAGGCGCTGAACTTCCGGGATCATCGCCTGGTCGCGCAGTAAATCTGCCACTTTAAATTCGGCATTACCCGTCTGACGTGTGCCTAACAGTTCACCCGGTCCGCGTATCTCCAAATCTTTCTGCGCAATCACAAAACCGTCGTTACTGTCACGCAGCACTTGCAGGCGGATTTGCGCCGTTTTGGAGAGCGGTGTTTTGTAGAGCAGGACACAGTGAGAAGCCACCGCGCCACGACCTACACGCCCGCGAAGCTGGTGTAACTGCGCCAGACCCAGACGCTCCGGGTTTTCGATAATCATCAGACTGGCGTTAGGCACATCAACGCCGACTTCAATAACAGTGGTGGCAACCAGCAGGTGTAGCTCGCCTTGTTTAAACGACGCCATCACTGCCTGCTTCTCGGCTGGTTTCATCCGCCCGTGCACCAGACCGACATTCAACTCTGGTAGCGCCAGTTTCAACTCTTCCCACGTGGCTTCCGCCGCCTGCGCTTCCAGTAATTCCGATTCTTCAATCAACGTACAAACCCAGTACGCCTGACGGCCTTCCGTAATGCAGGCGTGGCGCACGCGGTCGATAATATCGTTACGGCGCGTATCAGGAATTGCCACTGTCGTCACTGGGGTACGTCCTGGCGGCAGTTCATCAATGACCGAGGTGTCGAGATCGGCATACGCGGTCATTGCCAGCGTGCGGGGGATCGGCGTGGCGGTCATGATCAACTGATGTGGATGGAAGCCCTGTTGCTGGCCTTTCTCCCACAATGCCAGACGCTGATGCACGCCAAAGCGATGCTGTTCGTCGATTATCACCAGCGCTAGGCCGTTAAACTGCACCTGTTCCTGGAAAATGGCATGAGTGCCAACAATCATCTGCACCTGACCGCTGGCGATGGCTTCTTGCTGAGCCAGTCGCGCTTTACCTTTCTGCTTACCGGCGAGCCAGCCCACTTCGATACCGAGCGGTTCAAACCAGTTGCGGAAGTTATTGGCGTGCTGCTCGGCAAGTAACTCGGTTGGCGCCATCAATGCCACCTGTTTACCGTGAGCAATCGCACGCAGCGCGGCGAGGGCGGCAACCAGCGTTTTACCGGAGCCTACATCGCCTTGTACCAGGCGCATCATCGGTACATCGAGCGCCATATCGCGCTCAATCTCCGCCACTACGCGTGCCTGTGCGCCCGTTGGCTTGAACGGTAAGGCGGCGAGGAGTTTATTTTTCAGCGCGTCACTGGCGCTAAGCGGCTGGGCATGGAAACGTTGCGCTCCGGCGCGTAACGCCAGCATGCTAAGGTTGTGCGCCAGCAGTTCTTCCAGAATCAGACGACGTTGCGCCGGATGCTGCCCGGTTTCCAGATCGCTAAGTTGCAGCGTTGGCGGTGGGCGATGCAGAGTGCGCAACGCTTCCGGTAACGTCATCATTCCTTGTGACAGTTCCGGCGGCAGGAGTTCTTCAATGGCGCAGGTGTCGAGCAGATCCAACGCCTGATCGGTCAGTTTTCGAAGCGTCGCCTGCTTTACGCCTTCCGTTGTTGGGTAAACCGGCGTGAGCGTTTCCTGCAACTCTGGCGTACTGAGATCGCCCTGCACGCGGTATTCCGGGTGGATCATCTCCGCACCATATTTGCCGCGCTTTGCTTCGCCATAGGCCAGCACGCGGTGGCCCGTCGCCAGGCTATTTTTCATTGCTGCGTTGAAGTTGAAAAAGCGCATGGTGAGAATGCCGGAACCGTCGCTAATCTGGCAGGTCATCATTCGCCGACCGCCGAAGGAGATATTGCAGTTC
Organism: Escherichia sp. E4385; assembly: GCF_963883145.1. NCBI lineage: Bacteria > Pseudomonadati > Pseudomonadota > Gammaproteobacteria > Enterobacterales > Enterobacteriaceae > Escherichia > Escherichia sp. E4385. Next base: position 42,747 of record NZ_CAWOOJ010000022.1, read on the forward strand.
AGCACTTCGCCTTCCACCGTGGCATAAACGCCCGGCAGTAGCTCACCGATGGGGTAGAGATGGGTGCGATCTTCGTAGCGCAGGGGAAGGTGTAAGAGTAAATCCTGCACGGTATGCAGATTGATTTTCGCCAGCTTGTTACTTTGCGCTGCACCAACGCCCGTTAGGGAACTGAGTGGGACAGCATCTAACAGGCGACCTTTCATGGCGCTTACCCTGCGGCCTGCATAGTGGCCCACCAGTCGGCATCAGCTTCAATCTCGCCTTGCTGATTGACATGAGGGTAGGGCAGACCTTTGCGTTTCGCGACTTTCGCCAGCACCGGATAGCCGCCTTCAAACAACAGGCGTTGTTGCTCTGCTTCCGGCAACATACTGTTTTCACGCAGGTACATGCCTGCGTTTTGCCGCTGGCGCTGGGCTTCGTAAAGAATGAGGGCTGAGGCAACAGAAACATTCAGCGACTGCACCATGCCGATCATCGGAATGATGATGTCCTGATCCGCCAGGGCTAATGCTTCCTGAGTGATGCCCGTTTTCTCCTGACCCATCAAAATACAGGTCGGGCGGGTGTAATCAATTTCGCGGAAATCGACAGCGTTATCAGAAAGATGGGTTGCCAGAATCTGCATGCCCTGGCCTTTCAGATGGGCGACGGCATCGCCAATGGTACGGTGCGTTTTCACCTGTACCCAACTGTTGCTGCCAGCCGCAGCCGAAGCCATAGTGCGCATCCGGCTGCCAGGCCAGACGGCGTGGACTTCATGTACGCCAACGGCATCTGCAGTACGAATAATCGCAGAAACGTTATGGGGTTTGTGGACCTGCTCCATGCAGACGGTCAGATCAGGCTGCCGCCTGGCGAGCACTTCGCAGATACGTGCATAACGTGTTGGGTTCATAAAACATTAATTTCGGTTTCGGGTGACTTTAATCACGTCTGGCATCACGCGGATTTTGCGCATGATATTCGCCAGATGCACACGGTCACGGGCGGTCAGACGAATAAAGGCGCTGTAGACGCGACCATCCTTTTCTTCTGTATTCAAACTTTGAATATTGGAGTTGGTCGTATTGATCGCCGCCGTCAGGTTAGCTAATGCGCCCTGATGATTGAACATCTCCACCTTGATTTCGGTGATGAACTCTTGCGCCGTCTCTTTATCCCATTCCACAGCCATAAATTTCTCTGGCTCTTTCTGGTAGCCACGGATGTTACGACAGGATTCATGGTGGATCACCAGACCTTTACCGGGGCTGACGTGAGCGATAATCGGGTCGCCAGGAATTGGGCGGCAGCATTTCGCAAAGGTGATCAGCACACCATCGGCACCTTTAATTGGCAGATGTCCGTGACTTTGGGTCGCCGGTGGAATGGAAGCGTCCCCATGTTGCAGATTCTTCGCGACCACCACGCTCATCGCGTTGCCAAGACCAATTTCCGCCAGCAGATCGTCAAGCGTAGCCAGCTTCATGCGGTCCAGTTCACGCTGAATATTTTCCTGCGGGATTTCATTGAGCTTACGGCTACCACCCAACGCATGGTTGAGCAGGCGGCGGCCCAGGCTTACAGAATCATCACGCTTGAGGTTTTTCAGCAACTGACGAATTTTGGCGCGCGCTTTCGAGCTGACGACAAAGTTCAGCCATGCGGCATTCGGGCGAGCGCCAGGTGCGGTAATGATTTCAACGGTCTGGCCGCTGGAGAGCGGCTGCGACAGCGGGTAAGGCTGACGGTCGACGCGCGCGCCCACGCAGGCATGACCGATATCGGTATGCACCGCATAAGCGAAGTCGACGGGCGTTGCACCGGCAGGCAGTTCGACAATGCGCCCTTCCGGTGTGAAAACGTAAATCTCATCCGGGAAGAGATCGGATTTAACGCTCTCGATAAATTCAAACGAGCTACCGGCGCTCTGTTGCAGCTCCAGCAGGCTTTGCATCCAGCGCTGGGCGCGGATTTGCGCGGTAGTACTGGTTTCGCCGTGCTCTTTATAAGCCCAGTGTGCGGCAACACCCATTTCCGCCATCTGATCCATATCTTCGGTGCGGATCTGGACTTCAACCGGCACGCCGTGCGGGCCAATCATCGAGGTGTGCAAAGACTGATAGCCGTTCGCTTTGGGAATGGCGATATAGTCTTTCACGCGACCCGGACGCGGCTTGTACAGGCTGTGCATCTGGCCGAGCACGCGATAACAGGTGTCGGAATCATTGACGATCACGCGGAAGGCGTAGATGTCCATGATCGAGTGAAAACGCTGCTCTTTGAGCACCATTTTGCAGTAGATCGAATAAAGATGCTTTTCGCGACCACTGACGCGGCACGGTATTCCCGCTTCCTGCAAACGCCCTTCGATTTCCGAGAGGATTTTTTGGATCATCTCTTTACGGTTGCCGCGCGCGGCTTTCACCACTTCTTTGATTACGCGATAACGGTTGGGATACAGCGCTTCAAAACCCAGCTCTTCGAGTTCGGTTTTAATGTGGTGGATACCTAAACGGTGCGCCAGCGGGCTGTAGATTTCGAGAGTTTCACGGGCGATGCGGCGACGTTTGTCCGGGCGAAGTGAGCCCAGCGTGCGCATGTTGTGGGTACGGTCTGCGAGTTTGATGAGAATGACGCGGATATCCTGCACCATCGCCATAATCATCTTGCGAAAGTTTTCGGCCTGCGCCTCTTTCTTATCGCGGAACTTGAGCTTATCAAGCTTTGATACTCCCTCTACCAGTTCGGCGACGCTTTTACCAAAAAGCTGTTCCATGTCCTGGTAGGTGGCGGGAGTATCTTCAATCACGTCATGCAGCAGCGCTGCCATTAGCGTTTCATAGTCGAGTTTCATCTCGGCCAGAATGCAGGCAACCGCGACCGGGTGCGTGATATAGGGTTCACCGCTTGAACGTGTTTGCCCCTCGTGAGCATCACGTGCAACGAGATACGCCTGCCGCAGACGTTTGATTTGGTCTTCCGGCAGGTAGTTTTGAATCAGTTGATTCAGGCTTTCAAACAGATACAAGGGCGACCCGCTTTGTGATTAACGACGACCTTCAGCAATAGCGGTAACGGCTTGTAATTCAGCGGCTTCCTGCTCTTGCTGTTCCTGGCGTTCGCGCACGTCGAGGATCTGGTTGTTGATCAGACCTTCTTCGATTTCGCGCAACGCGATTACTGTGGTTTTATCGTTTTCTTCCGGTACCAGCGGATCCTTTCCGCCTACCTGCATCTGACGAGCGCGACGCGCGGCGACCAGTACCAGGTCAAAACGGTTACCAATTTTCTCTACAGCGTCCTGAACAGTTACGCGTGCCATACTTAAAAAGCTCCACAGGTGAAGAAATGACTGGGCATGATACTGAAAGAAGGTTCAGTCTGCCAACAATTTGCTGATTAAAGCGTCATGACGCTGCTTTTGGCGGCTCATGCGCAAGCGTTCGGCGCGAATGATAGTCTTTAGATCACCCAGAGCGGTGTCGAAATCATCATTCACTATTAAATAATCATATTCGGCGTAATGGCTCATTTCTGCAACTGCTTGCGCCATACGCTTTGCAATGACCTCTTCGCTGTCCTGACCTCGACCCCGTAAACGGCGGTCTAACTCAATTTTTGACGGCGGTAAAATAAAGATACTCCGCGCATGCGGCATTTTCTGGCGAATTTGCTGCGCGCCCTGCCAGTCAATATCCAGAAAAACATCCACGCCGCTCGCCAATACTTGCTCAATGGCCTCGCGTGAAGTGCCATAGTAATTACCGAACACTTCCGCGTGCTCAAGGAATGCATCTCTGCTAATCATCTCTTTAAATTCATCATGATTAACAAAGAAGTAGTGTTCACCATGGACTTCACCCGGACGCGGTGCGCGCGTGGTGTGTGAAACAGAAACCTGAGTGTCGTACAACGGTTGAGTTTTTAATAAAGCCTGAATCAGGCTGGATTTACCCGCGCCACTGGGGGCAGAAACAATATAAAGCGTGCCTTGAGCCATGAGTATCTTTCGTATGTGATTAAGCGAAATAAAGCCTATATACGGGCTTATTATACACGGCGCGGCCATGTGACGTAGCCCTTGCTCACACTTTTTGCGCAAAGTTGTTGCGTTTTGCGTACCTGTTTCCGCAATTCCCGGTCATTTACTGCAACAAGAACGATTCTCTGGAAGCGTCCTCGTAGACTCCGTTTTTGCCACTCGGTTTTGCATTCATCTCGTTGTATATCTGCCCGCCTGACTACAGCGGAGGTGACGATGAAAGTATGGATTGCAGTGTTAATGAGTATTTTGTGCTGGCAATCATCAGCGAAGGCGGTCTGTCCGGCCTGGTCGCCAGCCAGAGCGCATGAAGAAATCTCCCGCCTACAACAGCAAGTAAAACAGTGGGACGATGATTACTGGAAAAAAGGGAAAAGTGATGTGGAAGATGGGGTTTACGATCAGTTAAGCGCCCGCCTTGCACAGTGGCAACGCTGTTTTGGCGAAGAGACAACGGGTGACGCTATGCCGCCGCCGTTGAGTGGCACGGTTATCCATCCGGTTGCGCATACGGGGGTACGTAAGTTAGCGGATAAAAATGCGCTACGTCTGTGGATGCATGAGCACAGCGATCTTTGGGTACAGCCAAAAGTTGATGGCGTTGCGGTAACACTGGTCTATCGTGATGGAAAACTGATTAAAGCGATCAGTCGTGGCAATGGGCTTAAAGGTGAGGACTGGACGCAGAAAATACGCTTGATTCCTTCTGTACCGCAATCTGTTAGCGGAGCTTTGGCCAACAGCACCCTGCAGGGTGAGATATTTCTCCAGCGTGAGGGGCATATCCAACAACAAATGGGAGGAATGAATGCCCGTTCAAAGGTCGCTGGCATTTTGATGCGCCAGGACAATAGCGACACGCTGCATTCACTGGGCGTGTTTATCTGGGCGTGGCCGGATGGACCACAGTTGATGGCCGAGCGATTACAGCAGCTTGCTACTGCGGGCTTTACTTTGACGCAGAAGTATACCCTTGCGGTGAAAAGCGCAGACGAGGTTGAGCGAGCACGTAATGAGTGGTGGAAAGCGAAATTGCCCTTCGTCACCGATGGCGTGGTGGTGCGAGCGGCTAAGGAAGCCGAATCCCGTCATTGGCTACCGGGTCAGGCGGACTGGCTGATAGCGTGGAAATATCAGCCTGTGGCCCAGGTTACTGAAGTAAACGCGATACAGTTTGCTGTCGGTAAGAGCGGAAAAATCTCGGTGGTGGCGTCACTCGCGCCTGTCATGCTGGATGATAAAAAAGTCCAGCGGGTGAACATTGGTTCCGTCAGAAGTTGGCAGGAGTGGGACATTGCACCAGGCGATCAAATCCTTGTGAGTCTTGCCGGTCAGGGTATTCCACGCATTGATGAAGTGGTCTGGCGCGGTGCTGAACGCACAAAACCGACGCCGCCAGAAAACCGTTTTAACGCGTTGACCTGCTACTTTGCTTCTGATGTTTGTCAGGAACAATTCATATCGCGATTAGTTTGGCTGGGATCAAAACAGGTTTTGGGGCTGGAGGGCATCGGTGAATCTGGCTGGCGCTCGCTACATCAGACGCATCGCTTTGAGCATATTTTTTCCTGGCTTTCATTAACGCCAGAGCAATTGCAGCACACGCCGGGGATCGCGAAGAGTAAAGGTGAGCAGTTATGGCATCAGTTTAACCTGGCACGTCAGCAGCCTTTTACTCGCTGGGTGATGGCAATGGGAATACCGTTAACCCAAACGGCGCTTAATGCCAACGACTTCAGCTCCTGGGCGCAACTTTTGCAGAGAAGCGAACAGTATTGGCAGCAACTACCGGGGACAGGGCTGCGTCGCGCAAGTCAGGTTATGGAATGGAAGGATAATGCGCAAATCAAGATGCTGGGCAACTGGCTGGCTGCCCAGCAGATCACAGGTTTTGTGCCTTAGTGACCTTCGTGGCTGTAATAAAAAACCGGTAATCCCAGTTTAAGACGCAGCGCCAGCAAGCGAGCGAAAAAGCCGAATACCAGGGTGGAAATAATCACCACATCATGGTTAGAAACATAGTGTTGCAGCGCGATATACAGCACGGCGGAAGCAAAGGAAACCCCGGCGTACAGCTCTTTCTGGAATACCAGAGGGATGCGTTTACAGAACATATCGCGCAAAACGCCGCCAAACACGCCAGTCGTCACAGCCGCGACAACGGCAATGATCGGGCCGTGTCCCATATCCAGCGCGACCTGTGCGCCAATGATAGAAAAAACCACCAGTCCGAGTGCATCGAGCACCAGAAAGACTTTACGCAGGTAAGGCATCACGGGAGCAACGATAGTGGTGAACACGGCGGCGGTGGCGACGATAATCACATACTCCGGGTGTTTGACCCAGCCAAGCGGATAGTGGCCCAGCAGAATATCGCGCACTGACCCTCCGCCAATTGCGGTGGCGGTCGCAATGATAATTACGCCAAATGTATCCATGCGCCGCCGTCCGGCCGCCAGCGCCCCTGTCATGGCTTCGGCAGTAATGCCAACCAAATACAAAATGTGTAACAGCATGGTTTTCCCCCTAAAAATCTGCCTGGCAGGGTAGCGATTTGTGTGCATTGTCACGATTGAGATTTTTTAAGGAGAGAATGGATTGATAATTTGTAGTTATGTGAAATTGCTATTTTCTGTAGCAGGAATGCATTTTTCTGATTTTGTGATAAGTAAAATGCATTAGAAAAAGTATGGAGTAAATAAATATGAGGACGAAACTATATGCGTAGCGCCGCTGTAATTAACAACGGCCTACGGAGATATGCCGCTTACTCGATGTTCTGAATCTGCTCGCGCATTTGCTCGATCAACACTTTCAGCTCGATGGCGGAGTTTGTCACTTCGGCATTGATAGATTTCGACGCAAGAGTGTTCGACTCGCGGTTGAACTCCTGCATCATAAAGTCCAGACGACGGCCAACAGCTTCTTTTTTCTTCAGAATGTTGTACGTCTCTTTAACATGCGCTTCGAGGCGGTCCAGCTCTTCGGCAACGTCAATTCGTTGTGCCAGCAGAACCAACTCCTGCTCCAGACGGTTGTTTTCCAGTTGCACCTGGGCGTCTTCCAGCTTCGCTACCAGACGCTCACGCTGCCATTGCAGGATTTCCGGCATATGGGCGCGGACTTTGACCACTTCGGCGGTGACGCCTTCCAGACGCTGCTCGATCAATGCTTTCAGCGCCTGACCTTCGGTTTCACGCGCGATGATAAAGTCGTCCAGGGTGCCATCGAGAGCCGCAAGAATTTCAGCAGCAATGGCGTCGAGATCCTGCTCCTGAGCTGCCATCACGCCCGGCCAGCGCAGAATATCAACCGGGTTGATTTCCCCTTCGTCGCTCTGCATTTTTACCCAGTTCGCAGCAGTTACCAGCTGTTTAGCCAGTTTTTCGTTGAGGATCAGCTCACCTTGCGCGCTGACATCTGGCTCATAGCGCAGGGTACATTCCACTTTACCGCGCGTCAGGCGAGAACGAATACGCTCGCGAACGACAGGTTCAAGGCTACGGAACTGCTCCGGCAGACGAAAGTAAGTTTCCAGATAACGCTGGTTTACCGAGCGCATTTCCCAGGTTGCGCTCCCCCATTCACCCTTGATTTCACGCCGGGCGTAGGCGGTCATACTGCGGATCATAGACGTTCCTGTTTATAAAAGGAGAGGTGGAAGGATTATAGCCATCGATGCCTTGTCAGGATAGGAATAACCGCCGGAAGTCCGTATAATGCGCAGCCACATTTGTTTCAAGCCGGAGATTTCAATATGCGTCCAGCAGGCCGTAGCAATAATCAGGTGCGTCCCGTTACCCTGACTCGTAACTATACAAAACATGCAGAAGGCTCGGTGCTGGTCGAATTTGGCGATACCAAAGTGTTGTGTACCGCTTCTATTGAAGAAGGCGTGCCGCGCTTCCTGAAAGGTCAGGGCCAGGGCTGGATCACCGCAGAATACGGTATGCTGCCGCGTTCTACTCATACCCGTAATGCCCGTGAAGCGGCGAAAGGTAAGCAGGGCGGCCGCACGATGGAAATCCAGCGTCTGATCGCTCGTGCATTGCGCGCCGCAGTAGATTTGAAAGCCCTCGGTGAGTTTACTATTACGCTGGATTGCGACGTACTTCAGGCCGATGGCGGCACCCGCACTGCTTCTATCACCGGTGCTTGTGTTGCACTAGCCGATGCCCTGAATAAACTGGTTGAAAATGGCAAGCTGAAAACCAATCCAATGAAAGGGATGGTAGCCGCGGTTTCTGTCGGTATTGTTAACGGCGAAGCGATTTGCGATCTGGAATACGTTGAAGACTCAGCGGCTGAAACGGACATGAACGTGGTGATGACCGAAGACGGGCGCATCATTGAAGTGCAGGGAACGGCAGAAGGTGAACCGTTCACCCACGAAGAGCTACTGACCTTGTTGGCCTTGGCTCGAGGGGGAATCGAATCCATTGTAGCGACGCAGAAGGCGGCGCTGGAAAACTGATTTTTAAGGCGACTGATGAGTCGCCTTTTTTTTGTCTGTAGAAAAGTAAGATGAGGAGCGAAGGCATGAAACCATATCAGCGCCAGTTTATTGAATTTGCGCTTAGCAAGCAGGTGTTAAAGTTTGGCGAGTTTACGTTGAAATCCGGGCGCAAAAGCCCCTATTTCTTCAACGCCGGGCTGTTTAATACCGGGCGCGACCTGGCACTGTTAGGCCGTTTTTACGCTGAAGCATTGGTGGATTCCGGCATTGAGTTCGATCTGTTGTTTGGCCCTGCTTACAAAGGGATCCCGATTGCCACCACAACCGCCGTGGCGCTGGCGGAGCATCATGACCTGGACCTGCCGTACTGCTTTAACCGCAAAGAAGCAAAAGATCACGGTGAAGGCGGCAATCTGGTTGGTAGCGCGTTACAAGGGCGTGTGATGCTGGTGGATGATGTGATCACCGCCGGGACGGCGATTCGCGAGTCGATGGAAATTATTCAGGCCAATGGCGCGACGCTTGCTGGCGTGCTGATTTCGCTCGATCGTCAGGAACGGGGTCGCGGCGAGATTTCGGCGATTCAGGAAGTTGAGCGTGATTACAACTGCAAGGTGATCTCTATCATCACCCTGAAAGACCTGATTGCCTACCTGGAAGAGAAGCCAGAAATGGCGGAACATCTGGCGGCGGTTAAGGCCTATCGCGAAGAGTTTGGCGTTTAAAAATATGCGCTGCGCAGGGTTTTTGCTGTGCGCAGCGTGATGCGTTTTAAGATATCGTGTTAATCTGCTTTCGCCAGCAGTGGCAATAGCGTTTCCGGCCTTTTGTGCCGGGAGGGTCGGCGAGTCGCCGACTTAACGCCAGTAGTATGTCCATATACCCAAAGCCGCTTCATTGTACTTAAGTACGCTTCGCGTACGTCGCGCTGACGCGCTCAGTACAGTTACGCGCCTTAGGGATGGTTTGATGGTATTGCCGCTGTTGGCGCCTCTTTTGGCCGCCGTGATGTGGAGAGTGGAATGGATGCTACCCGGATAACCCTTCTGGCGCTCGATTTGTTCGGCTCGCCGGGCTGGAGTGCCGATAAAGAAATACAGCGGCTGTATGCGCTCAGTAATCATGTCGGACGCCATTACCGATGCATTATTCTTTCTAAGCGCCACGGTGGTCAGCGGATGCTGCTAGCCCCTGATTACTTGCTCAAAACCGTACAGCGCAACATTCTTAAGAACGTACTTTCACGATTTCCGCTTTCCCCTTTTGCTACCGCCTACCGGCCAGGTTGCCCAATCGTCAGCAACGCGCAGCCTCACTGCCAACAGTCGCAGATCCTGAAACTCGATATCGAAAACTTTTTCGATAGCATTAGCTGGTTACAGGTCTGGCGTGTGTTTAGCCAGGCTCAGTTGCCACGCAATGTGGTAACCATACTGACCTGGCTTTGTTGCTATAACGACGCGTTGCCGCAGGGGGCGCCAACTTCGCCTGCCATTTCCAATCTTGTGATGCGCCGTTTTGATGAGTGCATTGGGGCATGGTGCCAGACACGAGGAATTATCTATACCCGCTACTGCGATGACATGACCTTTTCAGGTCACTTCAATGCCCGCCAGGTTAAAAATAAAGTGTGCGGATTGTTAGCGGAGCTGGGCCTGAGCCTCAATCAACGCAAAAGCTGCCTGGTTGCGGCCTGTAAGCGCCAGCAGGTAACCGGGATTGTTGTTAATCACAAACCACAGCTTGCCCGTGAAGCGCGCCGGGCGCTGCGTCAGGAGGTGCATTTGTGCCAAAAATATGGCGTTATTTCGCATCTTAGTCATCGGGGTGAACTTGATCCTTCTGGCGATCTCCACGCACAGGCAACGGCGTATCTGTATGCTTTGCAGGGAAGAATAAACTGGTTATTGCAAATCAACCCTGAGGATGAGGCCTTTAAACAGGCGAGGGAAAGTGTAAAGCGAATGCTGGTGGCATGGTAAGAAAAGCATCAGGCAGACGTTTCTGCCTGAACGTTTAGGGGAGAATTACTGCAACTGCGCAGCAATTAGTGGCCAGCGGGCGTCAAAATCATCCGTCGGGCGGTATTTAAACTCGCTGCGGACAAATCGTGACAGCATACCTTCACAAAATGCCAGCAACTGGCTTGCCAGCAGCGTTTCATCGGTGGTGTAACCTTCACCCTCACGCATTCTCTTTTCACGCAATACCTGACGCAACTGCGCTTCAATACGCTCGAACAGTTGGTTGATGCGCCCTTGCAGGCGGTCTTGTTCAAACATCAGCGCATGCCCGGTAAGGATGCGGGTCAGGCCAGGATTACGCTCACCAAAACCGAGGAGCAACAACACAATCAGACGCAGGCGCGTTGTGGTGTCCTTCTCATCTTTCAGAATCAGATTGATGCGAGTAATCAGGCTATCTTCGATAAACTCAATCAGGCTATCGAACATGCGGGTTTTACTGGGGAAGTGGCGATACAGAGCCGCTTCGGAAACGCCGACGGAGGCGGCCAGTTTCGCTGTCGTGATACGTTGGCTTCCATCGCTGGATTCCAGCATCAGCGCCAGAGACTGAAGTATTTCTTCGCGACGGTTCCTTTTCGCAGTTTGTTTTTCTGCCATGTTACAAAATACCCCTGAAAATAAGCACTTGCCAGGCGGCACCCACGCTATGACCGCAAACGAAATGTTTGCGGCAATGTTATGACGTTATTTGGATGCGTATGTGTTACTGACGACCAGAGTGACCAAAGCCGCCTTCACCGCGGTCGGTGGCGTCAAAATCTTCCACCAGATTAAATTCGGCCTGTACCACCGGAACAAAAATCATCTGCGCGATACGTTCGCCTGGTTGAATGGTGAAGCTGTCCTGGCCACGGTTCCACACGGAAATCATCAACTGGCCCTGATAGTCAGAATCGATCAATCCTACCAGGTTGCCGAGCACGATACCGTGCTTATGTCCCAATCCGGAGCGCGGCAGCATCATCGCCGCCAGTGAAGGGTCGGCAATATGAATCGCCAACCCGGTAGGTACCAGGGTGGTGTCGCCCGGCGCCAGTTCTACGGCGTCGTCGAGACAGGCGCGCAGGTCAAGTCCGGCAGAACCAGAAGTGGCATAAGTCGGGAGCGGAAATTCCTTCCCAACGCGCGGGTCCAGAATCTTAACGTCGATTTTTTTCATCATAACGGGTCACGATCTCGTCGAGTAATAATTGGCCAAGGAGCTCTTTGCGCTCAAGCGGTAAGACTTTATCTCCGTCTTGCCAGAAAAGGTGTAATGCATTGCTGTCGCTGTTAAATCCTTGAGTTGGCCGGGAAACATCGTTCGCGCAGATCAGATCAAGGTTTTTACGAATACGTTTTTGCCGGGCGTATTCTTCCACATTATTTGTTTCGGCCGCAAATCCAACAACATAAGGCCTTTGGTCTTTTAGTGCGGCAACTCCAGCGACGATATCAGGGTTTTTGACCATTTTTATTGTTAATTCATCCCCCTGAGTCGCCTGCTTTTTGATTTTTTCACTGGCGACAGCGGCTGCGCGATAATCAGCCACGGCGGCGCAACCGATAAAAATATTTTGCTGCTGTACAGAGGCCTTCACAGCGGCTTCCATCTCCAGTGCGGTCATCACATCCACACGTTTAACAAACGGCGGTGTCGGTAGCGAAACCGGTCCGGAAACCAGTGTAACGTTCGCTCCACGACGGGCAGCGGCTGCGGCGATAGCAAAGCCCATCTTGCCGGAGCTGTGATTAGAGATATAACGCACGGGATCGAGCGGTTCACGCGTAGGGCCGGCGGTAATCATAATATTCAGATGTTTCAGGTCGTTGACGGGCGAAAAATGTGCGACAGCCATATCCACAATGGTTAATGGATCGAGCATTCGCCCAGGGCCGATATCACCACAGGCCTGACTGCCGCTATCTGGCCCCCAGATCAGCAAACCACGTGAGGCAAGTACCTCTAAATTATGTTGGGTAGCCGCAGCACGATACATCTGCTGGTTCATGGCTGGCAGTACGGCAACAGGCGCAGGCGTGGCCAGGCAAATCGTTGACACCAGATCATTCGCCATCCCGGCAGCTACGCGGGCAATCAAATCAGCGGTGGCTGGGGCGAGAATTACTAAATCAGCCCATTTACCCAGCTCAATGTGACCCATAGCCGCCTCGGCTGCTGGATCCAGCAGACTATCGGAAACGGGATACCCAGAAACCGCCTGCAAGCTAAGTGGGGTGATAAAGGCTTTTGCCGCTTCGGTCATGGCTACGCGGACGTCTGCTCCGCGATCGCGCAAACGACGCACCAGCTCAGGGGTTTTATAGGCAGCAATACCGCCGCTGACGCCGAGAACGATTTTTTTACCGGCCAGGCTCATGATGATTTTTCCTGTAGGGGGACACCAGAAGTTGGCGATTTTATCACAATACTTTTGTTGTCGTGCTTTCACCTGAGAATCACTTTGCGAGGCGCTTTCCAGGATTGAAAACTGGCCGTCGATTTAACCAAACGACTATGACAGGATGCGCCCTCCACAAAGGAGGTGAAGGTGAAAAGCAATGTAGAATTGTTGATGCCACGCGAAAAAATGCTGAAGTTGGGCATTGGCGCGTTAACGGATGTTGAACTGCTGGCGTTATTTCTGCGTACGGGGACGCGCGGTAAGGATGTGTTAACCCTGGCGAAAGAGATGCTGGAGAATTTTGGGTCGCTATACGGCTTGTTATCCTCTGAATATGAACAATTTAGTGGCGTTCATGGAATTGGTGTGGCGAAATTCGCCCAGTTAAAGGGAGTTGCGGAACTGGCGCGGCGTTACTACAACGTGCGGATGCGCGAAGAAAGCCCGTTGCTCAGCCCGGAGATGACGAGGGAGTTTTTACAAAGCCAACTTACGGGAGAGGAACGAGAGATCTTTATGGTGATCTTTCTCGATTCCCAACACCGGGTTCTTACTCACAGCCGACTCTTTTCCGGCACGTTAAATCATGTGGAAGTCCATCCACGAGAAATTATTCGTGAAGCGATAAAAATAAACGCCTCGGCGCTGATCCTTGCCCATAATCACCCTTCTGGTTGTGCTGAACCCAGTAAAGCGGATAAACTCATTACCGAACGGATAATAAAAAGTTGTCAGTTCATGGATTTACGCGTGCTCGACCATATCGTGATTGGGCGTGGAGAATATGTTTCTTTTGCCGAACGCGGCTGGATTTAATCCGCTATGCGCGATCCTTCGGGATCTTTGTCTGTTCGGGACTTGAGCACATCGCCGAGTCAGCGTATACTACGCCACCTTTGAGAATCTCGGGTTTGGCATTTGGGCCTGGCAATCGAGAGTTCACATAGAACTGCGATGACCGGGCTGTAAAGCCTGACGAGGCGCCAATACCCCATACGAAGCTCGAGCTAATTTGATTTTTGGAGAATAGACATGTCCCGAGTCTGCCAAGTTACTGGCAAGCGTCCGGTGACCGGTAACAACCGTTCCCACGCACTGAACGCGACTAAACGCCGTTTCCTGCCGAACCTGCACTCTCACCGTTTCTGGGTTGAGAGCGAGAAGCGTTTTGTCACCCTGCGCGTATCTGCTAAAGGTATGCGTGTAATCGATAAAAAAGGCATCGATACAGTTCTGGCTGAACTGCGTGCCCGTGGCGAAAAGTACTAAGTACTTAGAGGAAATAAATCATGGCTAAAGGTATTCGTGAGAAAATCAAGCTGGTTTCTTCTGCTGGTACTGGTCACTTCTATACCACTACGAAGAACAAACGTACTAAGCCGGAAAAACTGGAACTGAAAAAATTCGATCCAGTTGTTCGCCAGCACGTGATCTACAAAGAAGCGAAAATCAAATAATTTTCGCTTTGATGTAACGAAAAACCTCGCTACGGCGGGGTTTTTTGTTATCTGCCTGCCCCCATATTGACTGCATCTGTTCATTCCTGGAGATGCTATGCCTGAATTACCCGAAGTTGAAACCAGCCGTCGCGGCATAGAACCGCATCTCGTTGGTGCAACCATTCTTCATGCGGTGGTGCGCAACGGACGCTTGCGCTGGCCGGTTTCGGAAGAAATCTACCGTTTAAGCGATCAACCAGTGCTAAGTGTACAGCGCCGTGCTAAATATCTGCTGCTGGAGCTGCCTGAGGGCTGGATTATCATTCACCTGGGCATGTCTGGCAGTTTGCGCATACTTACGGAAGACCTTCCCCCTGAAAAGCATGATCATGTTGATTTGGTGATGAGCAACGGTAAAGTGCTGCGCTACACCGATCCGCGCCGCTTTGGTGCCTGGCTGTGGACCAAAGAGCTGGAAGGGCACAACGTGCTGGTCCATCTTGGACCGGAGCCGCTTAGCGACGATTTCAACGGTGAGTACCTGCATCAGAAGTGCGCGAAGAAAAAGACGGCGATTAAGCCCTGGCTGATGGATAACAAACTGGTGGTAGGCGTAGGGAATATCTATGCCAGCGAATCTCTGTTTGCGGCGGGGATCCATCCGGATCGGCTGGCATCGTCTCTCTCGCTGGCAGAATGCGAACTGTTGGCACGAGTGATTAAAGCGGTGTTGCTGCGTTCAATTGAGCAGGGCGGCACGACGCTGAAAGATTTTCTGCAAAGTGATGGTAAACCGGGCTATTTCGCGCAGGAATTGCAGGTTTACGGGCGAAAAGGTGAGCCGTGTCGGGTGTGCGGTACGCCGATTGTGGCGTCTAAACATGCGCAGCGGGCAACGTTTTATTGCAAGCACTGCCAGAAATAATTGATGCTTGCCGGATGGCATACCATCCGGCATAAACGCTACGCTAACTTCGCCATCAGCGCCTGATGGACATTCTCCGGCAGGAAATGGGTGACATCGCCCTGATGGCGCGCCACCTCTTTCACCAACGATGAAGAGATAAAGGACCACTCTTTCGACGGCATCAGAAACACACTTTCCAGTTCTGGCATTAAGTGGCGATTCATATGCGCCAGCTGCATTTCATATTCAAAATCTGCCACCGCACGCAGGCCACGAATCAGCACCGTAGCGTGTTGATTGCGGGCGAAGTTTGCCATCAAATCGCTAAATCCGACCACTTCAACGTTTCCCAGATGCGCAGTTGCCTGTTGTGCCAGCGCCACACGCTCTTCCAGAGTAAACATCGGTTTTTTACTGGGGCTGGCGGCAATCGCCAGAATAACGTGATCGAACATCTGCGTGGCGCGCGTCACGATATCGATATGACCATTGGTAATGGGATCGAAAGTACCCGGATAAATCGCCCGTTTTTGCATAACAACCTCAATGCGTTTTCGGTGGCAGGTAAGGTTCCAGCAGTTGAAGCAGACGCTGTAGCGCGCCCTGGTTTTGATACAGCACTTCAACGGCATGACGGCCATAGAAACTACGGTAATCGGCGTCGGTGAGTAAAGAGGAAACCTCTTTTGCAAGCGTAGTGGCATCGGTGACGGTAATCAGCCCGCTTGCCTGCTCCAGCCGCGCGCAAATGTCTTTAAAGTTAAAGGTATGCGGCCCCATCAACACCGGGATAGCGTGTGCGGCGGCCTCCAGCGGATTATGCCCACCGCGTTCAACCAGTGAACCGCCAACAAACGCGAGATCGGCAATACCGTACAGCAACATCAGTTCGCCCATCGTATCGCCAACCACAACCTGCGTGCTGGTGGAGGGGACTTCCCCTGAGGAGCGTGTGATATAGCTTAGTCCAGCCTGGCGGACAAGGTTAATCGCATCCGGGAAGCGTTCCGGATGACGGGGTACCAGGATGAGCAATAAATTCGGGAACTGTTGTAACAGCGCCTGATGGGCGGCAATCACTACGCTCTCTTCGCCATCATGAGTACTGGTGGCAATCCATACTGGACGATGCGGCGCCCACTGGCGGCGCAGTGTTACTGCTTTAGCGGCCAACTGTGGCGTCACTGAAATATCGAATTTCAGGCTACCGGTGACGGTGACCTGATTATTTTTTGCACCCAGCGTCACAAAGCGCGCAGCATCTTCTTCATTTTGCGCAGCAATCAGCGTAATACGGCGGAGCAAGCGACGAACAAATTTACCCAGTTTGGCGTAACCTGCGGCAGAGCGTGCAGAGAGTCGCGCATTAGCGATAACCAGTGGAATTTTACGTTTATGTAGCGCCGCAATCAGGTTAGGCCATAGTTCGGTTTCCATAATCAACACCAGTTTTGGGTCGACTTTATTCAGGAAACGGTTGAGCGCATCGGGCAGATCGTAAGGCAGATAGACGTGCTGAACATCTTTTCCAAAAGCCGATTGTACGCGCTCCGAACCAGTCGGCGTCATAGTCGTGACTGTGATTGGTAAATCAGGATAGCGATGACGCAGCGCGCGCACCAACGGGATTGCCGCCAGGGTTTCACCGACGGAGACGGAGTGCAGCATAATGCCGCCTGGTGTTAGCGGATGGCGGTAAAAACCGTAACGTTCACCCCAGCGTTTTCGATAGGCCGGAGCCTTACGTCCGCGCACCCAGAGCCGTATCCAGATTAGCGGCTGAATAAGGTAGAGAAGGGCGGTGTAAAGCAATTCGAGCATAATAAATAGCTGACTTATGGATGTGCTGGGGATTCTATGTATTTAACGGTGGCTTTACCATTACTTTTCCCGTTTTTGACTTAAATAGCTTCAGTTTGGTCTGATCTGCCGCTACATCTTCATTTTTTTTGTATTTTTATGCGATTCATTGAAACTCGGCCCCATTTTCAACTCTACATAGGCCATACCGACATTATAGATATGCTTTTTTATCTATTTGATTTTTATGATTAAAACATATTTCGTGTATAAAAATCATTCGGGTCGGATTGCTGCGAAAGAAATGATACACTAGCACGTCAAGTAAGTGCGTTATCAGTATTCAGGTAGCTGTTGAGCCTGGGGCGGTAGCGTGCTTTTTTTCTGCTTAACTTAATCAGACAATCACACAAAAGAGTCGCTAGTGGAAAAGCCATTTCGAAAAATTCTGGTCATAAAGATGCGATATCATGGAGATATGTTATTAACTACTCCTGTCATCAGTACGCTCAAGCAGAATTATCCTGATGCAAAAATCGATATGCTGCTTTATCAGGATACCATCCCTATTTTGTCTGAAAACCCGGAAATTAATGCGCTCTACGGGATAAGCAATAAAGGTGCGGGAACATTCGATAAAATTAAAAATGTGCTTTCGTTGATAAAAACTCTGCGTGCGAATAATTATGACCTGGTCATTAATCTTACGGATCAGTGGATGGTGGCGCTGCTGGTACGTTTTTTACCCGCACGGATGAAAATATCGCAACTTTATGGTCATCGGCAGCATGGCATTTGGAAAAAAAGCTTCACACACTTAGCGCCAATACACGGCACACATATTGTTGAGCGTAATTTATCGGTCCTTGAGCCATTAGGTATTACCGATTTCTACACTGACACAACAATGAGTTACGCCGAAGATTGCTGGAAGAAGATGCGCCAGGAATTAGATGCCCTGGGCGTAAAAGATCATTATGTTGTCATCCAGCCGACAGCGCGTCAGATATTTAAGTGCTGGGATAACGATAAATTTTCTAAGGTTATCGATGCGCTGCAACAGCGAGGGTATCAGGTTGTCCTGACCTGTGGGCCTTCGGCAGATGATCTCGCTTGTGTAGATGAGATTGCACGAGGTTGCGAAACAAAACCCATTACTGGCCTTGCAGGTAAAACACGTTTTCCTGAACTAGGCGCGTTAATTGATCATGCAGTGCTTTTTATTGGTGTGGATTCTGCGCCGGGGCATATTGCGGCGGCGGTGAAGACGCCAGTTATTAGCCTCTTTGGGGCCACTGATCATGTATTCTGGCGCCCATGGACCGAGAATATTATTCAATTCTGGGCGGGGAATTATCAGAAAATGCCGACCCGGCATGAACTTGACCGCAACAAAAAATATCTTTCTGTTATTCCAGCGGAAGATGTGATCGCCGCTACGGAAAAGCTGTTGCCAGAAGATGCCCCATCAGCTGACAGGAATACACAATTATGATCGTGGCGTTTTGTTTATATAAATATTTTCCATTTGGTGGGCTTCAACGTGACTTTATGCGCATTGCATCAACAGTTGCCGCACGGGGCCACCATGTTCGAGTCTATACGCAGTCATGGGAAGGTGATTGCCCAAAAGCATTTGAGCTTATTCAGGTGCCAGTTAAGTCCCATACCAACCATGGACGCAATGCAGAATATTATGCCTGGGTACAAAATCATCTCAAAGAGCATCCCGCTGATCGCGTTGTTGGGTTTAATAAGATGCCAGGTCTGGATGTTTATTTTGCCGCTGATGTTTGTTACGCCGAGAAAGTTGCGCAAGAAAAAGGTTTTTTATATCGTTTAACATCACGATATCGCCATTATGCCGCATTTGAGCGAGCAACTTTCGAGCAGGGTAAATCGACGAAACTTATGATGCTGACCGATAAGCAAATCGCCGATTTCCAGAAGCATTATCAAACTGAATCTGAACGTTTTCAAATTCTTCCTCCCGGTATTTATCCGGACAGAAAATACAGCGAGCAAATCCCAAACAGTCGTGAAATTTATCGCCAGAAAAATGGCATAAAAGAGCAACAAAACTTATTACTGCAGGTTGGATCAGATTTTGGTCGTAAAGGTGTTGATCGCTCAATTGAAGCTTTGGCATCGTTACCGGAATCATTACGTCACAATACGCTTTTATTTGTTGTTGGTCAGGATAAACCGCGGAAATTTGAAGCGTTGGCAGAAAAACTCGGCGTGCGGAGCAATGTGCATTTCTTCTCCGGTCGCAATGATGTGTCAGAATTAATGGCAGCCGCTGATTTATTACTGCATCCCGCTTATCAGGAAGCCGCGGGTATCGTTCTTCTTGAAGCGATCACTGCTGGATTACCTGTTTTAACAACTGCAGTATGTGGGTATGCGCATTATATTGCAGATGCCAATTGTGGAACGGTCATTGCTGAACCTTTCTCCCAGGAACAATTAAATGAGGTTTTACGTAAAGCGTTAACTCAGTCTCCATTACGAATGGCCTGGGCGGAGAATGCTCGCCATTATGCCGATACTCAGGATTTGTATAGCCTGCCAGAGAAAGCCGCAGATATCATTACAGGTGGTTTAGATGGTTGAATTAAAAGAGCCGCTTGCCACACTTTGGCGTGGTAAAGATGTTTTTGCAGAAGTCAAAGAACTGAACGGCGAGGTCTTTCGTGAACTCGAGACGCGTCGCACATTACGCTTTGAGCTGTCCGGGAAAAGCTATTTTCTTAAATGGCACAAGGGGACGACATTAAAAGAGATTGTAAAAAATCTACTCTCATTACGGATGCCCGTTTTGGGCGCAGACAGAGAGTGGCACGCTATTCATCGCCTGAGTGATGTTGGCGTTGATACAATGAAGGGCATTGGGTTTGGTGAGAAAGGTTTAAACCCATTAACCCGTACATCATTTATTATTACCGAAGATCTCACTCCCACGATTAGCCTTGAAGATTATTGTGCTGATTGGGCAGTCAACCCGCCTGATATACGTGTAAAGCGTATGCTGATTACACGAGTGGCAACCATGGTGCGTAAAATGCACGCCGCAGGGATAAATCACCGTGACTGCTACATTTGCCACTTTTTACTTCATTTGCCATTTACTGGCCGGGAAGATGAATTAAAAATTTCGGTTATCGATCTGCATCGGGCACAGATACGTGCAAAAGTACCGCGTCGTTGGCGCGATAAAGACCTGATTGGTTTGTATTTCTCATCAATGAATATTGGGCTGACGCAGAGAGATATCTGGCGATTTATGAAGGTTTATTTTGGTATGCCTTTACGTAAGATATTATCTCTTGAACGGAATTTATTGAACATGGCAAGTGTTAAGGCCGAGCATATTAAAGAGCGAACACAACGCAAAGGATTATAAAAATATTTATCAGTATGTACTGGAACTAATTTCATTATGACTATTTATTTTATAAACTGGATTGCAGATTATGAATTAAGAATGATCCAGTACCTGAAAAAAAAGTACAAGATAAAAAATATAACAACACCAAAAAAATACAACTGGGTTAATAAGAAAATTTTGAAATTAGGGATGGATAATGCATGGCTGGGGCGATTATTCATCAAGCATTACCTCAATGATATCAGAAAAGATGACATAATTATCTTTAATGACAGTGTTATTAATAAAGGTATCAATAAACAAATATTAAAAAACATTAACTGTCATAAAGTTTTGCTTCTAAGAAATACTGTCAGCGAAGATTTTATTTTTGATAACACTAATTATTTTGATATTATCTATGATTTTGAGCATAGATTTATAGGGAATGAAAAGACCAAGGCAATAGAACAATTTTTTCCTATAGGAATGGATGAAATTAGAAATTATAGTTTATCTGACAAAAATAACAGTCAGCCAATATGTTTTTTTCTTGGTCGTGATAAAGGACGTCTTCAAATAATTAATGAATTAGCCGATAGATTAACAACACTAGGATGTAAGTTAGATTTTAATGTTGTCAAAGATAAAACATCATCTCCGACTTCAAAGTATTTGATTGAAGAACAAATACCGTATGAAGAGAATATTAGAAGAACATTAAATGCTAATATAATTGTTGATATAACTAAAGAAAACCAATCTGGCTGGACTCTTCGTATACTTGAGGCACTATTTTTCAATAAAAAATTAATTACTAATAATATAAATATACTTGGTTCAGAAATCTATAGTGAGTCTCGCTTTTTTATAATAGGTCATGATGATTGGGATAAGTTAGAGTATTTTATTAACTCATCTGTTAAACCAATGGATTATGATAGTTTATATAAATTCAGCCCTGATAAAATGATGTCAACAATTGTTTCTGATTTTATAGAAAAATAAAATCATTAAAATAGTGAGCTTTACTCAATTAATGAGAGTTTCAATGAAAATAGCATTTATCGGCGAAGCTGTTTCTGGATTTGGCGGCATGGAAACAGTCATTCGTGATGTTATTACTACCTTCAGGCAACAACATATCCAAAGTGAAATGTTTTTCTTTTGTCGTAATGACAAAATGGATAAGGGATGGCTGGAAGGTATTAAATACTCATGTTCATTTTCCAATATTCGTTTAGGTTTTTTGCGTCGGGCGAAACATATTTATGCTCTAAGTAAATGGCTTCAGGAGTACCAACCAGATATCGTTATTTGTATTGATGTGATCTCCTGCCTGTTTGCCGCCAAAGCACGTAAAAAATCAGGAATTAATGTGCCAGTATTTTCATGGCCACATTTTTCTTTAGATCACAAAAAACATGCTGAATATATCACCTGTGCCGACTATCATTTAGCAATCAGCTCTGGCATTAAACAGCAAATGATTAATCGGGGTGTAGCAGAATCGACGATAAATGTTATTTTTAATCCAGTCGAAGCTAAAGACACAGTCATTCCTGCGCCTGAGGAAGGCGAAACGGCAACGTTCATTTATGTTGGGCGTATGAAATTCGAGGGCCAGAAGCGAGTTAAAGACCTCCTTGATGGCTTATCACAAGCGCAAGGTAACTGGAAACTCCATGTATTGGGTGATGGTTCCGATTTCGAAAAATGCCAGGCTTATAGTAGAGAACTAAATATTGATGATCGAATTGTCTGGTATGGTTGGCAACAACATCCCTGGGAATTGGTCCAGCAAGATATTAAAAAGGTGAGTGCGTTATTGCTCACGTCATCTTTTGAAGGTTTCCCAATGACCCTACTTGAAGCCTTGTCATGGGGAATTCCTTGTATCAGTGCCGATTGTGTCTCCGGGCCTGCTGACATTATTCAACCTGATGTCAATGGTCATCTGTATCAACCGGGAGATATTGCTGGTTTTGTAACGCTTCTAAATAAATATATAGCAGGTGAAATTCATATCGAACATGAAAAAATTCCTGCGTCGATCGATAAGTTTTACCAATTGAAGTATTACGATAGATTACATGAACTAATTATTTCTGCTATTTCCCGGAGGAAATAATGCAGCAGGTGTTTTTCCAGGAAACTGAGTTTCTTAATTCAGTTATTGATTATAATCATAAAGTAGAAACAGAAAATCTTTGTTTGGACATCGCTTATGGGACTGACAAAAATTTTCTATTTGGTTGCGGAATTTCGATTGCTTCAATATTAAAGTGTAATGAAGGAAGTCGATTGTGTTTCCATATTTTTACTGACTATTTTGGTGATGATGATCGTAAGTATTTTGATGCCCTGGCGCTGCAGTATAAAACCAGAATTAAAATATATCTGATTAATGCTGATCGACTCCGCTCATTGCCTAGCACTAAGAACTGGACTCATGCAATATATTTTCGCTTTGTTATTGCAGATTACTTTATTAATAAGGCGTCTAAAGTCCTTTATCTGGATGCAGATATCATTTGTCAGGGGACTATTGAGCCACTAATTAATTTCTCATTTCCTGACAATAAAGTCGCAATGGTTGTTACAGAAGGGCAAACTGACTGGTGGGAAAAACGCGCACATTCGTTAGGTGTTGCGGGAATTGCTAAAGGTTACTTTAACTCCGGTTTTTTATTGATTAATACTGACCAATGGGCTGCTCAGCAGGTTTCTGCACGAGCCATTGCAATGCTAAATGATCCAGAAATAGTCAAAAAAATAACACATCCTGATCAGGATGTATTAAATATGTTGCTGGCAGACAGACTTATTTTTGCTGATATAAAATATAACACCCAGTTTAGCTTAAACTATCAACTCAAAGAAAGTTTTACAAACCCAGTAACCAACGATACTATTTTTATCCACTATATCGGTCCAACCAAGCCCTGGCATGATTGGGCCTGGGATTATCCTGTATCACAAGCCTTTATGGAGGCAAAAAATGCTTCGCCATGGAAGAGTACGGCGTTGCTGAAACCGAACAATAGCAATCAATTAAGATATAGCGCAAAACATATGCTTAAAAAGCATAGATATCTAAAAGGATTTAGCAATTATCTTTTTTATTTTATTGAAAAGATAAAGCATTAAAACTGGGAAACTATAAAGTAATGATATAAGGGTAGCATTGTGGACTCATTTCCTGCCATAGAGATAGATAAAGTTAAAGCCTGGGATTATCGGCTAGTTAATATAAATACTTCTGAATGTTTAAATGTTGCCTATGGTGTCGATGCTAATTATCTTGATGGTGTAGGTGTTTCCATCACATCAATTGTGCTAAACAATCGAAATATTAATCTTGATTTTTATATTATTGCTGACGTTTATAATGATGGTTTTTTTCAAAAAGTCGCAAAGCTTGCAGAGCAATACCAATTAAGAATCACGCTATATAGAATTAACACTGATAAGCTCCAGTGCTTGCCTTGTACACAGGTCTGGTCAAGAGCAATGTACTTCCGTTTATTTGCATTTCAATTATTGGGTTTAACGCTTGATCGTTTGCTTTATCTTGATGCAGATGTTGTTTGTAAAGGCGATATTAGCCAACTATTGCATCTGGATTTAAACGGAGCGGTAGCTGCTGTTGTTAAAGATGTTGAGCCAATGCAGGAAAAGGCGGTATCCAGGTTGTCTGATCCTGAATTACTTGGGCAATACTTTAATTCCGGCGTCGTTTATTTAGACTTAAAAAAATGGGCTGACGCAAAACTAACAGAAAAAGCGTTGTCTATTCTTATGAGTAAAGATAATGTTTATAAATACCCTGATCAGGATGTTATGAATATCTTACTGAAAGGGATGACAATATTTTTGCCTCGTGAGTACAATACAATTTATACAATTAAAAGTGAATTAAAAGACAAAACACATCAAAACTATAAAAAACTGATTACAGAAAGTACTCTGCTTATTCATTATACAGGTGCAACTAAACCGTGGCACAAATGGGCAATTTATCCATCGGTAAAATACTATAAAATAGCTTTAGAAAATTCACCATGGAAAGATGACTCTCCACGAGATGCAAAATCAATTATTGAATTTAAAAAAAGATATAAACATCTTTTAGTACAGCATAAATATATCTCAGGAATTATAGCAGGAGTCTGTTATCTTTGCCGAAAATATTACCGTAAATAACATTTAACTGGTTTATTATGATTCAGAAGAGCAAGATCAAAGACTTGGTTGTTTTTACCGATGAAAACAATTCAAAGTATCTCAATGTATTAAATGATTTCTTGTCTTATAATATAAATATCATCAAGGTTTTTCGTTCTATTGATGATACAAAAGTTATGCTTATTGATACCGATTACGGTAAATTGATTCTTAAGGTTTTTTCTCCGAAAGTTAAGCGTAACGAACGTTTCTTTAAGTCTCTGTTAAAAGGTGATTATTACGAACGCCTTTTTGAGCAAACCCAAAAAGTAAGAAATGAAGGGTTAAATACACTCAATGATTTTTATTTATTGGCTGAACGGAAAACCTTACGATTTGTCCATACTTATATCATGATCATCGAGTATATTGATGGCATAGAGTTGTGTGATATGCCTGATATTGATGATGTGCTAAAAAATAAAATTCAGCAATCAATTAATTCCTTACATCAACATGGCATGGTTTCTGGCGACCCCCATCGTGGTAACTTCATTATAAAAAATGGCGAGGTTCGAATTATTGATCTCTCCGGAAAACGTGCTTCAGCGCAGCGTAAAGCGAAAGATCGTATTGACTTAGAGCGTCATTACGGTATTAAAAATGAGATTAAAGATCTAGGCTATTATCTTTTAGTATATCGTAAAAAAATGCGCAATTTTATGCGGCGTTTGAAAGGGAAACCAGCGCGCTAAAATAGAATTACCCACAATTACTGTCTTCACCCGGACAGTTTTAAGCGGAGTTATTTATTTCACAGGTTTATCATGAAGAATATTAGATACATTGACAAAAAAGATGTTGAAAACCTGATTGAAAATAGAACATCTGATGATGTTATTATTTTTCTTTCTGGCCCCACATCGCAAAAAACACCTTTGTCAGCATTGCGAACAAAGGATATTATTGCTGTCAATGGTTCTGCGCAATATTTGTTAAGTCATAATATCGTTCCTTTCATATATGTACTTACAGATGTCCGCTTTTTACATCAGCGTCGTGATGATTTTTATAAATTTAGCCAGAGAAGTCGTTATACTATAGTAAACGTTGACGTTTATGAACACGCTTCCAAAGAAGATAAACTTTATATCCTCCAGAACTGTCTTGTATTACGGTCTTTTTACCGCCGGGAAAAAGGTGGTTTTATAAAGAAGATTAAATTTAATATTTTGAGACAGATTCACAAAGAACTGCTGATCTCTGTACCGTTGTCTAAAAAAGGTCGTCTGGTCGGATTTTGCAAGGACATTAGTCTTGGTTATTGCTCATGCCATACTATTGCCTTTGCTGCAATTCAAATAGCATATTCACTTAAGTATGCACGGATTATTTGTTCCGGTCTTGATTTAACGGGTAGTTGTTCGCGTTTCTATGACGAGAATAAGAATCCCATGCCCTCGGAATTAAGTAGGGATTTATTTAAAATCTTGCCATTTTTCCGTTTTATGCATGATAATGTAAAAGATATTAATATTTATAATTTATCAGATGATACGGCTATTTCTTACGATGTAATTCCATTTATTAAACTTCAAGATATCAGTACGGAAGAGTCAAAGGATAAGACAAGAAAAAAAATGCAATATAAAGCTTCAACTGATTCTTATGCTAATTAGTTATCCTGAAACTAAAATAATATGGTATAAAAATGCGTTTAGGAACTTTTCACAAAAAGAAAAGATTTTATATAAACAAAATCAAAATTAATTTCCTTTCTTTTTTATTTCGTAAGAAAATCAATAACCAAGTTACAGGGCCAGCACAAATTAAATCATGCCTAATCATTCATGATAATAATAAACTCGGTGATCTAATTGTATTAAGTTCGATTTATCGTGAGCTTTATAGTAAAGGAGTTAAAATAACCATTCTCACAAATAGAAAGGGTGGGGAGTTTCTCTCTAATAATAAAAATATATTTGAGTTCTGTATCAAAGAATCGACGGGTTCCCTTAAAATGCTTACTCTATGTAAGCATCTGCGGGATTTACAGTTCGATATTGTATTAGACCCCTTTGAAACAATGCCCTCATTTAATCATAGTTTAATATTATCAAGTTTAAAAGATTCTTACATTCTGGGTTTTGATCAATGGTATAAGCGTTACTATTCATTTTACCATCCCCACGATGAATGTTTAAAAGAACATATGAGTACACGAGCAACAGAAATACTGAAGCATATTTATGGTGAGGGTGAATTTTCCACCGACTACGACTTGCATTTACCTGTAGATGTTGAAAATAAAATAAAAGATTTTATTGGAAATACAAGAATAATCATCATTAACCCATTAGGTGCAAAAAAAATATGCCGACTTACCTTTGAGCAAATAAAAATTATATATCAAGAAGTGAAAGCACAGTTTGAAAATTATCGAGTGATATTTACCGGGTTACCACAAGATTTATTGACAATACCAATACCTGAAATTGAAACACTACCATTTGACGAGTTTATTTATACTGTTGCGTTGACCCGGTATAGCGATTTTGTCATTTCTGTTGATACAGCTCTTGTTCATATCGCTGCGGCTTATCATAAACCAACGCTTGCATTTTATCCTAATTCACGTACTCCGGAATATCCCTCACATTTAATTTGGGCCCCGAATAATCATCAATCTATACAAATAGTATCTCCAACATTTACGATAAAAGATATCGATACTGAAACTTTAACTGATTCAGTAAAGAGATTAAGTTGTATAGATAAGAAGTGAGTTAAAACTCACTTCTTAAACTTGTCTATTCTTGATTAATAGTATTGTTGCGATTATTAATAACGAGTAAGAGGACTATCGCGGATATAACGATAATTGGAATGCTGCGTGCCCATATGATCACATCACTGAGTCCAATCCCCACAATGCCGAGCGTTAATATCAACAAACCCAATGCGCGTTTTTTATATACTGTATAAAATAGTGAAAAATAGAGGAAAAGGGTGGAAAAAATCCCCATCAGACCTTTCAGTGACCCTGCTTCAATTATCTCATTATGTAGGTGTACGTTAGCAAAATCCAATGCCCCTCTTAGTCTATTGTTTTCTGCGACTAACAAATTCATACTTTCAGCGCGCGACTCTGCAGATCTAAATGAAAAAGGCGATTCTTTGAATAAATCAAAACCAATTTCGTACATTGCCAGTCTTGCACCTAAGGAAGTCACGCTATTAGCATTGGTATAACTGTTTAAATCATTTAATGCTTCGTTATAGCGATATTGAATTGGTTTATTAAATATAATTACAACACTGGCCAATATAGCAATTAGAAGAACAATAGCGGAAGTGAATTTTTTTGGGGATTTATTGTAATATGTAATTAGTGCAACAGCACAAATTACAGGGAAAAGGAGTAGAGTTGCTCTGGTTTGTGTCAGTGCCAGAACATAAAGTACCGCGCAACTATTTAATAAAAATAAAAAAGGATGGTTTTTTTTAGTATAAAGAATTGCAACACCACTAACTATCCCTATTAGCATTGTTGAATATGCTGCTCCTGTTGCCGCTCCTATACCAAAAGAAATGCGGTCATATTCATGAATGCTATTAGTATAAATTGCATATGCAGCAATTATAAATGACAGGGAATATAAAATGTATAACACACTTTCTTTTTTTGTTTTTAGCTGGCTAGTTAGTGCTAAAAAAACAATAAAAGATCCAAATATAAATATTTTAGCAGTATTTAAATAACTGTGGTAAGTAGCACGAAATGGAGAGTTGTCTACTTTAAACACAGAATACCAAATTAAATCAAGCAATCCTATAAAAAATATAGAAAGTGGAAGGATAAGGTTTTTTATATTATAATTTCCTTGTCTGCCACGTAAAATTAGTGATAACAAGCAAACTATAGCAGTGATATTATATATCTTTATGCTGAAAGTGTTATCGATGAATGCAATTATCAATGAAAAAAAACATAATATATAAGTCATTATCTCTAGAATCACAGATGATTTCAGAGTGTAAGGTTTCCATGAGTGAAATTTAATGAAGGTTGGCATGTTTTACCTTTATAATGATGATAATTTTTCCAAAACTGCTTGACCGTTGAGATTAATTAAACTTTTCCCCGGTGCCATGCAAACTACCTGATTCTTCCCATAACCGCCAATTAATCCCGGGTCTGTCGGCCCATAAACTGTGATATTGGGTTTATCGAGTGCCGCAGTTAAATGGCTTAATCCTGTATCGACTGACACAACAAATTTAGCTCCAGCCAGCACACGGGCAACGCCTTCCAGAGTCATCTTCGGCAGTACGTCGACATAATCAAAGCCTTCCGCCAGCCTTTTTGCCCGCTCTTCTTCATGCGGCGCTCCCCACGGTAGTTTAATTCGAATCCCTGAACCTGCCAGTAAACCAATTAATTCTCGCCAGTGCTCTTCCGGCCAGTGTTTATCATCGCGGGTGGTCGCATGAAGGAATACAGCATACTCCCCAGCATCCGGTAGTGGATTTGTCAGGAAATGCTGCGCAATAGCATAATCGCCCTGGGCCTGCGGTTTGCTATACCCAAGGCTTTTTGCGAACAGTTCACGGGTACGTTCTACGGCATGCTGCTGTTTCGCAATATGATGTTTGCGATTGTAAAACAGGCTGGCTAAAGGCTCGCGAGCGGTTTGCCAGTCCATTCCATGCTTAACGCCATGTGCTAAACGTGTCACCAGCGCTGCGCTTTTTACCAGCCCTTGGGCGTCGATAATTGCGTCATAGTTTTCTGCCTGAAGGGCTGCACGAAACGCTTTCCGTTCCGCTTTTATGGGGGCCGAGAACCAGGCTTTGCGCCAGCGTCGTATCGCCACCGGAACAACTCGCTCAACGGCGGCGTGCCAGGAAGGAATCTGTGCGAATCCCTCTTCCACCACCCAATCAAACTTAATCCCCGGAATTGCCTGCTGGGCATCGGTGAGCGCGGGCAGCGTATGGAGAACATCGCCCATCGACGATGTTTTAACGATCAGAACCCGCATCCGTCAGGCTTCCTCTTGTAACAATAGCGCGTTGAGTTCTTCCAGTACGCGCTGGGGAGTAATGTCGATCAAACTCTGGTGATATCCTTCTGCGGCATCGCCTTTACGCACTTTGTGATAGCCGGTAATCAGGCGGATCACGCGCGCTTTATGGGAAAGCGGCGGCGTAAAGTCCGGACTGCTCGGCCCATACAGAGCAACCAGTGGACGATTGAGCGCCGCAGCAACGTGCATCAGGCCAGAATCGTTAGTGACAATGGCTTTACAGGCGGCAATCAAAATGACTGCCTGCTCAAGCTGCGTTTCGCCAGCCAGATTACGACACCAAGCCTGCTGCTCGGTATTCAATGCGGCAAGAATCTCATTGCCCGCCTCATGATCTTTCGCAGAGCCAAACAGAACCACCTGATAACCTTCATCAATCAGCTGCTTTGCCAGCTCTGCATAGTGGTAGTGTGGCCAGCGTTTCGCCGGGCCAAACTCCGCACCCGGGCAAAAGCCAATCATCGGACGTTCTGATGAGAGCGAAAATTGGTTACAGGCATACGATTTTTCACCTTCGCTCACTTGCAATTGCGGCCATAACAACGGTTTTGGTAGATCTTGTGCGGTACGCATCACGCCTTTGTCATAGGCCAGCGCCACATAGCGTTCCACCATTAGCGGCCAGGCTTCTTTATCGAGCACACGTACATCGTTGAGTAAACCGTAGCGCATCTCGCCGCGCCAGCCGGTGCGATGAGGAATACCCGCGAAGAAAGGCACTAATGCAGATTTGAAGGAGTTGGGTAAGACGTAGGCGCGGTCGTAGCGCTTTTCACGCAGACTATGACCCAGTTTGCGGCGTTCGCCGATTTCCAGCGCCCCGTGACCGAGAGGCATAGGGATAGCTTCGTTAACTTCCGGCATCCGCGATAATAATGGACGGCACCATGCCGGTGCCATCACGTCGATTATCGCCTGGGGATAGCGCGCCTGGAGCGTGCGATAGAGACTTTGCGACATCATCATGTCGCCAACCCAAGACGGGCCGATCACCAGTATTTTCATGCAGAGCTCTTATGCGTCGCGATTCAGCCAGGCCATGTATTCCGTTACACCTTCAGCAACGGTTTTGAACGGTTTGTCGTAACCCGCAGCGCGCAGATTAGTCAGATCCGCCTGAGTAAACGCCTGATAGCGGCCTTTCAGTTTATCCGGGAACGGAATGTATTCGATCTGACCTTTCTTGTGATAAGCAAGCGTTGCATCTGCTACTGCCTGGAAGGATTCCGCACGGCCAGTACCGAGGTTGAAGATGCCGGAAACGCCATTTTCCAGGAACCACAGATTCACATCAGCCACGTCGCCCACGTAGACGAAGTCGCGTTTAAAGTTCTCGCTACCTTCGAACAGTTTCGGAGACTCACCGTTGTTAAGCTGGGTGTTGAGATGGAAAGCGACGCTCGCCATGCTGCCTTTATGGCCTTCACGCGGTCCATAAACGTTGAAATAGCGGAAACCAACAATCTGCGAGTTCGCTTCTGGCAGGATTTGACGAACATATTCATCAAACAGGAACTTCGAATAACCGTAGACATTCAGTGGTTTTTCGTATTCGCGGGATTCAATAAAGTCGGAGGTGCGACCGCCGTAAGTGGCTGCGGAAGAGGCGTACAGGAACGGGATTTCGCGCTCCAGACAGTAGTGCAGCAGCTCTTTGGAGTATTGATAGTTGTTATCCATCATATACTTGCCGTCCCACTCGGTAGTGGAAGAGCACGCGCCTTCGTGGAAAATCGCTTCGACATCGCCGAACTCTTCGCCCGCCATAATCTGGATCAGGAAGTCTTCCTTATCCATATAGTCCGCGATGTCCAGGTCCACCAGGTTCACAAACTTGGTGCCGTCTTTCAGGTTGTCCACCACCAGAATATCGGTGATGCCTTTATCATTCAGGGCCTTAACGATGTTGCTGCCGATAAAGCCCGCGCCGCCGGTAACGATGATCATAACTGTAACCTTCGAATTATGGAGTCAGAGACAATCTCAGACACGAATACTTCTATCATATCACTACACGGCGTTGGCTTCAGCCATTCGCCGAAAGTGAGGGGGATGGACGTTATTTATTCTAAATTTTACAGAAGTGTTAACGCGTCATCTCGTCGCGAACTATAAGTTTGGGTAATATGTGCTGGAAATTGCCCTGTCTGGAGAACCGCAATGCGTGGAGAATTTTATCAGCAGTTAACTAACGATCTGGAAACCGCAAGGGCGGAAGGGTTGTTTAAAGAAGAACGCATTATTACGTCTGCGCAGCAAGCAGACATCACTGTGGCTGATGGAAGTCACGTCATAAACTTTTGCGCCAATAACTATCTCGGACTGGCGAATCATCCGGAGCTGATTGCGGCGGCAAAAGCGGGAATGGATTCTCACGGTTTCGGCATGGCTTCGGTGCGATTTATCTGCGGCACCCAGGATAGCCATAAAGAGCTTGAGCAGAAACTGGCAGCATTTCTCGGCATGGAAGATGCGATTCTCTACTCTTCCTGTTTTGATGCCAACGGCGGTCTGTTTGAAACACTGCTGGGCGCGGAAGACGCCATTATCTCCGATGCTCTGAACCATGCCTCGATCATCGACGGCGTGCGGCTGTGCAAAGCCAAACGCTATCGCTATGCCAACAACAATATGCAAGAGCTGGAAGCGTGCCTGAAAGAAGCGCGTGAATCAGGGGCGCGCCATGTGTTAATCGCCACCGATGGCGTGTTCTCTATGGATGGCGTAATTGCCAACCTGAAAGGGGTTTGCGATCTGGCCGATAAATACGATGCGCTGGTGATGGTGGATGATTCCCATGCGGTCGGTTTTGTCGGTGAGAACGGTCGCGGTTCTCATGAATACTGCGATGTGATGGGCCGGGTCGATATTATCACCGGAACACTCGGTAAAGCACTGGGCGGGGCTTCTGGTGGTTATACCGCGGCGCGCAAAGAGGTGGTTGAGTGGCTGCGCCAGCGTTCTCGCCCGTACCTGTTCTCCAACTCGCTGGCACCAGCGATTGTCGCCGCTTCCATCAAAGTGCTGGAGATGGTTGAAGCGGGTAGCGAGCTGCGTGACCGTCTGTGGGCGAATGCGCGTCAGTTCCGTGAGCAAATGTCGGCGGCGGGCTTTACCCTGGCGGGAGCCGATCACGCCATTATTCCGGTCATGCTTGGCGATGCGGTAGTGGCGCAGAAATTTGCTCGTGAGCTGCAAAAAGAGGGCATTTACGTCACCGGTTTCTTCTATCCGGTCGTTCCGAAAGGTCAGGCGCGTATTCGTACTCAGATGTCTGCGGCGCATACTCCTGAGCAAATTACGCGTGCGGTAGAAGCGTTCACGCGTATTGGTAAACAACTGGGCGTAATCGCCTGAGTGAGGATGTGAGATGAAAGCGTTATCCAAACTGAAAGCGGAAGAGGGCATCTGGATGACCGACGTTCCTGAACCGGAACTCGGACATAACGATCTGCTGATTAAAATCCGTAAAACAGCCATCTGCGGGACTGACGTTCACATCTATAACTGGGATGAGTGGTCGCAAAAAACCATCCCAGTACCGATGGTTGTAGGCCATGAATATGTTGGTGAGGTAGTTGGCATCGGTCAGGAAGTGAAAGGCTTCAAGATCGGCGATCGCGTTTCTGGCGAAGGCCATATCACCTGTGGTCATTGCCGCAACTGTCGTGGTGGTCGTACCCATTTGTGCCGCAACACGATAGGCGTTGGTGTTAATCGCCCGGGCTGCTTCGCCGAATATCTGGTGATCCCGGCATTCAACGCCTTCAAAATCCCCGACAATATCTCTGATGACTTAGCCGCAATTTTTGACCCGTTCGGAAATGCGGTGCATACGGCGCTATCGTTTGATCTGGTCGGCGAAGATGTTCTGGTTTCTGGTGCAGGCCCAATTGGTATTATGGCCGCGGCTGTAGCGAAACACGTTGGTGCACGCAACGTGGTGATCACTGATGTTAACGAATACCGTCTGGGGCTGGCGCGCAAAATGGGTATCACTCGTGCGGTTAACGTCGCGAAAGAGAATCTCAACGACGTAATGGCAGAACTGGGCATGACTGAAGGCTTTGATGTTGGTCTGGAAATGTCTGGTGCGCCGTCAGCGTTTCGCACGATGCTGGACACCATGAATCACGGTGGTCGTATTGCGATGCTGGGTATCCCGCCGTCTGATATGTCTATCGACTGGACAAAAGTGATCTTTAAAGGCCTGTTCATTAAAGGTATTTACGGTCGTGAGATGTTTGAAACCTGGTACAAGATGGCGGCGCTGATTCAGTCTGGTCTGGATCTCTCGCCAATCATTACCCATCGTTTCTCCATCGACGATTTCCAGAAAGGCTTTGATGCCATGCGTTCTGGCCAGTCCGGGAAAGTTATTCTGAGCTGGGATTAACACGAACAAGGGCTGGTATTCCAGCCCTTTCTCCTGAGGATAATCCGTTAAATATGTAAAATCCTGTCAGTGTAATAAAGATATCGTAATTGCGCTGTTATCTTATATTGCTGCATTCATTATCTCTCTAGCCTGAAGTTACTTTCTCACCCGTAAAAATAATATTTCACAAGCTTAATGGTTTCTTAATACAAAGCCTGTACAACGTTAGGGTAACTTCAGAGGTCGTCGGTAATTTATGATGAACAGCACCAATAAACTAAGTGTTATTATCCCGTTATATAATGCGGGAGATGATTTCAACGCTTGCATGGAATCTTTAATTGCGCAAACCTGGACTGCTCTGGAAATTATTATTATTAACGATGGATCAACGGATAATTCTGTTGAAATAGCAAAGCATTACGCAGAAAAACATCCACATGTTCGCTTGCTGCATCAGGCGAATGCTGGCGCATCGGTGGCGCGTAATCGCGGGATCGAGGCAGCGACGGGCAAATATGTTGCTTTTGTCGATGCTGATGATGAAGTCTATCCCACCATGTATGAAACGCTGATGACTATGGCGTTAGAGGACGATCTCGACGTGGCGCAGTGCAACGCTGACTGGTGTTTTCGTGAAACGGGGAAAACCTGGCAATCCATTCCCACCGATCGCATACGCTCAACCGGCGTATTAACCGGCCCGGACTGGCTGCGGATGGGACTTTCTTCTCGCCGCTGGACTCACGTTGTCTGGATGGGCGTTTATCGCCGCGATGTTATTGTAAAAAATAACATTAAATTTATTGCCGGATTACATCATCAGGATATTGTCTGGACAACAGAATTTATGTTTAACGCGCTGCGTGCGCGATATACCGAGCAATCGTTATATAAATATTATCTGCATAATACGTCAGTGAGTCGGTTGAATAGACAAGGGAATAAAAACCTTAATTATCAACGTCACTATATTAAGATTACCCGCCTGCTGGAGAAATTAAATCGAAATTATGCCGGCAAAATTACAATTTATCCGGAATTTCATCAGCAAATAACTTACGAAGCATTGCGTGTTTGCCATGCGGTGCGCAAAGAGCCAGATATTATTATCCGCCAACGGATGATTGCTGAGATATTTACTTCCGGCATGTATAAGCGCCTGATTACTAATGTCCGCAGCGTAAAGGTGGGTTATCAGGCATTACTGTGGTCTTTCCGCTTATGGCAATGGCGCGACAAAACACGATCGCACCATCGCATTACGCGTAGCGCCTTTAATTTGCGCTAGCGTTAAACTTCGCCGCTTCGGGCTGTTTGCCCCAGCCTTGCCACTGATGCTGGAAGTAAACGATCAGCGTGCTCTGGCTGATGCTTTCGCTTAATACTTCAAAGAAGCGATTCGCATAAACTGGCTCCAGCGGTTTTTTCGGTTTACACAGCTTCACGCCACGGAACGGATTACGCGGCGCGTTGGGCACCGTATTTTTCGGTGGCGTAGACGTATCGACCTGCGGTTCATTCAGCAAGCTGCTGGCTTTCACCAGCGTAATGTCTGGCGGCAGGTTATAAACCATTTGTTGCAATACGCGTACCGTTGAGGGATGTGGATGACCAATGGCGATGGTCGAACCGTTGCGACGCGCCAGGTCAATTGCACGATTAAACTGTACACGAATATCCGCTTCATTTTGCGAATCGTCGAGGAACACCTTCCGTTTAATAACCTTCACGCCAGTGCCTTGTGCGGCGCGCATCGCCTGGGTATTACCGATGGTTACGCTGTCGAGGAAGTAAAGATTGTAACGCGCCAGCGCCTGCATCACTTTCTGCATACCAAACAGGTTAGAGGTCATTTTGCTGCCCATGTGGTTGTTGATTCCCACGGCATAGGGCACGTTATTGACCGCACTACGAATAATGCGCTCAATTTCGTCGCTGCTCATCTCCGGGCGCAGCGTGTTTTTCTCCAGCGGCTGTTTACTCAACGGTGCCATTGGCAGATGGATCAACACTTCGTGACCGCTGTTATGCGCTTTGGTCGCCATCTCTCTGGCGTGCGGTGAATCGGGTAACACGGCGACGGAGATCGCGGAGGGCATTGCCAGCACCTGGTTTTCGTTGTGCGGGCGATAACCAAAATCATCAATGACGATGGCTAGTTTGCCAGCAATTACGGGGGAGGAGAGCGCCAACAGCGCGGCAAATGCAAGAACGTTACGACGAAATGGAAACAAAACTTATCTTCCCAACCACGGTTGTGGATTGACCGCCTGACCCTGGCGGCGAATTTCGAAATAGAGTGAAGGCCGACCCTGACCACCACTGCTGCCCACCAGTGCAATTGGCTGGCCCGCGCGAACCTGCGAACCAACGCTCACCAGTGCGCTCTGATTATAGCCGTAAAGACTCATGTCGCCTTTACCGTGCTCAACCACCACCACCAGACCGTAGCCTTGCAGCCAGTCGGCCAGAATCACCCGACCGTCGGCAATCGCTTTAACTTCAGTACCTTCAGAAGCACCGATAACCATCCCTTTCCAACGCAGTTCGCCTTGTAGCTGTTCGCCATAGCGATGCAGCGTTGGCCCACGAACCGGCCAGAATGCCTGACCGCGCGGCGCGCCCAGACCACCAGTTCGGGACATCAGCGATTTTTCGCTTTCGGTCGGTTTGTAGGTGGTGCCTTTACGCGTCGCTTCTTTCTGACGGTCGCGAACCGCCTGAGCTTCGCGCGCTTCACGTTCAGCACGCGCTTTCGCTGCCGCTTCTGCACGGGCAATGCTGTTACGCAGACGGGATTCGTTGGCACGCAGTTCACTTAGCTGCTGCTGACCTTGCTGGATGGAAGATTCCAGCCCCGCCAGCGTCTTTTTACGCTCGTTCAGCGCCTGAGTCAGTTTCGCCTGTTGGGCGCGCTGCTCATATAACAGCGTTTGTTGTTCGCTTTGTTTCTCTTCCAGTTCAGCACGCTGCATGGCGACTTCTTCACGCGTTTGCTTCAACTGGGCGATGGTTTCTTGTCGCGCCTGGTTGAGATAGCCGAAGTAAGCCTGCAATCGTTGACCACGCTGGCTTTCTTCACCGCTGAGAATCAGCTGAATACCGGTATGTTCACCCTGACGAAACGCGGCATCCAGTTGCGCGGCGAGGCTGCGTTCCTGGGCGGCTTTTTGCTGCTCCAGTTTGGCAATCGACGCGTTCATCTCATCAATCTGTTTATTCAGTTGATTGAGCGTGTTTTGCGTTTCGCGCAGCTTGCGGGTGGCTTCGGAGATTGCCTCTTCCTGCTTTTTCAGCTGAGCAAGCAGGCTTGAGCGTTGTTGCTGCTGTTGGCGTACCGCGCGCTCTTTCGCGGCGATATCGGCCTGAATAGACTTGAGTTGGTCGCGGTCATCCGCGTGGGCGGAAAACGTGCACAACAATACGCCAGCGCTAAGAACGCTGGCGTAAATGATGGGCCTGACTGCAAACCTGCGCGGTTTCGTGGCCCGTGTCATGGTATTAATCGCCTTTCCCCTCATGGGGAGGGATTATTCCACGATGAACAGCGGCTTACCAGTCATCTCTTGCGGGATTTCCATCCCCATCAGCGACAACATGGTCGGTGCGATGTCAGAAAGTTTACCGCCTTCAACCGCTTTCACGTTCTTATCACCAACGTAAATCAGCGGAACTGGCAGGTTGGTGTGTGCCGTGTGTGCCTGACCCGTTGCCGGATCGCGCATCTGTTCAGCGTTACCGTGGTCAGCGGTGATCAGCAGTTGTCCACCCACGGACTCAACGGCTTTTGTCACTTCTGCAACACAGTGATCCAGCGCTTCTACCGCTTTAACCGCCGCTTCCATCACCCCGGTGTGACCTACCATGTCGCCGTTCGGATAGTTACAGATAATGGTGTCGTATTTGCCGCTCTTGATTGCCGCAACCAGTTTTTCGGTCAGCTCTGCGGAGCTCATTTCCGGCTGCAGGTCGTAGGTAGCGACTTTCGGCGAGTTGATCAGAATGCGGTCTTCGCCTTTGAACGACTCTTCTACACCACCGTTAAAGAAGAAAGTGACGTGAGCATATTTCTCAGTTTCGGAAATACGCAGCTGAGTTTTGTCGTTTTTCGCCATCCACTCGCCGAAGGTATTAACCAGGGAAGCCGGTGGGTAAGCCACTGCGGTTTTGATGTCAGCGGCGTATTCGGTCAGCATCACGAAATCGACGTTAACCACTTTCTTACGCGCGAAGCCGTCAAAATCAGCGTTCACGAATGCACGAGTGATTTCACGCGCACGGTCAGCACGGAAGTTCATGAAAATCAGCGCGTCGCCGTCTTCCATTGCCGCATCTGGCTGGCCTTCCGCACGGATAACGGTCGCTTTCACGAATTCGTCGTTTTCGTCGCGAGCATAAGCAGCCTGCAAACCAGCAACGGCAGTATCGGCCTGGAACTCACCCTGCGCCAGAGTCAGCAGGTCATAGGCTTTTTCAACGCGATCCCAACGGTTGTCGCGGTCCATGGCGTAGTAACGACCAATGATGGACGCTACGCGGCCTTTACCCAGCGCGGCAAATTTCTCTTCGAATTTTTTCAGCGAAGATTCAGCACTGCGCGGCG
Organism: Escherichia sp. E4385; assembly: GCF_963883145.1. NCBI lineage: Bacteria > Pseudomonadati > Pseudomonadota > Gammaproteobacteria > Enterobacterales > Enterobacteriaceae > Escherichia > Escherichia sp. E4385. The sequence goes on from NZ_CAWOOJ010000022.1 coordinate 81,401, forward strand.
GAGTGTCTCGACCGTCAAGGAATGCGTGCAGATAGATTTTTTCTGCGCCGCGTTCAGCTGCCAGTTCTACCATCGCCATGATGTGATCTTCGTGGCTGTGTACGCCGCCTGCGGAGAGCAGACCCATAATGTGTACTGCTTTGCCTGCGTTTTTCGCTTTATCTACCGCACCAGTCAGTACTGGATTAGCAAAGAAAGCGCGATCTTTGATTTCAACGTCCAGACGAGTCAGGTCCTGATACACGATGCGGCCGGCACCCAGGTTAACGTGGCCTACTTCGGAGTTACCCATCTGACGGTCAGGCAGACCGACTTCCAGACCGGAAGCGTCGATCAGGGTATGCGGACGATTGGCCCACAGTGCATCCATTACCGGGGTTTTAGCACTAAAAATGGCGTTATCCTGCTGTTCTTCGCGATAGCCATAGCCATCCAGAATCACCAGTACCATAGGTTTTTTAGAAACCGACATTGCGACAACCTCATACTCAAGAGTCAAAATTTGCGTAATTTTACTACAGCTGAATCGATAAAATAGCCTCTGAAGATCAAAATATACGACCGCTCGCGGCAAGCCGATGCCAGATTTGCGATTTTTTTTCGTAGCGCCCCGCAAAATTGCATTCCAGTTAACGCGCTGGCTGTATTTGCCGCACTGCGCAGGTATACTCCTTTCCTGGTTTTTTTAATCACTACGTCGGGAGTTGTTACCCCCCATGCAAGAAATTATGCAATTTGTTGGCCGTCATCCCATACTGAGTATCGCCTGGATCGCGTTACTGGTGGCGGTTCTTGTCACTACGTTTAAGAGCCTGACCTCGAAAGTGAAGGTGATTACTCGTGGTGAAGCTACGCGTCTGATCAACAAAGAAGACGCTGTGGTTGTGGATTTACGTCAGCGTGATGACTTCCGTAAAGGCCATATCGCAGGTTCTATCAATCTGTTGCCGAGCGAAATCAAAGCCAACAATGTTGGTGAGCTTGAGAAGCACAAAGACAAACCGGTTATCGTGGTAGACGGTTCTGGCATGCAGTGCCAGGAGCCTGCAAACGCGCTGACGAAAGCTGGTTTTGCGCAAGTATTCGTGCTGAAAGACGGCGTCGCTGGCTGGGCTGGCGAAAACTTGCCTCTGGTGCGCGGCAAATAATTTACCTGTCGTCTTTCATGATGCAGGCCGTTAGCTGCAATTATGCCCCCAGCGACTTATTGTTATAAGCTTCTGGGGACACTCCATTTTGCTGCCGCCCTGCAACATGAAATTTCAGGGTAAAAAACAGGAGCTAAGTTATGGCCAATGTTGAAATCTATACCAAAGAAACCTGCCCGTATTGCCATCGTGCAAAAGCACTGCTGAGCAGCAAGGGCGTGAGTTTTCAGGAGCTGCCGATCGATGGCAACGCCGCTAAGCGTGAAGAGATGATCAAACGCAGCGGTCGCACCACGGTTCCCCAGATTTTTATTGACGCACAGCACATTGGCGGCTGTGATGACTTGTATGCATTGGATGCACGTGGTGGACTGGATCCCCTGCTGAAATAACGTGTGAACGTTGGCATTACATTGCGCAGTATTTAAGGACAACACTTAAGGGTTTTCTACACATGTCAGAACAAAACAACACCGAAATGACTTTCCAGATCCAACGTATTTATACCAAGGATATTTCTTTCGAAGCGCCGAACGCGCCGCACGTTTTCCAGAAAGATTGGCAGCCAGAAGTTAAACTTGATCTGGATACGGCATCTTCTCAACTGGCAGATGACGTTTACGAAGTGGTACTGCGTGTTACCGTAACGGCATCCCTGGGCGAAGAAACTGCGTTCCTGTGTGAAGTTCAGCAGGGCGGTATTTTCTCCATCGCGGGTATCGAAGGCACCCAGCTGGCACATTGCCTGGGCGCATACTGCCCGAACATTCTGTTCCCGTATGCTCGTGAATGCATCACCAGCATGGTATCCCGCGGTACATTCCCGCAACTGAACCTTGCGCCGGTTAACTTCGATGCGCTGTTCATGAACTATTTGCAGCAGCAGGCTGGCGAAGGTACTGAAGAACATCAGGATGCCTGATGAACCAACGTAATGCTTCAATGACTGTGATCGGTGCCGGCTCGTACGGCACCGCTCTTGCCATCACCCTGGCAAGAAATGGCCACGAGGTTGTCCTCTGGGGCCATGACCCTGAACATATCGCAACGCTTGAACGCGACCGCTGTAACGCCGCGTTTCTCCCCGATGTGCCTTTTCCCGATACGCTCCATCTTGAAAGCGATCTCGCCACCGCGCTGGCAGCCAGCCGTAATATTCTTGTCGTCGTACCCAGCCATGTCTTTGGTGAAGTGCTGCGCCAGATTAAACCGCTGATGCGTTCTGATGCGCGTCTGGTGTGGGCGACTAAAGGTCTGGAAGCGGAAACCGGGCGTCTGTTACAGGACGTGGCGCGTGAGGCGTTAGGCGATCAAATTCCGCTAGCGGTTATCTCTGGCCCAACATTTGCGAAAGAACTGGCGGCAGGTTTACCGACGGCTATTTCGCTGGCCTCTACCGACCAGACCTTCGCCGATGATCTCCAGCAGTTGCTGCACTGTGGCAAAAGTTTCCGCGTTTACAGCAATCCGGATTTCATTGGCGTCCAGCTTGGCGGCGCGGTGAAAAACGTCATTGCCATTGGCGCGGGGATGTCCGACGGTATCGGTTTTGGCGCGAATGCACGAACGGCGCTAATTACCCGTGGCCTGGCTGAGATGTCGCGTCTTGGCGCGGCGCTGGGTGCCGATCCTGCCACCTTTATGGGCATGGCGGGGCTGGGCGATCTGGTGCTTACCTGTACCGACAACCAGTCGCGTAACCGCCGTTTTGGCATGATGCTCGGTCAGGGCATGGATGTACAAAGCGCGCAGGAGAAGATTGGTCAGGTGGTGGAAGGCTACCGCAATACGAAAGAAGTCCGCGAGTTGGCGCATCGCTTCGGCGTTGAAATGCCAATAACCGAGGAAATTTATCAAGTATTATATTGCGGAAAAAACGCGCGCGAGGCAGCATTGACTTTACTAGGTCGTGCACGCAAGGACGAGCGCAGCAGCCACTAACCTCAGGGAACCTTTGTTACCGCTATGACCCGGCCCGCGCAGAACGGGCCGGTCATTATCTCATCGTGTGGAGTAAGCAATGTCGTGTGAAGAACTGGAAATTGTCTGGAACAATATTAAAGCTGAAGCCAGAACGCTGGCGGACTGTGAGCCAATGCTGGCCAGTTTTTACCACGCGACACTACTCAAGCACGAAAACCTTGGCAGTGCGCTGAGCTACATGCTGGCGAACAAGCTGTCATCGCCAATCATGCCTGCCATTGCTATCCGCGAAGTGGTTGAAGAAGCCTACGCCGCTGACCCGGAAATGATCGCCTCTGCGGCCTGTGATATTCAGGCGGTGCGTACCCGCGACCCGGCAGTCGATAAATACTCAACGCCGTTGTTATACCTGAAAGGTTTTCATGCCTTGCAGGCGTATCGCATCGGTCACTGGCTGTGGAATCAGGGCCGTCGCGCACTGGCTATTTTTCTGCAAAACCAGGTTTCTGTGACGTTCCAGGTCGATATTCACCCGGCAGCAAAAATTGGCCGTGGCATTATGCTCGACCATGCGACGGGCATCGTCGTTGGTGAAACGGCGGTGATTGAAAACGACGTGTCGATTCTGCAATCCGTCACCCTTGGCGGTACTGGGAAAACCAGCGGTGACCGTCACCCGAAAATTCGTGAAGGCGTGATGATTGGCGCGGGCGCGAAAATTCTCGGCAATATTGAAGTTGGGCGCGGCGCGAAGATTGGCGCAGGTTCCGTGGTGCTGCAACCGGTGCCGCCGCATACTACCGCCGCTGGCGTTCCGGCACGCATTGTCGGTAAACCAGACAGCGATAAGCCATCAATGGATATGGACCAGCATTTCAACGGTATTAACCATACGTTTGAGTATGGGGATGGGATCTGACGTTCTGTGATCGTGCCGGATGCGATGTAATCATCTATCCGGCCTGGCGTAACTAATCTCTCAATACCGCTCCCGGATACCCCAGCTGCCGCCAGGCTTCATACACCACTACCGAAACCGCATTGGACAGGTTCATGCTGCGGCTGTCCGGCACCATCGGAATCCGAATTTTTTGTTCAGCGGGCAGGGCATCAAGAATGCTTGCTGGCAGGCCGCGTGTTTCCGGGCCGAACATCAGATAGTCGCCATCCTGATAGCTTACGGCGCTATGTGCGGGCGTACCTTTTGTAGTGAGAGCAAACAGGCGCTGGGGATTTTCTGCTTCGAGGAACGCGCTGTAGTCATGATGACGCGTAACGGCGGTAAACTCGTGGTAGTCCAGCCCCGCGCGGCGCAGGCGCTTATCGTCCCAGGCAAATCCCATCGGTTCGATGATATGCAGACGAAAGCCGGTATTAGCGCAAAGACGGATGATGTTGCCAGTATTTGGCGGAATTTCTGGTTCGTAAAGTACGATGTTTAGCATACTGCCCCCTTAGTGCGGGGGCAGGATAGCAGAAAATTGGTGAGCCGTGCGGCCTTTTCCCCTCACCCCGGTCCTCTCCCCAGAGGGTTAGGGGGCTCAAACGACTATGCCGCATTCCCTTTCGCCATCGGAGCCAGCGCCGCAGGCAACTCTTTACCCAGTCCCTGCACCAACGAATCTTGCGTAATTTCACTGATCGATTTCGCGCCCGTCAGCGTCATCGCCACTTTCATCTCTTTTTCGATCAGATTCAGCAGGTTAGCCACGCCAGCCTGGCCTGCTGTTGCCAGCGCATACAGGAAAGCACGACCCAGCAGTACGGTGTCGGCACCGAGCGCAATCATACGCACGACATCAAGCCCGTTACGAATGCCGCTATCTGCCAGAATGGCGATATCACCTTTCACCGCATCCGCAATAGCAGGCAGTGCGCGGGCAGAAGAGAGCACGCCATCTAACTGACGACCGCCGTGGTTAGAAACCACAATCCCGTCAGCGCCAAAGCGTACCGCATCACGGGCATCTTCTGGGTCGAGGATCCCTTTGATCACCATCGGGCCATCCCAGAAATCGCGGATCCACTCAAGGTCTTTCCAGGAGATGGACGGATCGAAGTTATTCCCCAGCCAGCCGATGTAATCTTCCAGCCCAGTCGGTTTGCCGAGGTAAGTTGAGATATTGCCTAAGTCATGCGGACGACCATTCAGGCCCACATCCCACGCCCATTGTGGATGAGTCACCGCCTGCAAGTAGCGGCGCATTGCCGCATTTGGGCCGCTCATACCCGAATGCGCATCACGGTAACGCGCGCCCGGCGTTGGCATATCCACGGTGAAAACCAGCGTAGAACACCCCGCGGCTTTTGCTCGCTCCAGTGCGTTACGCATAAAACCGCGATCGCGCAGTACGTAAAGCTGGAACCACATTGGGCGCTTGATGGCGGGTGCGACTTCCTCAATCGGGCAAACGGAAACCGTCGAGAGGGTAAACGGAATGCCGTGCGCATCCGCCGCTTTTGCGGCTTGAACTTCGCCGCGTCGCGCATACATGCCGCACAAGCCCACTGGAGCCAGCGCTACTGGCATCGACAATTTCTCATTAAACAATGTCGTTTCCAGACTTAAGTCGGACATGTTTTTCAGAATACGCTGGCGCAGCGCCACTTCTGATAAATCTTCCATGTTACGACGCAGGGTATATTCAGAATATGCGCCGCCATCCATATAGTGGAACAGGAACGGCGGCAGAATGCGTTGTGCTGCGGCGCGATAATCGCTGGCTGCAGAAATAATCATGCGTTTTTCTCCCTCGAATGCTCATTATGCTCACCGGGCAGGCGGGTAATACGTGCACGGCGCGCCTGATCTTCATCGAATCTTTTCATGGTGCTGTGGACAAAACTGAGATGCGCCATCATCGCTTTACGCGCCCCGTCGGCATCCCCGGCAAAAATGGCGTCAATGACCGCCTGATGCTGCTCGGTCAGTTGTGAAAAAATGGGCGGCACGAGATACATCCGTTGACGGCTTTGCATCACCGAGGATTGCAGAACATCAAAGAAACCACGCATGGTTTGTAGCAGCACGATGTTATGCGAGGCTTCGGCAATCGCCAGATGAAAACGAACGTCCGCTTGCGAAGCGAGGTCCGGGTCTTCGCTGAGCGTTGCTTCAAAACAAAGCTGAATCTTTTCTTTGTCGCCAGGCGTGGCACGCATTGCTGCATGCCATGCGGTGCTGGCTTCAATGGCGTAGCGGGCTTCCAGAATATCGAAACTGTAATCCGGATCATCGGCCATCAGCGTTTTCAGCGGCTGGACGATGTTTTGCTCCGACCACGCGTCATGACGCCAGCGCACAAATGTGCCACCACCGCGACGACTAAGAAGTACGCCTTCGCTCACCAGTTTTGCCAGCGCTTCGCGCAGTGAATTACGCGACACGCCGAGTTGCATCGCCAGTTGGCGTTCAGCGGGCAGCTTCATGCCCGCCTCCAGCTGTTTTTCATCAATCAGCGCCCGCACACGGGAGGCAACTTCGTCTGACAGGCGTCTGGGTGTAGCAATCATTAAGGAATCATCCACGTTAAGACGTAAGCCTGAAGCGTGGTGATCACGCCGACCATACAGGTGAATATCAGGCTGTGTTTGACAGTAAAGCGGAACAGGTCTGACTCTTTGCCAACCAGACCTACCGCCGCACAGGCGATGGCGATGGATTGCGGGGAGATCATCTTCCCGGTAACACCGCCGGTGGTATTGGCGGCAACCAGCAACAGGTCAGAGACGCCAATTTGTTGTGCGGCAGTGGCTTGCAGAGCGGCAAACAGAGCGTTAGATGACGTATCCGACCCGGTCAGGAATACCCCCAGCCAGCCGAGGAACGGCGAGAAGAAGGTGAATGCATGGCCGGTGTGCGCCAGTGCCAGCGCCAGTGTTGACGACAGCCCGGAATAGTTCGAGATAAAGGCGAACGCCAGCACCATACCGATGGAGTAGATGGGCAGCGCCAGTTCTTTCAGCGTGCTGCCGAAGGTGCTGAGAGCGTCAGATGGTTTCATCTTCAGCCAGACAACCGAGAGCAGCGCAGCAAACAGAATGGCGGTGCCGGTGGCAGAGAGCCAGTCAAACTTAAACACGGCGGCATAGGCGGTAGCTTCGCTGACCACCGGCGGCATACGAGCAACCAGTTTGTCGAGATACGGCACCGGAATGTTGATCACCCATTCATACAGCGCTCCGCCCGAAGCGAACAGTGCTTTAAACGGCGGGATACTCCAAAGTGTTACGGTGGCGGTCAGGAACAGGAACGGTGTCCAGGCTCGCAGCACCTGACCCGCCGTGTAACCTGTGTGAGCCAGCGTCATATCAACCTGCGATGCACCCAGATCGCCGAAGCGGAAAACGCGTACTGGCTGCCAGCGTTTGAGGAACAGTGTCAGGCAGAGCAGCGATACCAGCGAAGAGATAATGTCCGGCAGTTCCGGCCCAATGAAGTTGGAACTGAGATACTGTGCGATGGCAAATGAACCACCTGCAACCACGACCGCAGGCCACGTCTCTTTAATACCGCGCCAGCCGTCCATAATCGCCATGATCCAGAACAGGACGATAATGGTCATAAACGGTAGCTGACGACCCACCATCTGGCCAATTTCAAAGCTGTCGATGCCCGTCACCTGTCCGGCAACCAGGATTGGAATGCCCATCGCACCAAATGCCACTGGCGCGGTGTTAACAATCAGGCACAGCCCGGCGGCGTACAGCGGTTTAAAGCCCAGGCCGACCAGCAATGCGGCGGTAATCGCCACTGGTGCGCCGAAACCCGCAGCCCCTTCGAGAAATGCGCCGAAACAGAAACCGACGATCAGCATTTGCAGGCGCTGGTCAGGGGTTATTGAAAGAATAGACGAGCGGATAATGTCAAATTGCCCGGTTTTCACCGAGATCTTATAGACGAACACCGCCGCAATAATGATCCACGCGATGGGCCACAAGCCGTAGAAGAAGCCATAAACCACCGAGGCCAGCGCATTGGCAACCGGCATTTTGTAGAACAATAGCGCGACGGTCAGAGCGATAGCGACTGTCCACGAGGCGGCGACATAACCTTTGAGTTTGAGCTTAATTAGCGCAAAGAAGAAAAACAGGATGGGAAGCGATGCTATCAGGCTGGAAAGCCAGATATTCCCGGCGGGATCGTAGTTTTGTTGCCAGAGATTCATTGCAGGTCTCCTGGAGTCCACGCACATCGTGTAATGAGTCTGTTGCTCATCTCCTTGTCACACGTTGTGTAAAAGTGGCACTGCCAATTTTGTAGTGTAGGGATAATGACAATGAATAGTTAATTAAATGTTATTAATTGGCAATGTTAATGTGAGTTTTAATTGGGGAACTGTGAACCAGAGTCCAGATAAGCGAAGAATTGGTAGGGCCAATTTTTTGGTGAAGGGAGATGTCTGGTAAAGAAAAGGGCAATCCTCATCAGAGAATTGCCCTTAGATTGTTGACCCGGTGCGCCTTATCTTGCCTGATGTGCGTAACGCATCAGGCAATTTGGCGTTTATCCATTCGTTAATGGATGATTACCACTGAATACCGGCACCGAGTGCGGCGGAGTATTCACCCTGGCTATTGGTACTACCTTGTAATTTGTAGACCCAACGACCATTGGCGCTCACCATCGACACACCTAAAGCAACAGCTGATTCACCGTTGTAGGTACCGCCACCAATAGAGGCCATGCTGGCACCTGGAGTGTAAGCCTGCGGCAGACCGGTCATCGCCATTGCAGAAGCGATACCACCACTCAGCTTGCTTTCGGTTTTAGACAGTTTGTTATCCATCTCAACCATGCGCTGATCGGTGTATTGCTTCGTTTCCTGCACGCTTTGCTTCAACTGCGCGTAGTTCACCGCGTCGTTGTTGTTCACGCCAGCGGAAACGTTGCTGATCCGAGTCGTACCGCCATTGCCACCACCGAGAGTGATATTGCTGTAGTCGATAGAGCCATCAGCTTTGGTGTCGTAACGCACACCGCCTGCTTCGGAAGACTTCAGCTGCGAAACGTTAACCGCGTCAGTCGCGTTTTTACCTGCGGCAACGTTAGTAATACGGCGTTGATTAGTGGAAGAACCTACGGAAATCGTATTTTCCTCGTTTGCCACGGAGCCTGTACCCAGAGCGACGCTGTTGTCAGCGGCTGCAATGGAACCAGATCCAATTGCGACGCTATCTTTACCCTGCGCGTTAGCATCGACGCCATCGGTATTGGTCTTGAAGTACTTGGTGCTACCGGTGGTCACGATGTCGCCAATACCGTTTTCGATATTAGTAACGCGAGTATCCAGATTAGTGACCTGATTGTTCAGGTTAGTAATGCTCTGGGTATTCTGGGAAACCTGCGCGTCCGTTACTTTCAACTGACCCACGTTAACCGCATCAGTATCAGCCGAACCTGCTGCGACGTTGGTGATCTGGCGTTGACCGTCTTCACTGCCGACAGAGAACTCACCCACAGAGTTCTGCGGTGCGTCCATGTTGTAGGCGGTGTAGCCAGTCTGTGCACCACGGGTAGTCTGAGAACCATTACCCATCGCAATACTGTTGGCATGATTTGCGATCGCGTTACTGCCGATTGCGATACCGTTGATGGCATCTGCCTGCACCAGAGTGTTCAGGCCAATACCAATACCCGCATTACCATTAACGATGGTTTTCGCACCCATTGCCAGCGAGTCTTCACCGACCGCCAGTGAATCTTCTTCCGTTGAATTAGCGTGGAAGTATTTAGTCGGCGTGGTCGCTACTGCACCAATCGCATTCTGCAACTGGCGAACCGTAACGGCGTCATGGGCTTCGGAACCATCGGCTACGTTGATGATTTGACGATATTTACCGTCGTCACCGATAGACAATGCGCCAAGCAGTTCACCGTCAGTGGTGTCATAACCAATAACAACGCCATTTTCCGTTACGCTGGTGTTACGAGAACCTTTAACAATCACACGGCTGGAGACGGATTCGCTACCCAGCGCAATACTCGTCTCAACGATGCTGTTGCTGCCATGACCGATTGCCACGCTGTTATCGCCATCGGCAACAGAGTTATAACCCACAGCGGTAGAGCCAATACCTGCTGCGCTGGCATCGTTGAACGCTAAGCCGCTGTCGTTGGTACGTACATAGTTAATACCCGCACCGTTATCTTCGATGTAGGTTTCGCTGGTGTTACCGGCAAGCTGATTGATGATTTCGCTGTTTTGCTGGATCATCATGTTGGTTGCATTCAACTGAGAACCATTGATAGCGTCGGTGCTGCCTTCGCCAATGTTACCATCAGCAACGTTTGTGATGATGCTGGCATTGCCGTCATGGCTGGCGTTGTAGGCACCTGCACCGTTATTGGCCGTTGCATCCCACAGCAGTGCGTTATCATCGAGCGCATCCAGAGCGTCACCGACGTTGTTGTACTCGGCATTCGCAATGGTGTACGTCGGCGCAGTGATGCTGCCGTCTGCATTTACCTCTGCGTCACCACCAAGGGCATCAGCAATGTATTTGCTCGTGTCATAGAGTTGCGAACCGTTAATGGCATCGCTGCTGGTATCAGAAATTACACCATCTGCGACGTAAGTAATGACGCTGTCGGTACCACCGTGTTTGGCGCTGAATTTTTTGGCGGCAGTATCCCAGAGCAGAGCATCACCGAGCGAATCGGTGAATGACGAGTTAATGGCTGCCAGTGCATCGCCGACGTTATAATAATTTGTTTCACCGATTTTGTAGGTTGGACCGGTAAACACACCGTCAGTATTCACAGAAGCATTGCCGCCGAAGTAGCTGGCGATATTGCTGCTTAAGTCATAAAGCTGGCTGCCGTTAATGGCATCGGAACTGGCTGCAGTGACTGCGCCGTCCAGGATATTGGTGATTTTGCTGGTGGCCTCGGTGCCGTGAGCTGCCGTGAAGACACCATTGTCCTTATCCCATTTCAGCGCATCCTCACCAAGGTTAGTCACCGTCTCAGTCAGGTTAGAGATGTTGGTGGTGTTAGTGGCGATACTGGTGGTATTCGTCGCCACGGCATCGTTGGTGGTTTTCAGCTGAGAGCCGTTAACGGCATCGGTGCTGCCAGCCGTCAGGTCGCCATCTTTAACGTTGGTGATTTTGCTGGTGGTATCCTGGTCGTGAGCTGCACTGAATGCATTTTTGGCATCATTCCACAGCAGGGCATCATCCTTAAGGTCGCCAACGGAATCCGTCAGGTTGGTTATATTGGTGGTGTTAGTGGCGATACTGGTGGTATTCGTCGCCACGGCATCGTTGGTGGTTTTCAGCTGAGAGCCGTTAACGGCGTCTTTACTGGTAGCCGTCAGGTCGCCATCTTTCACATTGATGATTTTGTTTTCTGCTACGGTGCTGGCAATCGTTCCATCGGCATTTTTGACAATATAACTGGCGCTGAAAGCCCCATTAGATGAGTCCCAGTGCAGGGTTTCATTGTCAAGGTACTGGAGTGCTTCACCAACGTTATTGAAATTCTTTTTCTTCAGTTGATAAGACATCCCCATTATTGTTCCGTTACCGGCTACATCTGCTCCGCCTCCCAGCCTGTCTGCTACCGACCGGCTAATGGCGTAAAGCTGTGAACCGTTAATGGCTTCTTTACTGTCAGTTGAGATTGTACCTGCCGCCATATTGACGATGCGACGCTGTGCTGAACCAGAGCCTACCGACACTACGTTGTCTTCACCTGCTGTAGAGTTTGCACCAATCGCGACGGAATTATTCCCCCCTGCAGAGGATGAACTTCCCAATGCAAGACTGTTTGCGCCATTCGCGTCACTACCTGTCCCGATCGCAATAGCATTTGCGGTTGATGCGCTGCTGTTTTGGCCTAATGCGATGGTGTTTGTGTTTGATGCTTGCGCATTTTGCCCCAAGGCAAGAGCATTTGCGCCAGTAGCCGCTGCTGTATATCCCAGGGCAACAGAACCTTCACCTGTTGAATTACTGTTTGCACCTAATGCCAGACTGTTTTTGCCTCGAGCTTTCGCGTTAGTACCTACAGCCGTCGCATTTTCAGCGGCTTCGCTTTCTGCGCCAATCGTAATGGCATTCGCTGCACTGGCAAGTGATTTTCTGCCTAATGCCAGGCTGTCTGTACCTTTAGCTGCGCTATCACGACCTGCGGCAATCGCATCAACGCCTTCTGCACTGGCGGCTGCACCTATGGCGACACTATATTGTGCAGAACTGGAACTTTTGTAACCTAATGCAAGGCTTTTTTCGCCTAGCGCAGTGCTGTTAAAGCCGAATGCCGCTGCATAATGCTTACCGGGTTCATTGTTGTCGGGATCGGGGGCCACACCGGCTACGCTGCCATGACCAAATGCCATTGACTCATTTCCGAGTGCTTTTGACGAGACCCCTACTGCCATAGAGTAGCCGCCACTTGCTTTGGCGGAGGCCCCTATAGCGGTACCTCTATCGCCAATAGCTTTAGCGTTAACCCCCAACGCTGTTGACGCAATGCCGTCAGCAGAGCTTCTTGAACCTATAGCTGTACCAAATCTACCTAACGCCCAGGCAAGGTTCCCAATAGCTGTTGATGCACCGTCGCCATCTGTGTGCTGGTTTGCTTTTGAACCTTTACCGATCGCTACCCATCCGTCACCGCTATTATCACCCGGCACTACGACGGGCGTACCAGGATCATTATCTGCATATGCAAATGGCGACAACAACCCACCTGCAACCAGTGCAGAAATTAACAGCTTACTGCGCCCGGATTTCTTGCCACGGCTTTTCGCCGTTTCGCTGGCGACGTTGTAACTGCCCGTCGCCGGACTCCAGATAACTTTAAAAATTTTGTTCATTATTGATGCTCTCTATTCCTTGATATAAGCGCAGAAGCTGCATTTATTTTTTGCTTTTTCGCTGCCGAGTTTCAGCAGGTTGGACCGTGTCGAACTGGAGATTGGCCATATTCATGGACAACTTCAGATACTTCAGGTTATTAGGCGAAACGCCTTTTAACGTCAGATTAATGTCTTGCCATTGACCAGGCATTAATTGCAGAGTGGAGTTCAAGGTGGTGTTAAAAAGTAGTTGTTGCCATTTAGCCAGAGCTTTGGCATCGGTGGGCCTTTCATTGCCCCATGTTGCATGAAAGCCAATATTTGATACTGGAACGCTTAATAGATTGACCAGTGAAATACGAATGACGCTGCCGTTTTCAACCGCATCAATAGCCAGCACCCGACCTGCCAAACCGACAGAACCGTTATTTAGAATGAAGTATTGTGTTTGTGCTGGGTTAAATTCAGTGAAGACGAATTCATCCTGCTTGTCCTTGACTGATTTCACGACGCCAGCAAGCGTCCTGGTACTGTTTATGATGCTATTTTGTTGTTTTTCAAGAAGTTCAATTTGGCTTTTATATTGATCTTGCTGTTTTTTTAGCGCGTCTATTTGACTTTGTTGCAACGCTTGCTGTTTGGTGAACTCGTCGATTGAGTTTACTTTTTCAATATAGTCACACCCCGTTAATGCGCAGAGTGACGATATCATTAACACGTTTAATAGTGCTTTTTTTATGCTCATGGGATGAATTCCTTTTCATAATCCTGATGCGTTGAAAACCACGGTATAATTATTTTTTGTGTGAATGATTTAATATTTTATATTCACAATAAAAATGTATGAGAGAGTTTTTAATTAATGGGCATTGAGAGTGTGTTATTAAATGTCAAATTGTTTTAGTTTGTCGATGATAATGAGTAAATCGCGCGAATTTTAATGATCGGTGTCAATCAATGTCAAATGTTTAATGGAGTAAAAGCGAGGAAGATAAGAAGTTAATATTTGTATGGTGGATGTTTTGATAAAATAAATGTGATGATGGTTGGAAAATATAAATAATTAAGCATTAATACACGAATAATCATATTTAATATTTATATATAGTGCTTTTATTACGCAGAATATTTTCAGAATTTAGCCTGTGACAATGAGGCAAGCGAGCGGGCAACATTGAACATGCAATGTTAAATATGTTAACAATATTTGGTATCTGAAACCGGCTCCTGCATGTACCAGCAGGAGCGAGTAAAAATAGAGGAAGCGGTGATTACATTGATCAGAAGGCAGTCTTTGAGAACCCGGTCATCTCTTCCAGGCCCATTTCACGGCCCAGTGCGGTCATTGGGTGTACAACCACCAGTCCGCGAACGCTCTTCTTCAGCTTGCCCATATCAGCTTGTTCTTTTTTGGTAATCGCGCGCTGGAACGGCATCTTCATCAGCTTTTGTGCTTCTTTACTGAGTTTCTGGCTATGAACTTCGCGCAGACGCGCAATTTCAGCTTCCAGCGTGGCTTTCTCTTTTTCCAGCTCGGCATATTTGTCCGCGGCTTCAACCAGCGACAGGTCAGCCTGCTGGTGGCGGATGGCGTCCAGGCGATCGCTGAGACGTTTGATTTCGTTTTTTTCGACTTCTTTCATGTGATGGCTTCTGATAAAGATAAATTTATAGTCCCTAGTATGCGCGACGGGGTGCTTTGTTCACAACTGATGGTGTTGTAATAGTTCTTCCTTGCAACCATTTACATACTCAAAAACCATGTAACATTTTGATTTGTAATAAAATTAAAAGACAAAGATTACCGGTGATGATGAACATAGAGGATTAAGCACGTTTTCCTTAATCCCTTCTTTACTAGGATCCTAAACTAAAATTGGCGGCCGCGCATTCCCGGCGCGGGGTGATACGGAGATAATATCATGGGCAAATTAGGTGAAAACGTTCCGCATCTGATCGACAAAGCCGTAGATTTTATGGCATCAAGCCAGGCGTTCCGGGAGTATCTGAAAAAGCTTCCTCCCCGCGACGCTATTCCGTCCGGTATACCTGAGGAAAGCGTGCCGTTATATCTGCAACGTCTGGAGTATTATCGTCGGCTTTATCGGCCGAAGCAGGTTGAGAAGCAGTAATCGCTTACTTTTGAAAGGCTTTTTTTAAGCTGATTTTGGAAATCAGCTCTGTCAGTGAAAGGACCATTGTTGAACGCACCGCTTGTTGGTAACGCTGAATTTGCATCGCATACAAACTGGAATCCGTTGGTTCAAATTGTGGCGGCGGAGGGATCGCCGCCACGCAGTGCAGCTCGCCAAATGGCCCTATAATTTCATCATCGGTAAAGGCGTATTCGTTACCGTCGTGATTTAGCTCTTCACGTAGCGCCATCAAGAGTTCCGCATCTTCATATTCGTTGCGGCTAATCACGCCAAGCCCATAAATCAGCTTTAAGCGCACGGAAAGGTCGCCCAGCGGACCATCGCCGTCGAGTAACGGTTCTACAGCATACTTCACCGCGTAATCGTCTTTGCGGAATACCTGAAGCACCAGAAGATTCACCGCCTCGGTCAGGAGATCAACGGCGGTGATCAAAAAGCTTCGCACGGTTTTGCCAGCATTCAGACGCTCAAGCACACGGTTTTCAAAGGCCTGGGTTTGTTCCATTGTTGCCTGCATATCTGACAATCTGTTGTTCAGGCGCAGGGTTTTCTGCGCCTGGTCTACCATTATTTTGCGTTATAAGCCGTGACTGCTTCGGCGACTACCTCGCTGTTAGCATCAAGCCCGGAAATTTGCGCCAGCGCTTCCTGCGGGCCTTTCTCGGTAATCAGTGCCGCCAGTTCCTGCGCCTGCGGATCATCTTCACTACGGAAATGCATCGCGGCGGCGATACCTTCAATCAGGTTTTTGTGCGGCAAACCGTACTCCAGCGTACCCAACAACGGTTTTACCAGACGATCGCCAGCGCTCAGTTTACGCAGTGGCTGACGCCCTACACGCTCCACATCATCCTTCAGATACGGATTTTCAAAACGACCGAGGATTTTCTGGATGTACGCTGCATGTTTGTCAGCATCAAAGCCATAGCGCTTGATCAGTACAGCGCCGCTTTCTTCCATCGCACCTTTTACCACTGCACGGATTTTCTCGTCGAGAATCGCATCACGAATGGTCTGATGGCCCGCCAGTTTTCCGAGGTACGCGGTTATAGCATGACCTGTGTTCAGGGTGAAGAGTTTACGTTCGACAAATGCCATCAGGTTGTCGGTTAACTCCATGCCAGGGATGTTCGGCAGTGTGCCTTTGAACTGGGTTTTATCGACAATCCATTCGCTGAAGGTTTCTACCGTGACTTCCAGCGGATCGTTAGTTGCAGAAGCGGAAGGCGGTACGATGCGGTCAACGGCGGAATCGACAAAGCCAACATGCTCTTCTACCCACGCTTTGGCGTCCTCCGGCAGAGCGTTCATCACATGGCCTTTCAGTTGCGTGGTTCCGCGAACCATGTTTTCACAGGCGATGATGTTCAGCGGGGATTCATTACCTTGTTCTTTACGTTTCACCAGCCCTTTAGCGATGGCAGGAGCTATACGTTCCAGCACGACCGGGCCAACGGCGGTAGTGACTAAATCAACCTGAGCAATCAGATCAACGACATCATCACCAATGCTGCTGACGGCATTTACACTGGAAACGGTATCCACCTGCTCGGTTTCGCCGACCACATGAACCTGATAGCTATGACGGGCATTCAGGGCATCAAGCACCACCTGATTTACATCGGCAAACGTCAGTTGGATACCCGCGTCCGCCAGCAGTTTACCGATAAAGCCACGACCGATATTACCTGCGCCAAAATGTAATGCTTTCATAGTATTAACCTTCATCAATGTTTTTACCCGAGAGGGCTGGGGTGAGGCATTTCCCTCACCCAAACCCTCTCCGTGAGGAGAGGGGCAGCGCCGGATGCGGCGTAAACGCCTTATCTGGCCTACAAGAACGTGCAAATTCAACAAACTGCGCTTTGTTTTGTAGGCCTGATAAGCGAAGCGCATCAGGCAATCAGCCCCACCTTCTCCATGTGGAGAGGGTGGGATTGGATTACTTACGACCTGCCAGCAGTTCCAGCACTTCATCCACGCTGGTGGTGTGTGCCAGACGCTCGATGACGGACTCATCATCCAGTGCGTTGGTCAGGCTGGTGATAACCTGAATGTGCTCGTTGTTACGGGCTGCAATACCAATCACCAGACGGGCAATGTCATCTTCTTCTTCACCGAAGCGCACGCCTTCCGGGTACTGGCAGAACACGACGCCCGTTTTCAGCACGCGATCTTTCGCTTCAACCGTACCGTGCGGCACGGCGATAGACTCACCCAGGTAAGTCGGGGTCAGTTTTTCACGGTCCAGCATCGCCTGTACGTATTCCGGCTCAACATAACCGCCTTTCACCAGCTGCTCGCCAGCAAAACGAATCGCTTCTTCTTTGGTGGCCGCTTTGCGACCGAGGAAGATGTTTTCCGCGCCGAGCTTGAACAGGTTGGCATTAGAATCGTCAAAGCTGTCTTTCAGGCTGTCTTTTACTTTCACTTCGTTTTCAGTATGACGCTGGGCAGCAACCAGACGTTCAGTCAGGCTGGTGTACAGGCCGCTATCGAGGAAGTTAGTCAGCGAAATATGTTGTGCCTGCGGAACCTGGCGCATAGCGCGTTCGGTCAGATCACGGTGAGTGATGACCAGGTCCACATCCGGCGGTAGGTTGTTGATCGCGCTGTTGGTAACTGAAATCTGCGACAGACCCGCATCCTGAATTTTCTTACGCAGCACACCTGCGCCCATCGCACTGGAACCCATACCGGCGTCACAGGCAACGATGATTTTACGTACGTGGCTCAGGTCGTTAGTCACATCGCCAGCAGACAGCGGAGACGCGCCTTTAGACTCAGCCTTCATTTCCTGAACGCGACGTGCTGCAGCTTCAATATCATCTTCTTCTTTTACTTTGCTGGTTTTCAGCAAAATAGCAGAGACAACGAAGGACACAGCCATCGCCGCACACACACCTGCGATGTTAGCGAAATAAGCACCTTTTGGCGTCATCGCCAGTACCGCGAGGATAGAACCCGGAGATGCCGGAGAAACCAAACCACCGCCCAGAATAGTCAGCGTGAACACGCCAGTCATACCGCCGAGGATAACGGCCAGAATCAGACGCGGATTCATCAACACATACGGGAAGTAAATTTCGTGGATACCACCCAGGAAGTGGATGATTGCCGCACCGCCCGCAGACTGTTTAGCGCTACCACGACCAAAGAACATGTACGCCAGCAGAACACCCATACCCGGACCCGGGTTAGCTTCAATCAGGAAGAAGATGGATTTACCCAGTTCATGGGACTGCTGAATACCCAGCGGCGAGAAGATACCGTGGTTAATGGCGTTGTTGAGGAACAGGATTTTCGCTGGCTCAACAAAGATGGACGCCAGCGGCAGCATGTCATGGACAACCATGAAGTTAACGCCCGCAGCCAGCATTTTGGACAGGGCTTCAACCAGCGGACCAATCCCCATGAATGCCAGAATAGCGAGGATCATCCCCATGATACCGGCAGAGAAGTTGTTCACCAGCATCTCAAAACCGGATTTGATTTTACCGTCTACCCAGCGGTCGAAATGCTTAATGCACCAGCCACCCAGCGGACCTGCAATCATAGAACCGAGGAACATCGGCATATCTGCGCCGACGATAACGCCCATGGTGGTGATGGCACCGACTACGCCGCCACGTTCGCCGCCTACCAGCTTACCACCGGTATAACCGATCAGTAGCGGCAGGAGGTAGGTGATCATCGGCCCGACCAGCTTCGCCAGCGTTTCGTTCGGTAACCACCCTGTTGGAATAAATAACGCGGTGATGATACCCCACGCGATAAACGCGCCGATATTCGGCATCACCATGTTGCTGAGGAAACGACCAAAGCTTTGCACTTTGATCTTAATATCGGATGACATAAAAACACCCCTTCTTATGTTTGCTGTCGCGCAGGCTGGAAGCCCGAGGTTTTTTGTTAATGTGGCGGCAGAGGTAGCCGGACCTTGTAGATACTGCGAAATCTGGCACTGAATCGGTTAACTGTCCAGTTGATGGCCTTTTGTGTGATGTCAATCACATAAATATAGGGGGTAGAGAGGTAATTGACGTGATGTTCATCACAAAATGCTTGTGTAAAAAAGCAACAAGACGGCGATTTTCGCTAAAAATGGCATTTAAATGTGAGTAACGTCACATTTTTATTTTGACGGTTTGTTGAATCTTTGTGATCTAAATCACAAGATATTTTCTCACGGCGTTCACCTGATGTGATCTACAGCATGTTATGCCTTAGTCATAAAATCGTTATGTAACTAAGCAACTCATCGCTTCTTAAAATTATTCTTCGGTGTGATGGCGAGAATCGCAAACCCGGATTATTGTCAAATAATCAGCCCGACGTGCATCTGGCTGCCAGCCCATAACAACTCTGATAAGCGTGAATTCGAGGCAGCTATGTTTCTAAATTATTTCGCGTTGGGAGTGCTGATTTTCGTTTTTCTGGTGATTTTTTATGGAATCATCGCGATACATGACATCCCCTATCTGATTGCCAAAAAGCGCAACCATCCTCATGCCGATGCCATTCATACCGCAGGGTGGGTCAGCTTGTTTACGCTCCACATTATCTGGCCGTTCCTGTGGATCTGGGCCACGCTTTACCAACCGGAACGCGGCTGGGGGATGCAGTCGCATATTACGCCGCAAGAGAGGGCGCCTGACCCGGACATCGCTGCGCTTTCTGACCGTATCTCCCGGCTGGAACATCAACTCGCCGCCGAGAAAAAACCTGACTACTCCACGTTTCCGGAGATCTAATCATGGATCTGTTGATTGTCTTAACTTACGTGGCGCTGGCGTGGGCAGTATTTAAAATCTTCCGCATTCCGGTGAATCAGTGGACGCTGGCGACGGCGGCGCTCGGCGGTGTGTTTTTGGTGAGTGGTTTGATTTTATTGATGAATTATAACCATCCCTACACTTTTACGGCGCAAAAGGCGGTGATAGCTATCCCTATCACGCCACAGGTGACGGGGATCGTGACTGAAGTCACCGATAAAAATAATCAGCTTATTCAGAAGGGCGAGGTGCTTTTTAAGCTCGACCCGGTACGTTACCAGGCGCGAGTAGACAGACTTCAGGCTGATCTGATGACGGCGACGCATAACATCAAAACGCTGCGGGCGCAGCTCACTGAAGCGCAGGCTAACACCACTCAGGTTTCAGCGGAGCGCGATCGGCTGTTTAAAAATTATCAACGCTACCTGAAAGGTAGCCAGGCGGCGGTGAATCCGTTCTCGGAACGTGACATCGACGATGCGCGGCAAAATTTCCTCGCGCAGGATGCGTTAGTGAAAGGCTCGGTGGCGGAGCAGGCGCAGATCCAGAGCCAGCTCGACAGCATGGTCAACGGTGAGCAATCGCAGATTGTGAGCTTAAGAGCGCAACTTACTGAAGCAAAATATAACCTTGAGCAGACCGTCATTCGCGCGCCAAGCAATGGCTACGTTACTCAGGTACTGATCCGCCCAGGTACATACGCAGCTGCCTTGCCGCTGCGTCCGGTTATGGTTTTCATCCCTGAGCAAAAACGGCAAATTGTCGCCCAATTTCGGCAAAACTCGCTGTTACGTCTGAAACCCGGCGATGATGCGGAAGTGGTGTTTAACGCGCTGCCTGGGCAGGTGTTCCACGGCAAACTGACCAGTATTTTACCTGTCGTGCCTGGCGGCTCGTATCAGGCGCAGGGGGTACTGCAATCATTAACGGTCGTGCCCGGCACGGACGGTGTGCTGGGAACCATTGAACTGGACCCTAACGATGATATCGATGCCTTACCCGACGGCATCTACGCCCAGGTGGCAGTTTACTCCGACCATTTCAGCCATGTTTCGGTGATGCGGAAGGTACTGCTAAGAATGACCAGTTGGATGCATTATTTGTATTTGGATCATTGAGGGGGAGGGGGACAGGGCAAGATTACGAAAGTCCGCTCCCCGCAAGGACTGACGCCAGATAGTTTCTGTCCATAGCTGCTTTTCGCATTTTACGTCTTAACCCTGCCTTGAATACCTTATCATTCGTCAAAATATTAATAGCAATGTGCCGTATCCCTGAAAATAATTCTGCTGCGCTTCCTCTTCTTATTTTGCAGTCGTCTTCATTCATTACCACGTCCAGACGCCAGTGCAGCTTATTCTCCACGTGCCAGTGATTTCGGATCGCTGTGGCGAACTTCTCTGCGGTTAAATCAGCAGAACGGATATAATATCTGACCATCATTTCTGGCTCTTTCTTTTGTTCTGCTATTATTGAGCGAAAGGAGACTGCCACGCATAATTTTTTTCAGTTCTTTCCATTCAAACGTGAAATCAATAAGTTCATCAGGGACATCGCAAACAATGTGAAGACGGATTTCTTCTCTGCCGTGACTCTTTTCACTAATTTCGTAACTGTCATGCTCTGGATTATTTAATTCTTTCAGTGGAAATTTTTCCTCAAAGGCTTTATTAAGCCGCCCCTGATTTCCTTTTACAGCGAATAAATAATCACCTCCCTGTTTTTGTATCTTCTCTGCAATATCTTTCTGGCAACCCATCGCATCAGTTGTGATAATTTTTCCTTTAATATCCAACATGTTAAGAAGTTCTGGGATAGTTGTGATCTCATTAGATTTCTCATCCGTCTTGATCTGTCCGATGACCAGACTGTGCATTGTTGAGAATGCACTAATGACATGAATCGCTCCCTTGCGGCGACTCTTGTCATAAGAATGCCGGAGCGTTTTTCCATCAATTGCAATGACGTCTTTATCATTTGATGAATGGCAGTCACGCATCCAGTTAATAAAGCACTCGTGAAATTTTGCAGGACTGATACAGGATACAACTCTGGCAATGGTATCGTGAACAGGAATACCATTTTCAAAATCACCATATTGCTTCAAAAAATCGAGATGAATTTCCCAAAAATTCTCTATATCTTCCCAACCTTCTGCACCAGAAATAACGGCACAAATAGTCAACAGTAGAATATCCGACAATTTATGTTCCACTTTCCAGGCTTGTCTGTAATCGTGAATAATAGAAATATGCTCCATCAATTTTTTAATTTCCATTTTGTTCTCCTTAATTATGTAAGGAGTATTTGATCATGTATAAGCAATGAAAAACAGCTTTAGGAAATAAGGAATATCTCAATTATTGAACATAAAATGCGAATTATTTAGTACAAAAAGTGTACTTCTGATGATCTTTCCCTGTACCACCTCCTCAGGAAGTGGTTTAAGGTTAATAACAAAAACACCAATCATTTTAATAAAATATGACGAGTATTTATTTTCATTATATTTTAAAGCATCCTAACCCCTGCGATGCTCGCCATCGTTTTAACTCATCAACAATCCCTTGGGGACTATCTTCTCTATCTTCAGATGGATAGAATATCAAATCACTACCATCTGGGTGCTGAGTGATTCTAATAAAATGACTTACAAGATCATCAATAAACTTCGACAACTTATCGCCATGCAATTCCTCAGGTGGTTCAAAAAAATTATTTAGAAGTTCGATAAATTCATCTTCCGTATAATCTTCTAGATTATTTTTAAACTCCATTACTACCTCCTTTTTTATTTATGCAATCGTATGTGGTTTTTAGGTGTGTTTACTCTAAGATTATCAATATCATAGACTTCTCCCCCATATTGGATTTCGTCAATATGATGAATTTCAAATGTACCTCGCCCCCCAACTCTTTGTCTTGATATAGTATAAGGTGCGCGTCCACGCTTTATCAACGTTTGGTTAGCTTTATTAAATTGGCTCAATAGTTCTGGACATTCACCTACAGCAGTCCAGAAAGCTGCCCTGAATTCATCAAAATTGTTAAATGTCTTACTCCGAAGTTTATTTGCGACCTGTTGTGGAATTGGCACTCCTAAGCTTTTCCCCGCCTGCGACAGCCATCTTCCTGTACCTGCTAACACCTCCCCCTTACCTGTTACTGTTCCCGCTTCATCCCTTGCAGTTTTCAGATACACATATATTGGTGTTAATTCCGCACCGTCAGGAAAGACAAGTATCCAGTCATTAAAATTTCGCTCCTCCGGCATTGGAGAAGGCGGCGTGGTGAGATCTGTTTTTTCATCGGGTATCGGATTAACATAAATATCAGGTAGATCAACTAGTTCGACAGGAGTTCCGGTGTGTATGGGCTGCTCTGAACCTTCTGGCTTTGCAGGCGTCCAAAATATTTCTGGTCCCGAATCAGACACAGGTGAAAATTCATAACGGGAAAATTCCTTATTCCACTCCATCAATGCTACCCGAACACCTTCAAGTTCCGAACCTGCGGGTGTGTGGTATCCGTATGTTCTCAATTCACCAGCAGTATTCCGCTGAAAGAGAAAGCGCGCCCGCGTAGCTGCCGTCTCTCCAGATTGCGCTTTACGACGTAGCTCATTTTCGAGCCACTGTTCATCCCGTCCAGGAACTTTATCACTACCTTCACCGGCAGGTATTGGATATAGTGCTGATACTAGAACACCAAGGGCTGGCACCGTTTTTGATACACTTAAAAAACCTTCTCCACCCCATGCACCTAATGTTCCCCATACGCGAGTTAAAACTCCCGCAGACTGTTCCGCCGCTAGTGGAACCGCAACACCCGCTGACGCA
This sequence comes from Escherichia sp. E4385, assembly GCF_963883145.1. Lineage (NCBI taxonomy): Bacteria > Pseudomonadati > Pseudomonadota > Gammaproteobacteria > Enterobacterales > Enterobacteriaceae > Escherichia > Escherichia sp. E4385. Next base: position 105,048 of record NZ_CAWOOJ010000022.1, read on the forward strand.
ACTGTCATTTCCCCCGTCAGTGAGTTCGCTCCTGAAGTTTTTTTTGCTGACTGCGCATGTTGCTCCACTTCATCGTCATGATAGTGTGTACCATAGCCGCAACAGTCATCCTCCACTGGCTGGGCAAATAGAGCCATATCACCAAAATGTTTCGATGGCTCCATGGTCGTACCAGCATCAGTGCAGCCTTTCTCCTTCAGACAAGATTTTGCGTATACAGGAATTACCAGTTCATCTGAATCGTCCTTGTCTTCTTCTCCACCTTCTGATTCATCCTCATCACTAGGCTCTCCGTCATTCCCGCCGCCAGCATTCCCTCTGTCATACTGCTCGTCAGCCAGAGCGTCCATAACTGCCGGTTGTAGTGTATTTATCGGCGTTCCCGGACTACCGCCGCTATTGAGATTGATTTTCGGCCCGACGATGTCCACTCCACCTGAATGGATGACCACAAACGAACCACCCACCTTCAGTGTGATTTTACCGCCACTCTCCAGTACGATTTCATCCCGGACCTTCATTCCCAGCGCTCCGGTAATCTTCCTTGCCAGGTCGCCTTTCACCTCCAGGCTGTGCTTTCCCTCCACCTGGCTGATGTGGTTTCCTGTCGTCTTATGCTCCTGCTTCCCTTTCACCGTCACTTTACGGTCGTTTCTGACATACAGACCGTCATCGTGACTCACGCTCACCGTCCGGTCGTTCGTCACCTTCAGCGTCTGGTCATTACGTACCGTGATGTTCCGGTCGTTCGCCACCGTGATACTCTGGTCGTGGCCCCCTTCTTTTCTGGTGCCGACCTGAACTGTCTGCCCCTTCACCACCGTGATTTTCTGGTCATTGCCGATGGTTTCCGTATGGTCATGCTTCACATCCGTTGTCCGGTCGTTAAGCACCTCCGTGTCCATGTTCTTCTGCGCATGGATATACACCTGCTCATTACTGGTGGCATCCTCAAAACGCAGTTCGTTAAAGCCACTTCCTTTATAGGTCTTCGACCGTATCGTCATCTGCGTCTTCGTCCCCGGCAGGTCGCCTGGTGAACGGTTATCTTCATGGTAGGTACGTCCCATGATTATCGGCTGGTCCGGGTCACCGTTCAGAAAGTCCACTATCACTTCCTGACCCACACGCGGTATCGCCAGGTTGCCGAACCCCGGTCCCGCCCACGCCTGCGACACCCGTATCCAGCATGAACTCTCCTCCGTCATCCCGTGATAACGGTCCCAGTGAAACTTCACCCGTACCCGGCCATGTTCGTCGCAGAATATCTCCTCGCCCTTCGGCCCGGTCACGATGGCACTCTGCGGGCCGTCCACCTTCGGCTTCGGCAGCGGTGCGTGACGCCACGTCCTGTCCGCCGGTATCACCTCAAACTGGTTACTCAGCGTCGTGCCCTCGCCGTGACTCCCGTGCAGCGCCTGCCGCT
>NZ_CAWOOJ010000023.1:0-23928 GCF_963883145.1 Escherichia sp. E4385
AACCTGAGGAGTAAGAGACCCGGCGGGGGAGGAATCCCTCGCCACCTCTGATGTGTCAGGCATCCTCAACGCACCCGCACTTAACCCGCTTCGGCGGGTTTTTTACTTTAACAGATCAAGTTTTAGCCGATTCGCCAATTAAACCGACCTTCGTTTGTTGATAAGCGGGTATGCCTGACTAGAATCGATTCACTTAAGTAGCGCGCAGGGATAAGAGGGATGGACTCCTCTTTGGGGAGATGTTTAAAGTCCACAGGATTTTTACTATGAATGATAAGGAATTGATTATTGCGCTTTCTTTACCAGGTCACTACGAAGTGATAACCCTCGAAAGCGGTGAGTTTATTGTAACGCCATTACCGCCAGATGCTATTCTAATTAGCAAAGAATCACATGCAGATTCTGCAAGTCACTTCTGTATCAAAGAAGACTAAATTATACTGGTAATGCCAGCCTGAACACCTGGCACCTGTCGCACCATTACGAGGTAGTAGTGGTGCATTTACAACTGGTCAAACAAACTTCTTCTGGTTTACTTCTCCCGGCGACGCCGGAGAGTTGCGATTTTCTGCATCAAATCAAAATAGGTGAGTGGATACACGCAGACTTTAAGCGTGTGCGTAACTACGCATTCCATAAGCGTTTTTTCAAACTTCTGCAACTCGGATTCGATTACTGGACTCCGGTCGGTGGGGCGATCACGCCTCGCGAACGAACACTGGTGTCAGGTTTCGTTGATTACCTGTGTGACTCGGTAGGCAGGGAACATACGCCAGCCCTGAGCGAAGCCGCAGAGCAATATCTGAATACAGTTGCGACACGCAGAATCCGGGATACGGCATTGCTAAAGTCGTTTGAGGCTTTCCGCGAGTGGGTAACCATTCAGGCCGGATTTTACACCGAGCATTTTTATCCGGACGGTAGCCGAGGGCGTCGGGCGAAATCCATCGCGTTTGCGAATATGGACGAAACCGAGTTTCAGCAGGTTTATAAATCTGTACTGAATGTGCTGTGGAACTGGATCCTGTTCCGTAAATTTTCCTCTCCGGAACAGGTCGAAAATGTGGCCGCGCAGCTGCTGGAGTTTGCGTAATGGTGGATTTACGTAAAGCGGCGCGGGGCCAGATGTGCCAGGTCAGAATCCCTGGCTACTGCAATCACAATCCCGAAACGTCTGTACTGGCGCATTACCGACTGGCGGGAACGTGCGGAACAGCGATAAAGCCACACGATATGCAGGCAGCGATTGCCTGTAGCTCGTGCCACGATTTAATCGACGGGCGGGTAAAAACCAGCGATTACACCAAAGAAGAATTACGCCTGATGCATGCAGAAGGTGTTTTTCGCACACAAGAAATCTGGAGAAAGGAGGGATATTTATGATTTACCCAACGAATACAGGAAAAAGCGGAGAACACCTTCGTCTCACCACGCTGGAAAGTGTCTGGATTCAGGGGAAACTGCGCATGTGGGGGCGCTGGTCGTATATTGGCGGCGGTAAGACGGGAAATATGTTCAACCAGTTGCTGACCTCTAAAAAGCTGACAAAAACGGCAATTAACGAGGCGCTCCGGAGGATGAAAAAAGCAGGTCTGGACAAACCTGAACTTGAGGCTTTTTTGCGGGATATGATCAACGGCAAGCAAAAAAGCTGGCTGGTGCATTGTACTGATGCAGAGGCGTTATGCATTGATCGGGTGATTAGTGAAGTGCTGGCAGAGCATCCTGGATTGATTTTTATCCTCCGACAAAGATATGAAGGGCGGGGGATGAGTAAGCGTAAAATGGCTGAATTGCTGAATGATGCACATCCTGAGTGGTGTTTTAGCACATGCGAAAAGCGAATTGCTAATTGGTTAGCCGTTGCTGAATATGCCCTGTATATTCCCATGCGGGAATCATTTGCTCAAAAAATAGCTTGATTTTTTACGCATAAACTGCTTCAATTCCGGCAAGCTTCGCAAAGCTGTATCGCGAGGCGAATCAAGCGCATGAACTTTACCAGAACCCGCCATTGAGCGGGTTTTGTTCTTTCTGAGGCTCGCTACGGCGGGCCTTTTTCATATCCGCGCCACGCCCGGCGCAAATCTGAATAACACCACACAAAAGGCATCTGCGAATGCCGGTGCTTTTGACGGGGTGTTTTTTACGGGCCGCTGGTGGCCCTTTTTTATTTACAGGAGATGTTATGGCAGAACCAGTATCCGGCACGACACAGGCCGGGCTGGCTGTTGGCGGGGTAACCGTTGTCGGCCTGTTCGACTGGATTGAGCCAGGCGTATTAATCGGGGCTTTTGCAGGTTCCATTATTTTTGTTATGTCGGCGCGCGAATACCCGGTCTGGGGAAAATTGCTGCTTTTTATCGCGTCACTGATGGCGGGAATCGTCGCCGCGCCCTTCTCGTCTTCGGTTATCACTTTGCTTACACCGGAAAGCATTTCAGCCAGTCGTTCGGTTGGTGCGCTGGTGGCGTCTGCGGTATCGGTCCGCTTGTTAATGCTGTTGGGGAATGAGCCGTCATCATTATTTGGTCGGTTCTGGCCTAAAGGGAGAGGAGGCGATGGGGGTAAGTAATTTTATTCTTACGCTGAATGCGTTCACCTGCGCCCTGATTGTTCTCGTCCTTCTTGCTTATCAACGAAGTGGCGCAAATTACTGCTGGAAGTCCTCTTTTTGCGCCTGGTTGCTGATGGTTGCCTGCGGCTCGGTAACCATCTTGATTCTGACCGGGGTCTATCGTCATCCAAGCATACCCGAAACCGTTATCAATATCGCACTGCTGGTGACTGTATGGGGTGCCAGGGGAAATATATCTCGACTGGTAAACAGCAGGAAGAATTAACAGGAAAATATCATGACAAAAGACGAGATTTTTGATGCCGTTCTGGGTAAAGAGGGCGGCTACGTCAACCATCCGGATGATAAAGGTGGGCCGACCAAATGGGGCATTACGGAAAAAGTCGCCCGTGCGCACGGATATCAGGGTGATATGCGTGACCTGACGCGCGGGCAGGCGCTGGAAATACTCGAGGCGGATTACTGGTACGGCCCACGATTCGACCAGATTGCTAACCTGTCGCCGGATATTGCCGCAGAGCTGTGCGACACGGGCGTGAACATGGGACCAGCCGTGGCGTCCAGAATGTTTCAACGCTGGCTGAACGTTTTCAACCTGCGCGGGAAACTGTATCCGGATATGGATGCAGATGGACGTATCGGCCCACGAACTATTAATGCGTTACGGGCATATCTGAAAAATCGCGGCAGGGATGGCGAACGGGTAATGCTGACCGCACTGAACTGTACGCAGGGTGAGCGCTATCTGGAGCTGGCAGAGAGACGGGAGGCCAACGAGTCGTTTGTCTACGGCTGGATGAAAGAGCGCGTGGCAGTTTAAAAACTGACGCTGAAGTGCTGAACACCCTCAACTTATTTCGGCTCTATTCTGAATTTACGATGGGCAAAAGTCAGGGTAATGGCGTCAGATGGCAAAAAGCAAAAACCCCGGCTGCGGTAACAGTCCGGGGTTTTCTGTTTCTGGCCTTGGGTAAGACAAAGGAAAACATGACGAATTATAAACTAATTCTGTTGAGGTTGACTATGAAAAACGGCCTTGAATTGAAAGCGCCTGTAACTGATGACATCAGCAGAGCGGTGGCTTTTGCCATTAAGTGGGTGGCGGTTGGTATCGCTGTGTCTCCGATGCTGTATGGGCTGGCAAAACTGGTCATTGCGGTGAAATCGTAAGTGGGGCGGGGGTAAATATGTCAGACAGCATCATAAAACTGGCGCGGATTCTTTGTGTGGTTGTTGGCCTTTCATTTTCAGCAATGTTGGTTGCTATTTTCATTTCCACTGCCTGGCGAGTATTGGGCTTATCCGGGTTGATTGGTGGATAGCGAGATGAAGCGGAAGCACTGGACACACAGAATGCCACGAACGGCGGCGAAATGGGCACTGGTAGCGATATTAGCGCCTTTTTTATTGGTGGGATGCGTCAGCCTGGATAAGGCGCGCCAGCTTTTCGATACCGCTTCTCAGGTCTGTGAAATTGTCGACGGTGTCCGGCAGTGTATGCAGAACTGATCGCCTGATAATTGTTTTACTAAGGAGAAATGATGGAATCGCCAATTATGAAATATTTCAATTATGAGCATCTTCCGACTTCGTTAAAGGAAGTGAGTAAGCCAATTGGTGATCTGGCAAGAGTAATGGATGAATCTTTGCCAGACGGTCCGGAAAAGTCGGCTGGGTTACGTAAATTGCTTGAAGCAAAAGATGCTCTGGTGCGAGCGAAACTGGGTTAAGGCATTACAGCAGCCCTTCAGTGAGGGGCTGCGATAATGTCACTAAGAGGAAAAATTCATGGCAAAACCGGACTGGGAGGCCATCGAATCGGCATACCGGGCCGGAGTCCTTAGCCTCCGTGATATAGGTGAGAAATACGGCGTAACAGAAGGGGCTATCAGGAAGAGGGCTAAAAAGCTTGGTTGGGTACGCAGTGGCGGTACGCAGGTTTGCAAAAATGGTACGCAAAAAAGAAAAGTGCGTACCAGCAGAAAGCCTGCCATTACTGGCCTTACACAAAAAGGTACGCAAACAAAAACAGAACCTACACCGGATACGAAACCGATACGCGGAATGCGTACCGATCCCCCGACTAACCCATTCCAACCCGGTAACCAGCAGGCATTAAAACACGGTGGTTATGCCCGTCGCCTTCTGCTCAAAGATGAGGTGATAGAGGACGCTAAAGCGTTGACGCTCGAGGACGAATTATTTCGCCTTCGTGCTAACAACCTTGTCGCTGCAGAGAATATTGGTCGGTGGCTGGTGTCGCTGGAAGATGCTAATGGGGACCAGGAAAGGAAGATGCTGATGGAAAATATCAGCGCCGCCGAGAAAGCAATGATGCGCAATACAGTTCGTATTGAGTCCATCGTTGGCACGCTTGCGACGGTAGGAAAAATATTTGCTGATACAGCCTACCGCAAGGCCGCCACTGATAAGGTGTCTCTGGAGGCTGATCGTCTTCGCCGTGATGCAGGTATTGATGATGGCAATGGAGAGCGTGACCTCAATGACTTCTACTCTGACATCCAAACCGACGCTTAATCCGGCTTTACGTAGTTTCTGGACTACGCGGGCACGTAACAAAGTGCTTTATGGTGGCCGGTCATCGTCAAAATCATGGGATGCCGCTGGCATTGCCATATTTCTGTCGAATAAATACACCCTGCGTTTTTGTTGTGCCCGTCAGATCCAGAACAAAATCGAAGAGTCGGTGTATACCCTGCTCAAAATTCAGATAGACAGGTTTGGCCTGCGGCACCGTTTCCGTATTCTGAACAACAAAATCATTAACCGGGTTACTGGCTCGGAATTTGTTTTTTATGGATTATGGCGCAACATCGAAGAAATTAAGTCACTGGAGGGGATCGATGTGTTGTGGCTGGAAGAAGCCCACGCACTGACGGAATACCAGTGGAAAATTCTGGAGCCAACGATCCGTAAAGAGGGTTCGGAATGCTGGTTCATATTCAACCCCGGACTTGTTACTGATTTTGTCTGGCGCAACTTTGTTGTTGATCCGCCTGAAGGCACTCTCATCCGCAAAATTAACTATGACGAAAATCCGTTTCTGTCTGACACCATGCTTAAGGTTATCGACGCGGCGCGACGTCGTGATCCGGATGGTTTTAAACATGTGTATGAGGGCGTTCCGGAGTCTGATGATGATGCGGCAATCATCAAACTGTCCTGGATAGAAGCCGCAGTGGATGCGCACAAAACGTTAAATTTCGAACCCAGTGGAAGAAAGCGTATTGGCTTTGACGTGGCTGACAGTGGTACAGATAAGTGCGCTAACGTTTACCGTCACGGATCCGTTGTTTTCTGGGCCGACGAATGGAAGGCCAAAGAAGATGAATTACTGAAGAGCTGCCAGCGTACTTATCAGGCGGCGCTGGAGCGTGAAGCAGATATTGTTTACGACTCTATCGGTGTTGGTGCGTCTGCCGGTGCTAAATTCTCTGAAATTAACGCTGACCGGAAGAGCGAGAATGCATACGCGAGACGTGTGAATTACCAGAGGTTTAACGCCGGTGCTGGTGTGCATGAGCCAGATGACGAATACAACGGCATCCCCAACAAAGACTTTTTCGCAAATCTTAAGGCTCAGGCATGGTGGCTGGTGGCTGACCGTTTCAGAAATACGTTTAACGCCATTAACAACGGAGAACAGTATCCTGTGGATGAGCTGATCAGCATAGATTCTCGTTGTCCGTTGCTTGAAAAGCTGAAACTGGAACTGACAACACCTCATCGCGATTTTGACCGTAACGGACGTGTGATGGTCGAAAGTAAAAAAGACCTCGCAAAACGCGAGATACCGTCACCAAACGTTGCTGACGCATTCATTATGGCCTTCGCGCCAATTGATACATCGCTGGATATCTGGGAACAGCTGGGGAGACAGGCCTGATGGCACGAAACAAACAAGCCCTGCGGCGAACTGCGCAGGCCACAGCTGATGGTTATGAGAATTTTATTGCCCGCGTAGGGATGCAGACACCTAACCAGCACTCAGCATCCACCTACCGGGCTAATTTCACCAGTCGTAACCGCATGCTGGTGGAATGGTCCTATCGTTCGTCCTGGATCATCGGCGAAGCAGTCGATGCTATCCCGGATGATATGACCCGCAAAGGCATTCGCATCACTTCGGAAATTGATGCAAAAGATCGTGGCATTCTCGAATCACAACTGGATGAGTTGCAAATCTGGGATGCGCTGAATGACGTGCTGAAATGGTCGCGCCTCTACGGCGGCGCGGTGGGTTTCATCATGATTGAGGGGCAGGCACCAATGACCCCGCTGCGACCCGAAACCATCGGTAAGGGCAAGTTTAAGGGGATTCTCCCGCTCGACCGCTGGATGATCGACCCGGTACTGACCCGCCGCATTAAAGATATGGGGCCGGACCTGGGTAAACCTGAGTTTTACGATGTGGTGACCACAGCAACGGGAATTCCTGCCTGGCGCATTCATCACAGTCGACTGATTCGCTTTGATGGCGTCACGCTGCCATTTCAGCAGAAGATGACCGAGAACGAATGGGGAATGTCGGTTGTAGAGCGTATCTGGGATCGTCTTACCGCGTTCGACAGCGCTACTGTCGGCGCGGCGCAGCTGGTCTACAAGGCTCATCTACGTACCTACAGCGTGGAGAAGCTACGTGAGCTTATCGCACTTGGTGGTCCTGCGTATGAAGCGTTGCTGAAGAATATCGACCTGATTCGACAGTTCCAGAGTAATGAAGGCATGACGCTCATGGACTCGCGGGATAAGTTTGAAACCCATCAGTACAGCTTCAGTGGTCTGGATGACATCCTTTCGCAGTTTGCAGAACAGATTAGTGGCGCTGTTGGTATCCCACTGGTGAGGTTGTTCGGACAGTCCCCGAAAGGATTTTCTACCGGTGATGCAGACCTTGCCAACTATTACGACCGGGTAAGCTCATTGCAGGAGAGGCGTTTACGTCTTCCGGTGCGGCGGATACTGGACATCATGCATCGTTCGGAGCTTGGCAAGCCGCTGCCGGACGATTTCACGTTTGAGTTTAACCCGCTCTGGCAAATGTCTGATGTCGATCGTTCAACGGTGGCGTTAAATACCACCAACGCAATCAGTACAGCGCTGGGTGATGGTCTGATGACACTGAAAGCCGCTATGACTGATTTGCGCGAAAATTCTGACGTAACCGGCATCGGGGCATCCATTACCGACGAGGACATAGAGAATGCCGAAGACGAAGCGCCGCCCGGCATCGGCGAACCTGATGACGAACCGCAGGAACCGTCAGGCGGAAATCCGGTATCGAACCAGCCTACGCAGGATAGCGCGGGCGGTCGGGGACATCGTAAATGGTCACTACGATGGTTCAAATGACAGTATCACGGAAATTATTGAGGCGCTGGAACGCTACAGTGAAATCATCACCCCCTGGGCGATAAAGGTCGCGGAAAACTTTACCGCCGACATTGTGCGCAAGAATGATGAGCAGTGGCGTAAACACAGCAAAACCATCAGCCGTGAGCTACGCAATCTGGTAAACAGTGCCCCTCCAGGGCAGGTGATGAAATCCATCGTTGCCGAACAGGTTAAGTACATTAAATCGCTACCCCTCGAGGCGGCTGACAGGGTGTACGACATCCAGAATCGGGCGATTGAAGCTGTTGTGACCGGTGGGAGAGCGGAACATTTTGCTAAAGAAATAGCTGCATCGGGTGATATAGCAAAGTCCAGAGCTGACCTGATTGCCCGTACTGAACTTGGACGTGCAACCGGCGCGCTGGATCAGGCGCGTGCGCTGTCAATTGGTTCGAATGGTTATATCTGGCGTACAGCCGAAGATGGTGACGTCAGGCATTCTCATCGGGAAATGGAAGGTAAATTTGTCGAATGGGGCAAACCTCCAACGCTTGATGGCATGACAGGTCACGCTGGCGAGTTCCCGAATTGTCGCTGTTATAAAGAAATCGTTTTTCCCACCTCCCATTCTTATCCCGCCTGAATCGCAGGTAACACATGAAATATTTTTTCAATACCCGGCTGGGGGAAACCCGCTATCAGCTGGCTGACGGCTCGTTGCTGTGCAAAGACGTGCCGATAGGACGAACAGGTAAGCAGCTCTATGGTGCTGATGACCTGCCAAAACTGAAACCCGATAAGTTCGGTGAAATAGTCGTCACGCGTTCTCCTGAGCAGGTATTCCATCCCGCCACGCTTGCCTCATTCGAAGGAATGAGTATCACGGTGTTGCATCCCGAGGATGAAAACGGGGATGTGCGGCTGGTGAATCCAGAGAACTGGAAAGAGCTTGCTGTCGGGCACCTCCAGAATGTCCGGCGCGGGACGGGTGGGCAGTCTGATTTGATGCTGGCTGACCTTATCGTCAAAGACGAAAGCGCCATTCAGCTTATCGAAGATGGCCTGCGTGAAGTGTCGTGCGGCTATGACGCGGAGTATGAGCAGACCGAGCCAGGTAAAGCCGAGCAGGTCGATATTACCGGAAACCATGTGGCTCTTGTCCCTAAAGGCAGAGCCGGAAATCGTTGTGCAATTGGAGACAGAGACACAATGGCAAATCAAAAGAAAAGCTGGTGGACCCGCATGCGCACGGCCATCAAAACGGGTGACGCTGACACCATGAACGAACTGGTGGAGTCGGCTCCCGCATCGGTTACAGGAGATGAGGGGGATTTGCCGCAGGGCGTTAATCTCAACATCAACCTGTCCCCGCAGCAACCGCTACCGGACAAAGCACCAGAGATGGGCGGAGGTCCAACCGGCGACAGTGATGATGACCTCAAAACATTACTGAAAGCCCTGCTGGCTAAGCTGGAAGGAAATGCCACGGGCGATAACGATAATAAGCCTGACGATAATCCGACCGGTGACGGCGAGGACGATGAAGAGGAAACCACGATTACTGGTGACTCAGCCTGGCGTGCCGAAGTTATCGTTCCGGGTATCGATCTGAGCCGTAAGATGAAACCGACCGAGTTCAAACGCGAGGTTCTGGCTTCCGCAGATAAAACGCTGGTTCGCCAGATCGTCGGTGATGCAGATATCCGCAAATTGCCGAAACAATCGGTCGACATGGCGTTTAATGCCGTGTCTGAGATTGCCAAAGGGCGAAACACCCGCGCCACCACCGGCGATGCACAGCGCCTAAACATGGGCATGACCAGTATCGCTTCCCTGAACAAACAAAACGCTGAATTCTGGGCAAACCGTAAAGGGTAAAAAATGAATAATGTATTTCTGTACCGGATGCCTGTTGGCATTGCCGGGGCTGTCTCTCGCCCGCAGGACTTAACCGTCGAACCGGTGGTCCTTAAATCCGATAACGCCTTCGCTGCCTATGGCCTGGCTGGTAAATACGATGATGACGGTTTTTTCGTGCCGCTGGCAGATGGTGATACCGCAGACAAGGTGAAGGGGATCTACGTGCGCCCTTATCCGACCACGTCGCAGCCGGACATGGTTCGCCAGGTGGGAACAGGCAAGAACTTCCCGGGCGACGCCATGAAGCGTGGCTACGTGACTGTTAATCTCGGTTCTGATTTTGATGCCAGCACCATCAAAAAAGGCGACCCGGTATACGTTGTCGTCTCCACTGATGAATCCATCAAAGTGCCGCTGGGTGGATTCATGTCCACGTCAGTCAGTGGCAAAAATGTGGTGCTGACCAACGCTGAATTCACAGGTGCCGGTGATGCTGACGGCAATGCAGAAATTTCCTGGAAGATTTAAGGAACAGACGAATGATTACTTTTGATCAGGCAACCGTTGACAGCTCTGGTGCCTTTCTCATCGGGGAGCTGGAGCGACTCGACCAGACGCTGAACCTGCCACTGGTGGGGTACACCTGGACCCGCGATATTCAACTGCGTGAAGATGTCTCTATCGCAGATGACATTTCCAGCTGGACGAATACCAGCTTCGCCGCTGCGGGTACTGGTGCAAATCCGAATGGCAAAAACTGGGTAGGCAAAGACTCAACCGCTATTGCTGGCGTGAACGTGGATATCGGCAAATCCGGTAACCCGCTGAACCTGTGGGGGATGGAACTTGGCTGGACGGTCATAGAATTGCAGGCTGCTCAGCAGGTCGGCCGCCCGATTGATACGCAGAAGTATGACGGGATGCAACTGAAATGGCAGATGGATAACGATGAACAGGTATATGTTGGCGATTCCGCATTAAACCTGAAAGGTCTTGTTACCCTGGACGGCGTGCCTGTCAACAACGCTGCCAAAACGTGGGCAACTTCAACACCGGACGAAATCCGCGCAAGCATTAACCAGGTGCTGTCTGATGCGTGGGCCGCTTCCGGTTACTCTGTGGTTCCGCGTGATTTGCTGATCCCGCCTGAGCAGTTTGCTCTGTTGTCCAGCATCATCGTTTCATCTGCGGGTAACCAGTCCCTGTTGACGTATCTTCAGACCAACACCATCAGCTATCACCAGAACGGTGTTCCGCTGAATATCCGCGCGGTTAAATGGCTGAAAGGCCGTGGTGTGGGGAAAAAGGATCGCATGGTTGCGTACACCAACGATAAAAAATACGTCCGCTACCCGCTGGTTCCGCTTCAGAGCGTGCCGGTGCAGTATCGCGGTCTGTATCAGATCGTCACTTACTACGGCAAGCTGGGTGCGGTTGAGCCAGTGTATAAAGAAACTCTGTCCTATGTGGACGGTATCTGATAACCAGAATGGCCCCGAAAGGGGCCTGAAGGAAACTGAAGGAAACTGAAATGGCGAAAGAAAAGCTGGTTACCATCCATGTTCACACCCCGTTTACGCTGACGCTCGGCGATCAGTCAAAACAGGAGTTTGGCCGGGGACGACATAACGTACCGGAAGAAGTCGCGTCGCACTGGTTCACCCAGGCGCACTCTGAGCTTTCCGAAAGCGTGATTAGCGACACCGATGATCTGCAACCCATTATCGACGGCCTGCAAGCGCAGATTGCCGACAAAGATAAGCTGATTGCCGATCTGAAAGATGCATTGCTCAAACTGCAGGAGCAGAACGACAGCCTGCAGGCGCAAATTACTGCCGCCCGGGCTGGCGGTAATGGGGCTAAAGATGTCAAAGAATCAAAGTCTGCCAGCGGTAAGTGATTTTCGACGCGACTTCCCGCAGTTTGCTGACCCGGCAAAATATCCCGACGCCCAAATCGGGTTCCGTCTGAATCTGGCCGATGAACTGCTGACCGAAAACGTCACCGGCAAAAAGTTGTTTCCGTACTTTGCCGGGTTGTTCGTTGCGCACTACATGACGCTCTGGGCGGCAGACAGCAGAGCGATGCTGGCTGGTGGTCCGGGCGGTTCAACCAATGGTGTTCAGTCCTCAAAGTCCGTTGACAAGGTAAGCGTCAGCTATGACACCAGCGCGACGCTGAATCCTGATGCAGGTTTCTGGAATAACACCCGATATGGCGCTGAATTTTATCAGTTGATCACGATGTTCGGTGCAGGTGGTCGCCAGCTATGAGTTTCAAAAGCGGTGTAACAACGAGGGTGGATAACGCTAAGGCCATTCTGGATGCGCTCAGGTCGTTAACCAAAAAAGATGTGCTGGTCGGCATCCCTTCGGAAGACAGCGGGCGGGATGATGTTCCGTTTGGTAATGCGGGCATCGGTTACCTCAACGAATACGGCTCACCAGAGCAGAACATCCCGCCACGACCTCACCTGGTCCCCGGCGTTAAATCGGCAGAAGAGCAGACGGTGCCGCAGCTCAAAGCCGCGGCGCAGGCTGCTCTTGATGGTAATGCTGCGGGAGCAGAACGCGCACTCAACCGTGCCGGAACGCTGGCCGCTAATGGCGTCAGGCGTTACATGACCATTACCGGCTTTACGCCGCTTGCTGACAGCACTGTTGAAGCCCGGGCTCGTCGGGGGCGCAAGGGGGCAACACTGGAACTTGCCCGGCGTGTTGCTGGCGAATCTCCCGGAACCGATCTGGCGAAACCATTAATTGACACCGGGCAATATCGCAGAGCGATTACCCATGTTGTGAGGGATAAAGATGCCGACTCTTGATGTAACAGATGTGCTTTTTGACCCCGATTTTTGCGACTTCAATTTGTGGGTAACACGCCGAGTGCAAACGGTGGATGAGGACGGGATCGGCAGCGACAGCGAAGTTAAAAAGCAGTTTGCCGGAGTCGTTACTGTTGATCGCTCTCTGGAAAACCGTCGTATGCAGGCCGGGCAGGTAATCAGTGGTGCAATTCTGATTATGACGACTGAGCGACTGACGCAGGGACAGACTGGCCGTGATGCCGATATCGTGACGTATCAGGGCCGTGATTATCGTGTGACCTTCGTCGACCCGTATACAGCTTATGGGGCCGGATTCGTTCAGGCGCATTGTGAGTTGATGCCGTTTGATGGGGGAACTCCGCTTGAGCAATAACACCAGTACAGAGCGCGGATGGTTAATACCAACCAGTGGCGATCCGGATTATGACGAAGCGCTCGACAGGCTGTTAAGCCAGTGGATGCGTAACGTTTCCGGTCTGTCTGCCGGGATGGTTCGCCCGCGCTGGCAGAAAGAGCAGCCGCCACTGCTACCGGTTGAAACGAACTGGTGTGCGTTTGGGGTTATCGGATGGTCAGGTGATGACAGTCCGGCATTCACCAGACAGACCGATGATGGCTCTCAGCTCTGGCGGCATGAAACGATTGAGTGTATGGCTTCGTTTTATGGACCGGCGGGGATAGTGTATGCGTCCCGGTTTCGTGACGGTATATCTGTGCCGCAGAATAATGCAGCACTGAATGCGCTGGGACTGTCTCTTGGCGATTACACAGGTCTGACTCCCTTCCCTGAACTTATTAATCAGCAATGGGTCCGCCGCTACGATATGACGGTGCGCCTGCGCCGGAAGGTTGTGCGCGAGTACGGTATTAAATCGCTGGTGGAAGCACCAGTCATCTTTTTCGGAGATTAAGCTATGGCACAGGGCTTGCCTGTATCAAACGTTGTTAATGTTGATGTGATCATGTCGCCGCGTGCAGCATCAGGGCGAAATTTTGGTGCATTACTCATTCTCGGCCCGTCCACAATCATTCCGGTAAGTGAGCGCATTCGTCGTTATTCTGCCGCGGAAGATATTGGAAAAGATTTTGGCGTGGAATCACCAGAATATAAAGCTGCGCAGGTGTTTTTCTCACAATCACCGAAACCTCAGGAGGTTTTTGTTGGTCGTTGGGTGAAAACGAAGGGAGACAGCGAACAGGCCACGCCTGAGACGCTGGAGCAGGCTGTGAATGCCATGCTTGATTATACTTCATGGTATGGGCTGGGGATTGCAGACGATGAAGATATTCCGGATGCAGACTGGCTGAAAGTGGCTGCGGCGATCGAATCCTCTTCTGTAAGCCGTATTCTGGCGATTACGACAAGCGATGATAAATGCCTGCAGACTGCATCCAGCGATGATTTGGCATCAAAACTGAAAAATGCCGGATATTCACGCAGTTTTATTCAGTATTCATCGGGTAATAAATACGCTGCGTTATCTGCATTTGGCCGGGCATTCACGGTTAATTTCAATGGCAGTAATACCGCGATTACGCTCAAGTTTAAGCAGGAGCCGGGTGTCGGGTATGAAACACTGACAGTCAGCCAGGCATCGGCACTTGATGCAAAAAACTGCAATGTATTCGTGTACTACCAGAATGATACGGCTATCCTCCAGCAGGGAGTGATGGCTAACGGCGATTTCTTTGATGAACGCCACGGCCTGGACTGGTTACAGAATTATGTGCAGACCAACCTCTATAACCTGCTTTATACCAGCACCACGAAAGTTCCCCAGACTGAAGCCGGTATTACCCGACTGTTATCAAATGTTGAAAAATCACTGGATCAGGCCGTTCAGAATGGACTGATTGCTCCGGGCGTATGGAACGGGGGCGACCTTGGTCAGTTGTCATCAGGTGACACACTGCCCAAAGGTTATTACGTATACGCCCAGCCGCTGGATGAACAGGCACAATCAGAACGTGAAGCCCGTAAGGCTCCGGTGATTCAGGCTGCAATAAAACTTGCAGGCGCGGTTCATTACGCTGACGTACAGATTAACGTTGTTCGCTAAGGGGAAGTGAATGTCTACCTATTCTTTTATGGATGTCACTGCGACGCTGACCGGGCCGACCGGTTCGATTGACCTCGGGTACGGTTCTGCAAGTTCTGAAGAGGGGATTGTGGTTGCGATGGGCGGTCCTAAAAACACCATGACCATCGGTGCTGATGGTGAAGTAATGCACAGTCTCCATGCAGATAAAAGCGGGACGATTACCGTTAACCTTCTGAAGACATCACCGACAAATAAAAAATTGTCGCTGGCGTATAACGCACAGAGCCAGTCTTCTGCCACATGGGGGAATAACGTTATCGTGATTCGCAACAAGGTCAGCGGCGACATCATCACGGCACGCAGTGTTGCGTTCCAGAAACAACCGGATAACGCCAACGCTAAAACCGGTAATACGATGCCGTGGGTGTTTGACTGCGGCAAGATTGACCAGGTTCTCGGGGAGTTTTAATACATGGAATTCGAAATTAAAGGCGTGAAATATCGCGCGGCAAAACTCAGCGTTTTTGACCAGCTGAAAGTGACCCGCAAACTTCTGCCGGTACTGGCGGGAATGATGTCAGATTTCGGGAGTATTCGCTCCCGTTTGCCTGCTGATGGCAAAATCGACACCGTGAAATTCGAGCAGTTAAAACCGGTGTTTGAAACCATGCTCCCGCGTATCGCTGAGGAACTGTCTTCCCTGACCGAAGATGACACCGATGCGATTATTCATCCCTGTCTTGCGGTGGTGTCGCGGCGTCATATGGACGGATGGGTGCCGGTATTTAGCCAGGGCGAACTGATGTTTGATGATATTGACCTGCTGGTCATGCTGCAGATGGTGGCGCGGGTGGTCGCCGATTCGCTGGGAAATTTTTTGCAAGGACTCCCTATCAAAGAGACGCCCATCCCGCCAGCGGAATAACCTTCAATAGCCTGCCGGGTGGTGAAGATTTTATTCTTCGTCCGGCGCTTGCCTTCCATATTGACCAGAAAGATCTTAACAGTGGTGCGGTAGATCTCTGTCGCATCGCGCTTCTTAATGACTACCTTGATATGTGCGAGGACAACGATGTCCGGGTAGAAAAATGGAGAGAGGATAATGAACGCCGAGACTATTAAAGATTTCCTCGTCTCGCTTGGCTTCAGTGTGGATGATGCAGGAGCGAAAAAATTCGGTTCTGTCCTCGCCGGTACAACTGCAAATGTCATCAAAATGGGGCTGGCCGTCGAAGGAACTGCTCTGTCCGTGGTGGCCTTCACGGCTAAGATCGCCTCCGGTCTGGATAATCTTTACTGGGCGTCACAGCGCACCGGCGCGACAGTCCAGGGAATTCAGTCTATTGGCTATGCGGTTTCGCAGGTTGGCGGCAGCGTGGACGCTGCGCGATCTTCTCTGGAAAACCTCTCCCGGTTTATTCGTAATAATCCCGGGGCGGAGGGATTTCTGAATCGTCTGGGGGTACAGACACGGGATGCCAGCGGTAACATGCGTGACATGGCCGCTATTTTTACAGGGGTAGGCCAGAAGCTCAGCGACATGCCGTATTACCGTGCTAACCAGTATGCGCAGATGCTGGGCATTGACGAAAATACCCTGATGGCTGTGCGTCGCGGTGTGGGTGGCTTCTCCGGGCAGTACAGCGCAATGGCGAAAGCTATCGGCTTCAATGCTGACGAGGCGGCCAGAAGCTCCAACAAATTTATGACCTCCCTGCGTGAGTTTGGCGCGATGGCAGGCATGGCCCGTGACAAAATCGGCTCTAATCTTGCGGGTGGGCTTGCGGGTTCGCTGGACACTCTGCGCCGCCATATCCTGGACAACTTCCCGCGTATCGAGCAGACCCTGACGAAAGCTATAAAAGGCATTCTGGCGCTCGGGGATATTATCGGGCGGTTGTTCTTCAGACTGATTGAGGGGACATCAGGCCTCATCACCTGGTGGCAATCGCTGGATAAGCAAACGCGGGAGTTGATCTCGCTGTTTGGCGCACTGACGATTGCGCTGCGCATTCTGAACAGTACGTTCTGGATGTCGCCGATTGGCCTCATTACCGCGCTGGCGGCGGGGATTGCCCTCCTGTGGGAGGACTATCAGACCTGGAAGGAAGGCGGCGACAGCCTGATTGACTGGGGCAAGTGGAAACCGGAGGTTGATGCCGCGCTGAAGATGGTTCGTGACCTTAAAACGACCGTTAACGACCTGGTGAAAGCGCTGGCGAAACTGCTCAATATTGACCCCAAATCATGGTCCCTGAAGTGGGATTTCAGCAACTTCATCGACCAGATGGGCGAATTCAGCAAAATGCTGAACATGATCGCCGACCTGCTCAACGCTATCAAAGATGGCCGCTGGGCTGATGCCGTCAGCATCGGCAAACAGATACTTAATCAGGGCAGCGAAAATCCGTCAGCGATGCCGATGGTTACAGACAGCGCTAACAGTACTGCCGACTGGATTAAAGAGCACTGGGGATTTGATCCCCGCAGTGTGGGCCGGACGGTACGCGGCTGGTTTGGTGATGATGAGCCGGAACAACATGCACAGGCTACGAAACGAGGAGAACGGAATAACAATCCGGGAAATCTTAATTTTGCTGGTCAGGCTGGGGCTTCTCTTGAACGCCCGGGCGGGCGATTTGCCAGATTTGAAACTGCTTTTGATGGATTACGGGCTCTTGCTCGTCAGTTAATGCTGTACGCCGGACGGGGAATAAACAGTGTGGAGAAAATTATCTCTACCTGGGCACCTGCGTCTGATAATAACAACACAACCGCGTATATCAGGGCTGTATCGCAACGACTGGGAGTGGATCCCCGGGCTGCCCTGAATATGAGCGATCCGCAAACCATGTCAGCATTGATGAGCAGCATTATCCAGCATGAGAATGGAAGAAATATCTATTCTCGAGAGCTGATTAATAAGGCTGCCGTGGCGGGAATTAGTGGCAAAGTGACAGAGGTTAACCAGCAAAATACCTACCACATTTACGGTGGCGGAGATCCGCACGCTGTCGGTAATGAGGTTGCACGTCGGCAACAGTCTGCAAATGCTCAGGTCATGCGAAGTAATCAGGTGAGGGTGAGTTAGTGGATATTCTCTCTACACTTTTTCATCAGCAGAGCAGAAAAATAGGAATGATTGTTCCCAGTGTTGTTATTTCAGAGAAGCATACAGATATGCTTGAAATAACCGAGCATCCGGTAGAAGTCGGGGCCGCTGTCGCTGATCATGCCTATAAAAAACCGTCAGAAGTGGTGATGGAGGTTGGTTTCGCCGGTGGCGGCGCATTGCTGGATTTTGCCAGTAATCTGACGGCTACCAGCCTGCTCGGCCTGAGTCCTCAGCAGACGTATCAGGAGCTACTGGATCTGCAGGAAAGCCGTATCCCCTTCGATGTGGTAACCGGTAAACGGCTGTACAGCAACATGTTGATCCGGGCGCTGGAAGTGACGACGGACAAGACAACCGAAAACGTCCTGTCCGCCGTCCTCACCCTGAGGGAGGTCATTATCTCCCGGACACAGCAGATTACCGTCGCGGATAAAACCAACATGAAGGAAGGGGCCAGCACGTCGGCGGTACAGAACAGCGGCAACAAAACCACAAAGCCTCCAGATACTTCACTGCTGAAAAGCATCACGGGTAACGTGGCGTCATTACTGGGGGGCGGCTAATGACAATTCAGGAAATTCCGCTGACAGCGGACAACCAGCAGTTCAGCATCGTCCTGGGTGGTGTCACCTGGCGGATTAGCATCATATGGCGCGATCTGTACTGGATTATGGACCTGCAGAACGACAGAGGGGAGCCGGTAATCTCCGGTATTCCTCTTGTCACTGGTGCTGACCTGCTGGCGCAGTACGCCTGTATGGGGCTTGGTTTTAAGCTGGTGGTGGTCTGTGATGACAACACACAGGATTACCCCACAAAAACTGACCTGGGCGGTCGCAGCCATTTACTGGTATCAACGGAGTAAGCATGTCACAGAACTGGATGAGACATTTCGAGCTGCAGCTTGTGGACGGGAACGGTCAGGGAATTGAGCTAAGTGATTTCAAAGTCACCTTTACGATCGACTGGTTCAACATCAGCAGCGCGTCCCGGGTAGGGACTATCAAAATTTATAACCTCTCGGCAGATACTGTGAACCGAATCACCGGGCAGGAGTTTTCGAAAGTGCGTCTGATTGCGGGTTACGACGGTATCGCGCCGGAGGTGTCGGCAAGCGACGTCGGGACAGTGCGGGAAGTTGACGCGGCGGACGTGGGCCAGAGTGATGGCCGCAACTACGGACTGATTTTCAGCGGTGAAATTCGCTACTCGGTCACAGGAAAAGACAGTCCGGTTGATTCCTACGTCCTGATTCAGGCAGCAGATACTGATCTGGCTTTTGCCACCAGTATAACCTCACAGACGCTGGCTGCCGGTTACACGGTCGCTGATGTGAACCGTGCGCTGATGAAAGACTTCGAAGCCAAAGGTGCGACCGAAGGCCTGACGCCTGAAATGCCTGCTACTGTATTCCCCCGGGGGCGGGTGCTCTTTGGCATGACGCGGCATCTAATGGATAACGTAGCCGGGCAATGTGGCGCAACATGGCAATTCGTGGATGGTCAACGCCAGATGGTGGCGAATAACGAATATGTTCACGAAGCGATTGTGCTCAACAGCGCTACCGGGCTTATTGGAATGCCGCAGCAGACTATCGGTAACGGCGTAAACGTCCGCGCGCTTATTAATCCGAACATCCGGGTTAACGGACTCATTCAGCTGGATCAGGCTTCCGTGTATCGTACCGCCTTGTCGAACAACGATATTGCGATGGCTGGTGGTCAGATCACCGACCAGAACACGGATGGAAATATCACGCTAAGCGGCACCACATCGCAGCCTGCCAGCATCGCAACGGATGGCGTTTATATTGTGCGCGGGATTATGTACACTGGCGACACAAGGGGCCAGGCGTGGTACATGGATATGATGTGCTTTGCTCGAGGTGCTAGTGATATTCCTAGCCAGTCAGCGATGAATCGAGGTGCATAATAGTGAGCAGGCTTGCGATAACCACAATCGTATTTTCTCTTTTTTTAACTTCATGTAGTTGGGATCCTAATGGTGCTAAAGCGCAGGAAAAATGGCTATCCCAAAAAAATGAAGAAAAACAAGCGTACGATAAGCAAGTTGAGGAGAGCCAGAAAAGCAGGCTTCAAATACAGCGCGAAGAAAAGTCTCAATTTGAAGTTTCACATCCAGAGGTTATCGTTGCTGGTGTTGGGAACGAGCTTACAAGTAAGGGTGCAGAATCTTTGCGAGATGCGTACAACAGCATTCCATTCGTAACTCGTTATCCGGGAACCACGGACCCTAACAAAGTTTATACCTATGTCGGTGACTACAAATTAAATTTGCAACTGGTTAACACATCTGTGCTTTCTCAGATCTCAGATTGCAAACGCATTTCAGCGTATGCCGATGTTGATATTAATCGTACTTGCTTCAATCAAATTGGAAATGATTTGAGTTTGTTTGCATCTGTAATTAAAGACAAAAATATTACCGGAATTGCAAAAAAAGCAGCTCTACGAGACTCAACTTACGGAACCAAAATTGATTTTGGTCATGCTGCGCGTTTAGCAAAAATGCATGCCACTTTATGCCAAAAGCAGGGCGGTAAAGGATTTGTCAAAATGTCGACTGTAGCTGTGCCTTGCGGCTCTTCAGGCGATGTAATTAACTATCGAAGCGCCGGTAAGATGGGGCTTATAAACTGAAAAGATCAAATTAGTCACATAAAACCCGCCGGATGGCGGGTTTTTTGCTTTCTGGAGCCTACTAAATGGCAGTATCTGACCAGACTCGCAGCGGCGACCTTGCCGAAACATTCAAATCTGAACGGGAAACAACAAAGAACCAGATCCGTGTCGCCTTGCCTGGCATTATTCAGTCATTCGATCCTGATGCGGTGACGGCAGTTGTGCAGCCTGCTATCCGTTCGGTTGAAAAGGATAATGACGGCAACCGCATTACCAAAAATTACCCATTGCTGGTGGATGTGCCAGTGGTATTCCCGCGTGGCGGAGGATGTACGCTAACGTTTCCGATTAAATCCGGTGATGAGTGTTTGGTGATTTTTGCCGATCGTTGTATTGATTTCTGGTGGCAGAGTGGCGGGATACAGGAGCCGGTTGATGACAGAATGCATGATTTATCGGATGCGTTTTGTATTGTAGGTCCCCAGTCGCAGGCGAGGAAGATTAGCGGTATTAATACCAGTGCCACACAGTTGCGTAGTGACGACGGCAGCACCTATTTTGAGCTTAATCCTGATACCAGGAAAATTAAAATTGTCGCTCCGGGTGGTCTTGATGTGGTTGCCCCTCTGGCTGATTTTTCTGAGAAAGTAACCATTCATGGCCTGTTAACCTGGATGGGTGGCATGGTGGGGTCTGTTGTTTCTGGTGTGGCTTCAAAAATCACTGGTGCTGTTGAGTTTTTGGGTAGCGTGAAGGCTAACGGCAAGCCAATCGATGATACGCACACTCATGGCGGTGTTCAGCGCGGTGGAAGCAATACCGACGGAGTAAACTGATGCGATACAGACGTGAAGACGCCGATGGCGATTACACCTTTGGCAGCGGTGATGACACCTGGCTGATTAACTCACCGGAGGCCGTGGCGCAGGCGGTAAAAACGCGATTCGAATTGTGGTATGGGCAATGGTTTCTTGATACCACAGAGGGAACACCGTGGATCCAGTCCGTGCTGGGCAGGCAAAAACCGGAAACTTACAACCTGGCGATCAGAAAACGCATCCTCGAAACGCGGGGCGTTAAATCAATCCTCTCTTTCAATACGACGGTGGATACCACGACCCGACGTGTCATGTTTTCCGCTGAAATCGACACTCTTTATGGAATAACGACTGTTACATCGGAGGCGTAATGGCTCTGAACCTTGATTCTCTCGGTTTATCTGCAAAGGTAACCGCGGAGGGGATCAGTGCGCCTGATTATCAGACGATACTCAGCACCCTGATTAGCTATTTTCAGCAGATTTATGGTAGTGATGCCTACCTCGAACCGGACAGCAAAGACGGCCAGATGGTGGCTCTGATGGCGCTGGCGATTCATGATGCCAATAATACTGCGATAACTGTCTACAACTGTTTTTCACCGGCAACTGGCTATGGTGCTGCACTGACCAGTAACGTGAAAATAAATGGTATTTCACGTAAAGGCGCGACGAACTCTACGGTTGATTTGCTTCTTACAGGAACTGCCGGAACAACCATCATTAATGGCAGCGTGAAAGATGGTAATAATGTGATATGGCGTTTGCCTGCTTCAGTGGTGGTCGGCGTGGATGGTACAGTGATGGTGACCGCAACATGTTCCGTCAGTGGTGCAGTGGCGGCGCTGGCTGGAACTATCACTGAAATTAATACGCCAACCCGTGGCTGGGTTTCGGTAACCAATCCTGCTGCGGCTACTGTAGGCACTCCAGCAGAAACTGACGCTGAGTTACGTATTCGCCAGTCGCAAAGTGTTGCGTTGCCATCAATAACCCCATTTGAAGCACTGGATGGCGCTGTTTCTAATGTTGCCGGTGTAACCCGCCACAAACTCTATGAAAACGATACTGGTTCGGAGGACGGTAACGGGTTACCGCCACACTCTGTTGCTGTAATTGTGGATGGCGGTAATGTGACGGATATTGCTCAGGCTATCAGAGGGAATAAAGGCCAGGGGACAGCCACTCACGGTACAACATCCGTTACGGTTCCGGATAAATACGGCAATCCCCATGTAATCAAATTCTCGCGTTCCAGTGATGTGCCTGTTTATGCCCGGATTAAATTAAAAGTTTTTACAGGTTATACATCACAGATAGGGCAGCAGATCCAGCAGGCTATTTCCGACTATATCAATAGTCTGACGATCGGTGATTCGGTCCTTTTAAGTCGCATTTACTCACCGGCGAATCTTGGCGTGGTGAGTGGCGGGAATGCACGCTATTACGATATTCAGGAACTGACGATTGGGAAATCCCCGGGGGCTTTGTCGTCATCAAACATTGATATCAGATACAACGAATCTGCGTCCTGTACCCCGGAGAATATCGTTATAACGGTGGAGTCATGAGCAAATACACCGAACTAATCACGAACTACCACGCCACCAAACCTAAATTTCTTGCGCATGTTGATCTGATGACCCGGCCGCTTATTGATGTTGCGGCTGCGACCAGAGGGCTGATTACTGCATTTGATATTGACTCTGCGGTTGGTGTGCAACTTGACATTCTGGGATTGTGGATCGGACGTAGCCGTGTTGTCAGCCAGCCTATCTCAGGTGTCTATTTCAGCTGGGATACCGACGGGCTTGGATATGATCAGGGGGTATGGCAGGGGCCATATGATCCTGATTCCGGATACATGTATCTCAGCGATGAAACTTATCGTGTCATTCTTAAAGCGAAGATTGCGATTAATAACTGGGACGGACGGAATGATTCGCTTCCGGCAATTCTTGACGCGGCAACAGCAGGATCCGGGCTGCGCATGCAGATAGTCGATAACCAGGACATGACGATATCGGTCTGGGTCTTTCCTGATACGGATATTTCAGATGTATCGCGTGAGTTAATTGCGGCAATTAAACAGGGGTATCTCACAGTAAAAGCCGCCGGGGTATGGGCGGGTGGCATTGAAACACCTTCGGTGGAAACCCCATCGGAAGGCTCAAATTTTTTTGGTTTTGATATGGATAACGAATTCATCAGTGGTTTTGATGTAGGAGCATGGGGAGTATTACTCTGATGGCGAAAAATGATTTTAAAGCGTTTGCAACGGATCGAAATGCCAATGTTATATCGCAGGAGGAATGGGAAGCGTTGCCCACGCTTTTATCCGGATTTACAGCAGGGAAAGCATCCAGTGCGCAAGTCAATAAGGTTATTCGGCAGGCCAGCTTTATAGCAGCAGCACTTGCACAGTACACAGCAAACAAAAGCGGACTGGATGTATTGGATGATGGCGACCTGAATGGGTTCATTACCAAAATGTCTTCTGCGTTCGGTAAGGATTATCAGGCGCTTGATGCCACGTTGACGGCTCTGGCAGGACTGGCGACTGGGGCAAATAAGCTACCGTATTTCACTGGCACAGATAAGGCCGCGCAGACCGACCTCACTAAGGTAGGCCGTGATATTATCGGCAAAAATACTATTGCTGACATTCTCGCATACCTTGGTTTGGGAGAAG
>NZ_CAWOOJ010000024.1:0-26108 GCF_963883145.1 Escherichia sp. E4385
GAAGGCGGCCGTACCGTTGGTGCGGGCGTTGTTGCTAAAGTTCTGAGCTAATTACGCGTTAATTAGTTTTGAATTAAAAAGGGCGCTTAGGCGCCCTTTTTGCTGCCCGTAATTTGAGTTCGAAATATTTCGTCGTAATTTCGCTGGCTGAACTGTGGCGCAAATAAAACTGTGCTATTGTAATCATAACTATTCTCATTTACACTTTGCGCAGAATTTGAACGGGAGTAATCATGTACGTTTGTTTGTGTAATGGTGTAAGTGACAAAAAAATTCGCCAGGCAGTCCGTCAGTTTCATCCTCAGTCTTTCCAACAATTACGCAAGTTTATTCCTGTGGGAAATCAATGCGGTAAGTGCATTCGCGCCGCACGCGAAGTGATGCAGGACGAATTGATGCAGATGCCCGAATTTAAAGAGATTGCCTGAAGCTCACGCTTATTTTTTGACATCCCGCTAGCCCCATCTACGCTCTAATAGTGGAAGCGGAGGGACTATAAAATGAAAGGTGATGTTAAAATCATAAATTATCTCAATAAACTATTGGGAAATGAGCTTGTCGCGATCAATCAGTATTTTCTTCATGCCCGTATGTTTAAAAACTGGGGCCTGATGCGCCTTAATGATGTCGAATACCATGAATCTATCGATGAGATGAAGCACGCCGATAAATATATCGAGCGTATTTTGTTCTTAGAAGGGATTCCTAACTTACAGGATTTAGGCAAGCTAGGGATCGGTGAAGATGTTGAAGAGATGCTGCAATCCGACCTGCGATTAGAGCTGGAAGGTGCGAAGGATCTTCGTGAGGCTATCGCTTATGCCGACAGCGTTCATGACTATGTTAGCCGCGATATGATGATCGAGATCCTTGCTGATGAAGAAGGTCATATCGACTGGCTCGAAACTGAACTGGATCTCATCGGTAAAATCGGCCTACAAAATTACCTTCAATCACAAATTAAAGTTAAAGATTAACGGCCTGCCAGCAGACTATCCCAGCCTACAACGAAACCCGCAGCTGCCAGAAATGGCCCAAAAGGCAGCGGGTTTTTTAATGATTCTTTTCCTCTCATGAGCAGACCAATAACTACGGCTCCGCAAGCGAATGAGGCGGCAAGGAAAACCAGCCGTGGCAAGAAGGCCCATGTATGCCAGGCGCCAAGGGCGGCGAGAAACTTCACATCACCATAGCCTAATCCTTCTTTATGACGCAGTATGCGATATCCCCAGTAAATGACAGCGAATGTGCCGTAACCAATAATCGCCCCCCATAACGCATCGGCTAAACCGTCAGGATGACAAACCTGATAGAACAAAAGACCTGACCAGAGTAACGGGCAGGTAAACCTGTCAGGTAACAAGCCATGCTTTGCATCCCAGAAAAAAAGTAGGACTGATAAGCAAACGTACAAAATCAGAAAGGGAAGGGTAGCAACCATAAAACATCCTCTGTAATTGGAGTATCACCATCGAATAACTCCGGATACTCAGCAACAGAGAAATCGCTGATTTGTTAACCTGGTTCCAGTGAAAAACGCTATCTTCACGACCTTACAAATTTCGTGGAATGCAGCTCGCAATCTGTTCGTTGCGATTAATTTCTACCCGATGCTTGCGTCAATCTCAGATTTGCGTATAATGCGCGGGCTTGTCGTAGTTGACAGCAGGTTCAATCTGAACCTCAGTTAGCCGAATTTGGCTACCTAACAATGCTCCCAATCGGGGGGCTACGTAAGAACGGTTACACTCTCCCATCAATCGTAATGGGTCTGAGGAGTAATCATTTTCGTTTATAAAATAATTGGAGCTCTGGTCTCATGCAGAACCAAAGAATCCGTATCCGCCTGAAAGCGTTTGATCATCGTCTGATCGATCAAGCAACCGCGGAAATCGTCGAGACTGCCAAGCGCACTGGTGCGCAGGTCCGTGGTCCGATCCCGCTGCCGACACGCAAAGAGCGCTTCACTGTTCTGATCTCTCCGCACGTCAACAAAGACGCGCGCGATCAGTACGAAATCCGTACTCACTTGCGTCTGGTTGACATCGTTGAGCCAACCGAGAAAACCGTTGATGCTCTGATGCGTCTGGATCTGGCTGCCGGTGTAGACGTGCAGATCAGCCTGGGTTAATCAGGTCATTGAGCGATTGAGAGGTTGAAACAATGATTGGTTTAGTCGGTAAAAAAGTGGGTATGACCCGTATCTTCACAGAAGACGGCGTTTCTATCCCAGTAACCGTAATCGAAGTTGAAGCAAACCGCGTTACTCAGGTTAAAGACCTGGCTAACGATGGCTACCGTGCTATTCAGGTAACCACCGGTGCTAAAAAAGCTAACCGTGTGACCAAGCCTGAAGCTGGCCACTTCGCTAAAGCTGGCGTAGAAGCTGGCCGTGGTCTGTGGGAATTCCGCCTGGCTGAAGGCGAAGAGTTCACTGTAGGTCAGAGCATTAGCGTTGAACTGTTTGCTGACGTTAAAAAAGTTGACGTAACTGGCACCTCTAAAGGTAAAGGTTTCGCAGGTACCGTTAAGCGCTGGAACTTCCGTACCCAGGACGCTACTCACGGTAACTCCTTGTCTCACCGCGTACCGGGTTCTATCGGTCAGAACCAGACTCCGGGCAAAGTGTTCAAAGGCAAGAAAATGGCAGGTCAGATGGGTAACGAACGTGTAACCGTTCAGAGCCTTGACGTAGTACGCGTTGACGCTGAGCGCAACCTGCTGCTGGTTAAAGGTGCTGTCCCGGGTGCAACCGGTAGCGACCTGATCGTTAAACCAGCTGTGAAGGCGTAAGGAGATAGCAATGGAATTAGTATTGAAAGACGCGCAGAGCGCGCTGACTGTTTCCGAAACTACCTTCGGTCGTGATTTCAACGAAGCGCTGGTTCACCAGGTTGTTGTTGCTTATGCAGCCGGTGCTCGTCAGGGTACTCGTGCTCAGAAGACTCGTGCTGAAGTAACTGGTTCCGGTAAAAAACCGTGGCGCCAGAAAGGCACCGGCCGTGCGCGTTCTGGTTCTATCAAGAGCCCGATTTGGCGTTCTGGTGGCGTGACCTTCGCTGCTCGTCCGCAGGACCACAGTCAAAAAGTTAACAAGAAGATGTACCGCGGCGCGCTGAAAAGCATCCTGTCCGAACTGGTACGTCAGGATCGTCTGATCGTTGTCGAGAAGTTCTCTGTAGAAGCTCCGAAAACCAAGCTGCTGGCACAGAAACTGAAAGACATGGCTCTGGAAGATGTGCTGATCATCACCGGTGAGCTGGACGAGAACCTGTTCCTGGCTGCGCGCAACCTGCACAAGGTTGACGTACGCGATGCAACTGGTATCGACCCGGTTAGCCTGATCGCCTTCGACAAAGTCGTAATGACTGCTGATGCTGTTAAGCAAGTTGAGGAGATGCTGGCATGATTCGTGAAGAACGTCTGCTGAAGGTGCTGCGTGCACCGCACGTTTCTGAAAAAGCGTCTACTGCGATGGAAAAATCCAACACCATCGTACTCAAAGTTGCTAAAGACGCGACCAAAGCAGAAATCAAAGCTGCTGTGCAGAAACTGTTTGAAGTCGAAGTCGAAGTCGTTAACACCCTGGTAGTTAAAGGGAAAGTTAAACGTCACGGACAGCGTATCGGTCGTCGTAGCGACTGGAAAAAAGCTTACGTCACCCTGAAAGAAGGCCAGAATCTGGACTTCGTTGGCGGCGCTGAGTAAGTCGGAGGAGTAATACAATGGCAGTTGTTAAATGTAAACCGACATCTCCGGGTCGTCGCCACGTTGTTAAAGTGGTTAACCCTGAGCTGCACAAGGGCAAACCTTTTGCTCCGTTGCTGGAAAAAAACAGCAAATCCGGTGGTCGTAACAACAATGGCCGTATCACCACTCGTCATATCGGTGGTGGCCACAAGCAGGCTTACCGTATTGTTGACTTCAAACGCAACAAAGACGGTATCCCGGCAGTTGTTGAACGTCTTGAGTACGATCCGAACCGTTCCGCGAACATCGCGCTGGTTCTGTACAAAGACGGTGAACGCCGTTACATCCTGGCCCCTAAAGGCCTGAAAGCTGGCGACCAGATTCAGTCTGGCGTTGATGCTGCAATCAAACCAGGTAACACCCTGCCGATGCGCAACATCCCGGTTGGTTCTACTGTTCACAACGTAGAAATGAAACCAGGTAAAGGCGGTCAGCTGGCACGTTCCGCTGGTACTTACGTTCAGATCGTTGCTCGTGATGGTGCTTATGTCACCCTGCGTCTGCGTTCTGGTGAAATGCGTAAAGTAGAAGCAGACTGCCGTGCAACTCTGGGCGAAGTTGGCAATGCTGAGCATATGCTGCGCGTTCTGGGTAAAGCAGGTGCTGCACGCTGGCGTGGTGTTCGTCCGACCGTTCGCGGTACCGCGATGAACCCGGTAGACCACCCACATGGTGGTGGTGAAGGTCGTAACTTTGGTAAGCACCCGGTAACTCCGTGGGGCGTTCAGACCAAAGGTAAGAAGACCCGCAGCAACAAGCGTACTGATAAATTCATCGTACGTCGCCGTAGCAAATAATTTTAGAGGATAAGCCATGCCACGTTCTCTCAAGAAAGGTCCTTTTATTGACCTGCACTTGCTGAAGAAGGTAGAGAAAGCGGTGGAAAGCGGAGACAAGAAGCCCCTGCGCACTTGGTCCCGTCGTTCAACGATCTTTCCTAACATGATCGGTTTGACCATCGCTGTCCATAATGGTCGTCAGCACGTTCCGGTATTTGTAACCGACGAAATGGTCGGCCACAAACTGGGTGAATTCGCACCGACTCGTACTTATCGCGGCCACGCTGCTGATAAAAAAGCGAAAAAGAAATAAGGTAGGAGGAAGAGATGGAAACTATCGCTAAACATCGCCATGCTCGTTCTTCTGCTCAGAAGGTTCGCCTTGTTGCTGACCTGATTCGCGGTAAGAAAGTGTCGCAGGCTCTGGATATTCTGACCTACACCAACAAGAAAGCGGCTGTACTGGTCAAGAAGGTTCTGGAATCTGCCATTGCTAACGCTGAACACAACGATGGCGCTGACATTGACGATCTGAAAGTTACGAAAATTTTCGTAGACGAAGGCCCGAGCATGAAGCGCATTATGCCGCGTGCAAAAGGTCGTGCAGATCGCATCCTGAAGCGCACCAGCCACATCACTGTGGTTGTGTCCGATCGCTGAGACTCTGGAGACTAGCAATGGGTCAGAAAGTACATCCTAATGGTATTCGCCTGGGTATTGTAAAACCATGGAACTCTACCTGGTTTGCGAACACCAAAGAATTCGCTGACAACCTGGACAGCGATTTTAAAGTACGTCAGTACCTGACAAAGGAACTGGCTAAAGCGTCCGTATCTCGTATCGTTATCGAGCGTCCGGCTAAGAGCATTCGTGTAACCATTCACACTGCTCGCCCGGGTATCGTTATCGGTAAAAAAGGTGAAGACGTAGAAAAACTGCGTAAGGTCGTAGCGGACATCGCTGGCGTTCCTGCACAGATCAACATCGCCGAAGTTCGTAAGCCTGAACTGGACGCAAAACTGGTTGCTGACAGCATCACTTCTCAGCTGGAACGTCGCGTTATGTTCCGTCG
This sequence comes from Escherichia sp. E4385, assembly GCF_963883145.1. NCBI lineage: Bacteria > Pseudomonadati > Pseudomonadota > Gammaproteobacteria > Enterobacterales > Enterobacteriaceae > Escherichia > Escherichia sp. E4385. The sequence goes on from NZ_CAWOOJ010000024.1 coordinate 5,602, forward strand.
TGCTATGAAGCGTGCTGTACAGAACGCAATGCGTCTGGGCGCTAAAGGTATTAAAGTTGAAGTTAGCGGCCGTCTGGGCGGCGCGGAAATCGCACGTACCGAATGGTACCGCGAAGGTCGCGTACCGCTGCACACTCTGCGTGCTGACATCGACTACAACACCTCTGAAGCGCACACCACTTACGGTGTAATCGGCGTTAAAGTGTGGATCTTCAAAGGCGAGATCCTGGGTGGTATGGCTGCTGTTGAACAACCGGAAAAACCGGCTGCTCAGCCTAAAAAGCAGCAGCGTAAAGGCCGTAAATAAGGAGCGTCGCTGATGTTACAACCAAAGCGTACAAAATTCCGTAAAATGCACAAAGGCCGTAACCGCGGTCTGGCGCAGGGTACGGATGTTAGCTTCGGCAGCTTCGGTCTGAAAGCTGTTGGCCGTGGTCGTCTGACTGCACGTCAGATCGAAGCAGCACGTCGTGCTATGACCCGTGCAGTTAAGCGTCAAGGTAAGATCTGGATCCGTGTGTTCCCGGACAAACCGATCACTGAAAAGCCGCTGGCAGTGCGTATGGGTAAAGGTAAAGGTAACGTGGAGTATTGGGTTGCCTTGATTCAGCCGGGTAAAGTCCTGTATGAAATGGACGGTGTTCCGGAAGAGCTGGCCCGTGAAGCATTCAAGCTGGCAGCAGCGAAACTGCCGATTAAAACCACCTTTGTAACTAAGACGGTGATGTAATGAAAGCAAAAGAGCTGCGTGAGAAGAGCGTTGAAGAGCTGAACACCGAGCTGCTGAACTTGCTGCGTGAGCAGTTCAACCTGCGTATGCAGGCTGCAAGTGGCCAGCTGCAACAGTCTCACCTGTTGAAGCAAGTGCGTCGCGATGTCGCACGCGTTAAGACTTTACTGAACGAGAAGGCGGGTGCGTAATGACCGATAAAATCCGTACTCTGCAAGGTCGCGTTGTTAGCGACAAAATGGAGAAATCCATTGTTGTTGCTATCGAACGTTTTGTGAAACACCCGATCTACGGTAAATTCATCAAGCGTACGACCAAACTGCACGTACATGACGAGAACAACGAATGCGGTATCGGTGACGTGGTTGAAATCCGCGAATGCCGTCCGCTGTCCAAGACTAAATCCTGGACGCTGGTTCGCGTTGTAGAGAAAGCGGTTCTGTAATACAGTACACTCTCTCGATACGAATAAACGGCTCAGAAATGAGCCGTTTATTTTTTCTACCCATATCCTTGAAGCGGTGTTATAATGCCGCGCCCTCGATATGGGGATTTTTAACGACCTGATTTTCGGGTCTCAGTAGTAGTTGACATTAGCGGAGCACTAAAATGATCCAAGAACAGACTATGCTGAACGTCGCCGACAACTCCGGTGCACGTCGCGTAATGTGTATCAAGGTTCTGGGTGGCTCGCACCGTCGCTACGCAGGCGTAGGCGACATCATCAAGATCACCATCAAAGAAGCAATTCCGCGTGGTAAGGTCAAAAAAGGTGATGTGCTGAAGGCGGTAGTGGTGCGCACCAAGAAGGGTGTTCGTCGCCCGGACGGTTCTGTCATTCGCTTCGATGGTAATGCTTGTGTTCTTCTGAACAACAACAGCGAGCAGCCTATCGGTACGCGTATTTTTGGGCCGGTAACTCGTGAGCTTCGTAGTGAGAAGTTCATGAAAATTATCTCTCTGGCACCAGAAGTACTCTAAGGAGCGAATCATGGCAGCGAAAATCCGTCGTGATGACGAAGTTATCGTGTTAACCGGTAAAGATAAAGGTAAACGCGGTAAAGTTAAGAATGTCCTGTCTTCCGGCAAGGTCATTGTTGAAGGTATCAACCTGGTTAAGAAACATCAGAAGCCGGTTCCGGCCCTGAACCAACCGGGTGGCATCGTTGAAAAAGAAGCCGCTATTCAGGTTTCCAACGTAGCAATCTTCAATGCGGCAACCGGCAAGGCTGACCGTGTAGGCTTTAGATTCGAAGACGGTAAAAAAGTCCGTTTCTTCAAGTCTAACAGCGAAACTATCAAGTAATTTGGAGTAGTACGATGGCGAAACTGCATGATTACTACAAAGACGAAGTAGTTAAAAAACTCATGACTGAGTTTAACTACAATTCTGTCATGCAAGTCCCTCGGGTCGAGAAGATCACCCTGAACATGGGTGTTGGTGAAGCGATCGCTGACAAAAAACTGCTGGATAACGCAGCAGCAGACCTGGCAGCAATCTCCGGTCAAAAACCGCTGATCACCAAAGCACGCAAATCTGTTGCAGGCTTCAAAATCCGTCAGGGCTATCCGATCGGCTGTAAAGTAACTCTGCGTGGCGAACGCATGTGGGAGTTCTTTGAGCGCCTGATCACTATTGCTGTACCGCGTATCCGTGACTTCCGTGGCTTGTCCGCTAAGTCTTTCGACGGTCGTGGTAATTACAGCATGGGTGTCCGTGAGCAGATCATCTTCCCAGAAATCGACTACGATAAAGTCGACCGCGTTCGTGGTTTGGATATTACCATTACCACTACTGCGAAATCTGACGAAGAAGGCCGTGCTCTGCTGGCTGCCTTTGACTTCCCGTTCCGCAAGTAAGGTAGGGTTACTAAATGGCTAAGCAATCAATGAAAGCACGCGAAGTAAAACGCGTAGCTTTAGCTGATAAATACTTCGCGAAACGCGCTGAACTGAAAGCGATCATCTCTGATGTGAACGCTTCCGACGAAGATCGTTGGAATGCTGTTCTCAAGCTGCAGACTCTGCCGCGTGATTCCAGCCCGTCTCGTCAGCGTAACCGCTGCCGTCAAACAGGTCGTCCGCATGGTTTCCTGCGGAAGTTCGGGTTGAGCCGTATTAAGGTCCGTGAAGCCGCTATGCGCGGTGAAATCCCGGGTCTGAAAAAGGCTAGCTGGTAATTGTCACCAATTGAATCACGGGAGTAAAGACAGATGAGCATGCAAGATCCGATCGCGGATATGCTGACCCGTATCCGTAACGGTCAGGCCGCGAACAAAGCTGCGGTCACCATGCCTTCCTCCAAGCTGAAAGTGGCAATCGCCAACGTGCTGAAGGAAGAAGGTTTTATTGAAGATTTTAAAGTTGAAGGCGACACCAAGCCTGAACTGGAACTTACTCTGAAGTATTTCCAGGGCAAAGCTGTTGTAGAAAGCATTCAGCGTGTCAGCCGCCCAGGTCTGCGCATCTATAAACGTAAAGATGAGCTGCCGAAAGTTATGGCGGGTCTGGGTATCGCAGTTGTTTCTACCTCTAAAGGTGTTATGACTGATCGTGCAGCGCGCCAGGCTGGTCTTGGTGGCGAAATTATCTGCTACGTAGCCTAATCGGAGGAAAAAATGTCTCGTGTTGCTAAAGCACCGGTCGTTGTTCCTGCCGGCGTTGATGTAAAAATCAACGGTCAGGTTATTACGATCAAAGGTAAAAACGGCGAGCTGACTCGTACTCTCAACGATGCTGTTGAAGTTAAACATGCAGATAATACCCTGACCTTCGGTCCGCGTGATGGTTACGCAGACGGTTGGGCTCAGGCTGGTACCGCGCGTGCCCTGCTGAACTCAATGGTTATCGGTGTTACCGAAGGCTTCACTAAGAAGCTGCAGCTGGTTGGTGTAGGTTACCGTGCAGCGGTTAAAGGCAATGTGATTAACCTGTCTCTGGGTTTCTCTCATCCTGTTGACCATCAGCTGCCTGCGGGTATCACTGCTGAATGTCCGACTCAGACTGAAATCGTGCTGAAAGGCGCTGATAAGCAGATGATCGGCCAGGTTGCAGCGGATCTGCGCGCCTACCGTCGTCCTGAGCCTTACAAAGGCAAGGGTGTTCGTTACGCCGACGAAGTCGTGCGTACCAAAGAGGCTAAGAAGAAGTAAGGTAACACTATGGATAAGAAATCTGCTCGTATCCGTCGTGCGACCCGCGCACGCCGCAAGCTCCAGGAGCTGGGCGCAACTCGCCTGGTGGTACATCGTACCCCGCGTCACATTTACGCACAGGTAATTGCACCGAACGGTTCTGAAGTTCTGGTAGCTGCTTCTACTGTAGAAAAAGCTATCGCTGAACAACTGAAGTACACCGGTAACAAAGACGCGGCTGCAGCTGTGGGTAAAGCTGTCGCTGAACGCGCTCTGGAAAAAGGCATCAAAGATGTATCCTTTGACCGTTCCGGGTTCCAATATCATGGTCGTGTCCAGGCACTGGCAGATGCTGCCCGTGAAGCTGGCCTTCAGTTCTAAGGTAGAGGTGTAAGATGGCTCACATCGAAAAACAAGCTGGCGAACTGCAGGAAAAGCTGATCGCGGTAAACCGCGTATCTAAAACCGTTAAAGGTGGTCGTATTTTCTCCTTCACAGCTCTGACTGTAGTTGGCGATGGTAACGGTCGCGTTGGTTTTGGTTACGGTAAAGCGCGTGAAGTTCCAGCAGCGATCCAGAAAGCGATGGAAAAAGCCCGTCGCAATATGATTAACGTCGCGCTGAATAACGGCACTCTGCAACACCCTGTTAAAGGTGTTCATACGGGTTCTCGCGTATTCATGCAGCCGGCTTCCGAAGGTACCGGTATCATCGCCGGTGGTGCAATGCGCGCCGTTCTGGAAGTCGCTGGGGTTCATAACGTTCTGGCTAAAGCGTATGGTTCCACCAACCCGATTAACGTGGTTCGTGCAACTATTGATGGCCTGGAAAATATGAATTCTCCAGAAATGGTCGCTGCCAAGCGTGGTAAATCCGTTGAAGAAATTCTGGGGAAATAAACCATGGCAAAGACTATTAAAATTACTCAAACCCGCAGTGCAATCGGTCGTCTGCCGAAACACAAGGCAACGCTGCTTGGCCTGGGTCTGCGTCGTATTGGTCACACCGTAGAGCGCGAGGATACTCCTGCTATTCGCGGTATGATCAACGCGGTTTCCTTCATGGTTAAAGTTGAGGAGTAAGAGATGCGTTTAAATACTCTGTCTCCGGCCGAAGGCTCCAAAAAGGCGGGTAAACGCCTGGGTCGTGGTATCGGTTCTGGCCTCGGCAAAACCGGTGGTCGTGGTCACAAAGGTCAGAAATCTCGTTCTGGCGGTGGCGTACGTCGCGGTTTCGAGGGTGGTCAGATGCCTCTGTACCGTCGTCTGCCGAAATTCGGCTTCACTTCTCGTAAAGCAGCGATTACAGCCGAAGTTCGTCTGTCTGACCTGGCTAAAGTAGAAGGCGGTGTTGTAGACCTGAACACGCTGAAAGCGGCTAACATTATCGGTATCCAGATCGAGTTCGCGAAAGTGATCCTGGCTGGCGAAGTAACTACTCCGGTAACTGTTCGTGGCCTGCGTGTTACTAAAGGCGCTCGTGCTGCTATCGAAGCTGCTGGCGGTAAAATCGAGGAATAAGTAGCAGATGGCTAAACAACCGGGATTAGATTTTCAAAGTGCCAAAGGTGGCTTAGGCGAGCTGAAACGCAGACTGCTGTTTGTTATCGGTGCGCTGATTGTGTTCCGTATTGGCTCTTTTATTCCGATCCCTGGTATTGATGCCGCTGTACTTGCCAAACTGCTTGAGCAACAGCGAGGCACCATCATTGAGATGTTTAACATGTTCTCTGGTGGTGCTCTCAGCCGTGCTTCTATCTTTGCTCTGGGGATCATGCCGTATATTTCGGCGTCGATCATTATCCAGCTGCTGACGGTGGTTCACCCAACGTTGGCAGAAATTAAGAAAGAAGGGGAGTCTGGTCGTCGTAAGATCAGCCAGTACACCCGTTACGGTACTCTGGTGCTGGCAATATTCCAGTCGATCGGTATTGCTACCGGTCTGCCGAATATGCCTGGTATGCAAGGCCTGGTTATTAACCCGGGCTTTGCATTCTACTTCACCGCTGTTGTAAGTCTGGTCACAGGAACGATGTTCCTGATGTGGTTGGGCGAACAGATCACTGAACGAGGTATCGGCAACGGTATTTCAATCATTATCTTCGCCGGTATTGTCGCGGGACTCCCGCCAGCCATTGCCCATACTATCGAGCAAGCGCGTCAAGGCGACCTGCACTTCCTCGTGTTGCTGTTGGTTGCAGTATTAGTATTTGCAGTGACGTTCTTTGTTGTATTTGTTGAGCGTGGTCAACGCCGCATTGTGGTAAACTACGCAAAACGTCAGCAAGGTCGTCGTGTCTATGCTGCACAGAGCACACATTTACCGCTGAAAGTGAATATGGCGGGGGTAATCCCGGCAATCTTCGCTTCCAGTATTATTCTGTTCCCGGCTACCATCGCGTCATGGTTCGGGGGCGGTACTGGTTGGAACTGGCTGACAACAATTTCGCTGTATTTGCAGCCTGGGCAACCGCTTTATGTGTTACTCTATGCGTCTGCAATCATCTTCTTCTGTTTCTTCTACACGGCGTTGGTTTTCAACCCGCGTGAAACAGCAGATAACCTGAAGAAGTCCGGTGCATTTGTACCAGGAATTCGTCCGGGAGAGCAAACGGCGAAGTATATCGATAAAGTAATGACCCGCCTGACCCTGGTTGGTGCGCTGTACATTACCTTTATCTGCCTGATCCCGGAGTTCATGCGTGATGCAATGAAAGTACCGTTCTACTTCGGTGGGACCTCACTGCTTATCGTTGTTGTCGTGATTATGGACTTTATGGCTCAAGTGCAAACTCTGATGATGTCCAGTCAGTATGAGTCTGCATTGAAGAAGGCGAACCTGAAAGGCTACGGCCGATAATTGGTCGCCCGAGAAGTTACGGAGAGTAAAAATGAAAGTTCGTGCTTCCGTCAAGAAATTATGCCGTAACTGCAAAATCGTTAAGCGTGATGGTGTCATCCGTGTGATTTGCAGTGCCGAGCCGAAGCATAAACAGCGCCAAGGCTGATTTATTCGCATATTTTTCTTGCAAAGTTGGGTTGAGCTGGCTAGATTAGCCAGCCAATCTTTTGTATGTCTGTGCGTTTCCATTTGAGTATCCTGAAAACGGGCTTTTCAGCATGGAACGTACATATTAAATAGTAGGAGTGCATAGTGGCCCGTATAGCAGGCATTAACATTCCTGATCATAAGCATGCCGTAATCGCATTAACTTCGATTTATGGCGTCGGCAAGACCCGTTCTAAAGCCATCCTGGCTGCAGCGGGTATCGCTGAAGATGTTAAGATCAGTGAGCTGTCTGAAGGACAAATCGACACGCTGCGTGACGAAGTTGCCAAATTTGTCGTTGAAGGTGATCTGCGCCGTGAAATCAGCATGAGCATCAAGCGCCTGATGGATCTTGGTTGCTATCGCGGTTTGCGTCATCGTCGTGGTCTACCGGTTCGCGGTCAGCGTACCAAGACCAACGCACGTACCCGTAAGGGTCCGCGCAAACCGATCAAGAAATAATCGGGGTGATTGAATAATGGCAAAGGCACCAATTCGTGCACGTAAACGTGTAAGAAAACAAGTCTCTGACGGCGTGGCTCATATCCATGCTTCTTTCAACAACACCATCGTGACTATCACTGATCGTCAGGGTAACGCGTTGGGTTGGGCAACAGCCGGTGGTTCCGGTTTCCGTGGTTCTCGCAAATCCACTCCGTTTGCAGCTCAGGTTGCAGCAGAGCGTTGCGCTGACGCCGTGAAAGAATACGGCATCAAGAATCTGGAAGTTATGGTTAAAGGTCCGGGTCCAGGCCGCGAATCTACTATTCGTGCTCTGAACGCCGCAGGTTTCCGCATCACTAACATTACTGATGTGACTCCGATCCCTCATAACGGTTGTCGTCCGCCGAAAAAACGTCGCGTATAACGCTTCGTTTTCCAGGTTTGTTGGAGAAAGAAAATGGCAAGATATTTGGGTCCTAAGCTCAAGCTGAGCCGTCGTGAGGGCACCGACTTATTCCTTAAGTCTGGCGTTCGCGCGATCGATACCAAGTGTAAAATTGAACAAGCTCCTGGCCAGCACGGTGCGCGTAAACCGCGTCTGTCTGACTATGGTGTGCAGTTGCGTGAAAAGCAAAAAGTTCGCCGTATCTATGGTGTGCTGGAGCGTCAGTTCCGTAACTACTACAAAGAAGCAGCACGTCTGAAAGGCAACACCGGTGAAAACCTGTTGGCTCTGCTGGAAGGTCGTCTGGACAACGTTGTATACCGTATGGGCTTCGGTGCCACTCGTGCAGAAGCACGCCAGCTGGTTAGCCATAAAGCAATTATGGTAAACGGTCGTGTTGTTAACATCGCTTCTTATCAGGTTAGTCCGAATGACGTTGTAAGCATTCGTGAGAAAGCGAAGAAGCAGTCTCGCGTGAAAGCCGCTCTGGAGCTGGCTGAGCAGCGTGAAAAGCCAACCTGGCTGGAAGTTGATGCTGGCAAGATGGAAGGTACGTTTAAGCGTAAGCCGGAGCGTTCTGATCTGTCTGCGGACATTAACGAACACCTGATCGTCGAGCTTTACTCCAAGTAAAGCTTAGTACCAAAGAGAGGACACAATGCAGGGTTCTGTGACAGAGTTTCTAAAACCGCGCCTGGTTGATATCGAGCAAGTGAGTTCGACGCACGCCAAGGTGACCCTTGAGCCTTTAGAGCGTGGCTTTGGCCATACTCTGGGTAACGCACTGCGCCGTATTCTGCTCTCATCGATGCCGGGTTGCGCGGTGACCGAGGTTGAGATTGATGGTGTACTACATGAGTACAGCACCAAAGAAGGCGTTCAGGAAGATATCCTGGAAATCCTGCTCAACCTGAAAGGGCTGGCGGTGAGAGTTCAGGGCAAAGATGAAGTTATTCTTACCTTGAATAAATCTGGCATTGGCCCTGTGACTGCAGCCGATATCACCCACGACGGTGATGTCGAAATCGTCAAGCCGCAGCACGTGATCTGCCACCTGACCGATGAGAACGCGTCTATTAGCATGCGTATCAAAGTTCAGCGCGGTCGTGGTTATGTGCCGGCTTCTACCCGAATTCATTCGGAAGAAGATGAGCGCCCAATCGGCCGTCTGCTGGTCGACGCATGCTACAGCCCTGTAGAGCGTATTGCCTACAATGTTGAAGCAGCGCGTGTAGAACAGCGTACCGACCTGGACAAGCTGGTCATCGAAATGGAAACCAACGGCACAATCGATCCTGAAGAGGCGATTCGTCGTGCGGCAACCATTCTGGCTGAACAACTGGAAGCTTTCGTTGACTTACGTGATGTACGTCAGCCGGAAGTGAAAGAAGAGAAACCAGAGTTCGATCCGATCCTGCTGCGCCCTGTTGACGATCTGGAATTGACTGTCCGCTCTGCTAACTGCCTTAAAGCAGAAGCTATCCACTATATCGGTGATCTGGTACAACGTACCGAGGTTGAGCTCCTTAAAACGCCTAACCTTGGTAAAAAATCTCTTACTGAGATTAAAGACGTGCTGGCTTCCCGTGGACTGTCTCTGGGTATGCGCCTGGAAAACTGGCCACCGGCAAGCATCGCTGACGAGTAACCGGATCACAGGTTAAGGTTTTACTGAGAAGGATAAGGTCATGCGCCATCGTAAGAGTGGTCGTCAACTGAACCGCAACAGCAGCCATCGCCAGGCTATGTTCCGCAATATGGCAGGTTCACTGGTTCGTCATGAAATCATCAAGACGACTCTGCCTAAAGCGAAAGAGCTGCGCCGCGTAGTTGAGCCGCTGATTACTCTTGCCAAGACTGATAGCGTTGCTAATCGTCGTCTGGCATTCGCCCGTACTCGTGATAACGAGATCGTGGCAAAACTGTTTAACGAACTGGGCCCGCGTTTCGCGAGCCGTGCCGGTGGTTACACTCGTATTCTGAAGTGTGGCTTCCGTGCAGGCGACAACGCGCCGATGGCTTACATCGAGCTGGTTGATCGTTCAGAGAAAGCAGAAGCTGCTGCAGAGTAATCTGAAGCAACGTAAAAAAACCCGCCCCGGCGGGTTTTTTTATATCTGTAGTATCCCCACTTATCTACAATAGCTGTACTCTTTTTGTTCATCCCCTGGAGTATTTATGTGGTTACTTGACCAGTGGGCAGAGCGCCATATTACTGAAGCACAGGCTAAAGGTGAGTTTGAAAATCTCCCAGGCAGTGGTGAACCATTAATCCTGGAAGATGACACACATGTGCCGCCGGAACTGCGTGCGGGCTATCGCTTGTTAAAGAATGCCGGCTGTTTACCGCCAGAACTTGAGCAGCGCAAGGAAGCTATTCAGCTTCTGGATATTCTCAACGGTATCCGTCAGGATGATCCGCAATATCAAGATGTTAGCCGTCAGTTGTCTTTACTGGAGTTGAAACTGCGGCAAGCAGGTTTGAGTACTGAATTTTTACGTGGCGAATATGCAGATAAGCTTCTGCATAAAATTAATGACAACTGAGAGATAATTTATGTATCGCATTGGTGAGTTGGCAAAACTGGCAGAAGTTACGCCCGACACAATACGTTATTACGAAAAACAACAGATGATGGATCATGAAGTTCGTACGGTAGGAGGCTTTCGTCTGTATACCGAAAGCGATCTCCAACGGTTGAAATTTATTCGGCATGCCAGACAACTTGGTTTCAGTCTCGAGTCGATCCGTGAGTTACTTTCGATCCGTATCGATCCTGAACATCATACTTGTCAGGAATCAAAAGGTATTGTGCAGGAAAGATTACAGGAAGTGGAAGCGCGGATAGCCGAGTTGCAGAGCATGCAGCGTTCCTTGCAACGTCTTAACGATGCCTGTTGTGGTAGCGCCCATAGCAGCGTTTATTGCTCTATCCTTGAAGCTCTTGAACAAGGAGCCAGCGGTGTCAAAGCAGGTTGTTGATTTTTTGCACTGACGGGATTACACTCGCGCCGTTAAATAACCAACTGGAGTTTTTATGAGTCGATATCAGCATACGAAAGGGCAGATAAAGGATAATGTGATTGAAGCATTACTACATGACCCTTTGTTCAGGCAGCGTGTAGAAAAAAATAAAAAAGGGAAAGGCAGTTATATGCGAAAAGGAAAACATGGCAATCGGGGTAACTGGGAGGCCAGTGGCAAGAAAGTAAATCACTTTTTTACCACTGGCCTTCTGCTTTCAGGCGCTTGTTAAGATCGGTTATTCTGCTCTTTCAGCAAATCACGAATTTCTGTCAGTAATACTTCTTCTTTAGTTGGTGCAGGTGCTGCTGCCGGTTCTTCTTTCTTACGATTCAGTTTGTTGATTAGTTTAATCGCCATAAAGATGGCAAAGGCCACAATCAGAAAATCAAAGACGTTTTGAATGAAGACACCGTAATGCATCACAACAGCAGGGATATCCCCCTGCGCATCGCGTAGCGTGACAGCAAACTGTTTAAAGTCGATCCCGCCAATTAATAAGCCTAAAGGTGGCATGATGATATCGGCAACCAGTGAAGAGACGATCTTCCCGAATGCCGCACCGATAATGACACCCACCGCCAAATCCACCACGTTCCCGCGCATCGCAAATTCGCGAAATTCTTTAATAATGCTCATGTTATTCTCCCTATGAAGCCGACAACCATAAGTCTAACAAATGTTAAGCCATTTTCCTGCCAGGAATGAATTTAATTAATCCGTGATAATCAAAGGGAAATAATAAGGCGTCATTAGACGCCTTATTAATTACAAAAAGAAAGGACTTGGCTGGAAGAGTCTTTCGACGTCGGTAATAAACTTTTTATCTGTGAGGAACATAATTACGTGATCGCCTTGCTCAATGCGCAGATTGTCATTGGCAATCATCACGTCGTTTCCACGTACCACCGCTCCAATAATCGTTCCTGGCGGTAGCTTGATTTCATCAATGACTCTGCCGACAACGCGCGAGGTGCTTTCATCACCGTGAGCAACGGCTTCAATAGCTTCTGCTACGCCGCGGCGCAATGAGGAAACACCAACAATATCTGCTTTTCGCACATGACTAAGCAACGCAGAAATAGTTGCTTGTTGTGGTGAAATCGCAATATCGATCACGCTCCCCTGAACCAGATCCACATAAGCGCGACGCTGGATCAATACCATCACCTTTTTCGCACCCATACGTTTGGCGAGCATGGCTGACATGATATTGGCCTCGTCATCGTTGGTGACGGCAATAAACAGATCAACTTGATCGATATGTTCTTCGGCCAGCAGTTCTTGATCCGACGCATCACCAAAAAAGACGATCGTATTCTGCAACTTTTCCGCCAGTTCGGCAGCGCGCTGCTGATTACGTTCGATGAGTTTGACGCTGTAATCTTTTTCCAGGCGACGCGCCAGCCCTGCACCGATATTACCGCCACCAACCAGCATGATCCGCTTATACGGTTTTTCCAGTCGCTGTAATTCACTCATCACCGCGCGTATATGCTGTGAGGCGGCAATAAAGAACACTTCATCACCAGCTTCAACAATAGTCGAACCTTGCGGGCGGATAGGACGGTCGTGGCGGAAAATTGCCGCCACGCGGGTATCGATATGTGGCATATGCTCGCGCATGGTCGAAAGCGCATTACCAATAAGCGGGCCACCATAATAGGCTTTTACCACTGCAAGGCTCACTTTGCCCTCAGCGAAGTTCACCACCTGCAATGCGCCGGGATACTCAATCAGTCGGTAAATATTATCGATAACCAACTGCTCTGGTGCGATCAGATGATCAATCGGTACAGCATCTGAATGAAATAGCTTATCGGCATCGCGCACGTAGTCTGGTGAGCGGATACGAGCGATGCGATTAGGGGTGTTGAAAAGTGAGTAGGCTACCTGGCAGGCAACCATATTGGTTTCATCTGAACTGGTTACAGCAACCAGCATATCGGCGTCGTCGGCACCTGCCTCCCGCAATACGCGTGGATGAGAGCCATGCCCCTGCACGACTCGCAGGTCAAATTTATCCTGCAAGGTCCGCAGACGCTCACCGTTGGTATCGACAACAGTAATATCGTTGTTCTCGCCAACCAGGTTTTCCGCCAGTGTGCCGCCAACCTGACCGGCACCCAGAATGATAATTTTCATCAGTCGCGACCCGTTATCTCATCACTTTTTGATTAGCTTAGCGTAAAAGAAGCCGTCGCCCTCTTCAGCACCAGGCAGATTTTGCTTACCCGGTTGTTCTGGTGTTCCGGTGTCGCAAAGTTCGGCATCAGCGGTACGTTGCAAAAAGGCTTTAACCTGCAGGCTATTCTCTTCCGGTAACACCGAACAGGTGGCATAGACCAGGGTTCCACCGGATTTTAAATGCGGCCAAATGGCGTCGAGAATTTCAGACTGCAGTTGCGCGAGTTCCGGGATATCGCGATCACGACGTAACCACTTGATATCCGGATGTCGACGAATCACACCCGTTGCTGAACAAGGCGCATCTAATAAAATGCGATCAAACTGTTGCTTGCCACACCATTGGGAAGGGGAGCGGCCATCACCTTGTTTCACGGTCGCCTTCATACCAAGGCGTTTTAAATTGTCGTAAACGCGAGAGAGGCGCTGTTCGTCAATATCAACCGCAAGAACCTGCGCTTCTGGTGCCACCTCAAGGATATGTGTTGTTTTACCGCCGGGGGCGGCACAAAGATCCAGAATGTGTTCACCGTTTTGTGGCGCAAGCCAGGTCATGCAACCTTGTGCTGATGCATCCTGAACGGTAACCCATCCGTCTTCAAAACCGGGTAGCGCATGAACAGGTGCGGGTGTTTCCAGCCGTACAGCATCAGGGTAATCCGAATGCGGGAAGCCTTTCATTCCTGCTTCATCCAGCAATGCAAGCCAACTGTCGCGGGAATGATGCGTACGATTAACGCGCAGCCACATTGGCGGACGCTGGTTATTGGCGTCAACGATAGATTGCCACTGCTCTGGATACGCTTTTTGCAGACGCTTCAGCAACCAGGAAGGATGCAGATAACGTGCATCACTGGCATTAAACTCGGCTAATAACTCTTCTTGCTGACGCTGGAACTGACGTAATACGCCGTTAATCAACCCTTTAAGTTGCGGGCGCTTAATTGTGACAGCGCCTTCAACCGTTTCAGCCAGCGCAGCATGCGGTGGAATGCGGGTATAAAGCAGTTGATACAAACCAACCATAATCAGGTAATGCACGGTCCGCTGTTTGCCGGTCATCGGACGGGCCATTAACTTATTAATCAGCCAGTCTAACTGTGAAAGCGTGCGCAGTACGCCAAAGCACAACTCTTGAAGAAGTGCTTTGTCTTTATCGGAAACCTTTTGCTGGAGCGCTGGCAAAATGTTGCTTAATGATTGCCCTTGCTCGACGACTTGTTCAATGGCCTGGGCCGCCATGCTACGTAAATTACGTTGTTTTTTCATAAGTATAAAAATGCCCGGCAAGACCGGGCTTAGAAGAGTGGACTATCAGGCCAGACGCTTGCCCGGAACAAACCATTCCCGACGAGAATTCAGGAGGTCTTGTGCGCTCATCGCTTTCTTACCCGCAGGTTGTAACGAGAGCAGGTTCAGGATGCCATCACCAGTCGCAACCTGGATGCCTTGTTTGTTGGCTTCAAGGATCGTTCCTGGGGCAGCGTTGGTTACCGTATCAATGACCGACGCTTTCCAGACTTTAACCGGCTGTCCTTCAATTTCCAGCCAGCTCATTGGCCATGGATTGAAAGCGCGAATGCAGCGTTCAAGCTGTGCTGCCGAAAGTGACCAGTCAATACGCGCTTCTTCTTTACTCAACTTTTCGGCGTAAGTAACAAGAGTTTCATCCTGAATTTCTGGTTTCGCCGTGCCGTCTGCCAGTTGTTTCAATGTGGCGATAAGCCCTTGTGGGCCAAGCTCTGCCAGTTTGTCATATAACGTGCCGCTGGTATCTTCTGCGGTAATCGGGCAGGAGAGTTTATAGAGCATGTCACCGGTGTCTAAACCAACATCCATTTGCATAAAGGTCACACCAGTTTCTTCATCACCCGCCCATAGTGAGCGTTGGATTGGTGCAGCACCGCGCCAGCGTGGCAGCAGTGAACCATGAACGTTGATACAGCCAAGACGCGGCATTTCCAGCACCGCTTTAGGCAGAATCAGCCCATAGGCGACGACGACCATAACATCAGCCTGCAGATCGGCGACCAGTTGCTGGTTTTCTTGTGGACGCAGGGAAACAGGTTGAAAAACGGGTAGACCTTTTTCCTCAGCCAGAACTTTAACCGGGCTGGGCATCAGTTTTTTACCGCGTCCTGCCGGTCGGTCTGGCTGGGTGAACACGCCAACGACGTTATGACCAGAAGACAACAGCGCGTCGAGATGACGCGCTGCAAAGTCAGGTGTTCCCGCAAAAATAATACGTAGTGATTCTGACACGTTAGTTCTTATCCTTAAGCCCGGGCTTTCAGACGATCCAGTTTTTCAACTTTCTGACGAATACGTTGTTGTTTCAGCGGTGACAGGTAATCCATGAACAGTTTACCGACCAGGTGATCCATCTCATGCTGAATGCAGATGGCTAACAGACCATCAGCTTCCAGTTCAAATGGTTTACCATCGCGGTCCAGGGCGCGAATTTTCACTTTCTCTGCGCGCGGCACTAAAGCACGCTGTTCAGGGATCGACAGGCAACCTTCTTCAATGCCTGTTTCGCCGCTTTTTTCTAAAAGCTCCGGATTGATTAACACCAGCCGTTCGTCGCGGTTTTCCGAAACATCAATAACAATGATACGTTGATGGATATCAACCTGGGTTGCCGCCAGGCCAATACCTTCTTCCGCGTACATCGTCTCGAACATATCATCGACGATACGCTGAATTTCTGCATTCACTTCTTCTACCGGTTTAGCAACTTTGCGAAGCCGCTCGTCCGGAATATGTAACACTTGCAAAACTGACATAAATCTCCAGAGATGTGTTCAGGAGTTAGAAAGATTATTTCTTCTATTCTAGACAAATCCCCCTCTGATTGACAGCATCACTGACCAATCGCAAAGATTGCTAAGGCTGCTTATGGCAGGGAGATAAGGATGGTCGATACCGAAATTTGGCTGCGTTTAATGAGCATCAGCAGCTTGTACGGCGATGATATGGTCCGCATTGCTCACTGGCTGGTAGAACAGCCAAATATTGATGCAGTTGTACTGCAGCAAACAGGGCTTTCATCGCGACAGGCACAACGCTTTCTTACATTTTCACAGCAGAGTATTGAAAGCTCACTTTGTTGGCTGGAGCAACCTAACCATCATTTAATCTCTGCGGACAGCGAATTTTATCCTCCTCAACTTGTTGCAACGGCTGATTATCCAGGTGCACTGTTTGTTGCTGGTGATCTACAAGCGCTGCAATCATTTCAGTTGGCCGTAGTGGGAAGCCGGGCGCATTCATGGTATGGCGAACGGTGGGGGCGGCTGTTATGTGAGGCGCTGGCGGCGCGAGGCGTGACAATTACCAGTGGGCTGGCGCGCGGAATCGATGGTGTAGCGCATAAAGCGGCCTTGCAGGTAAATGGTGTCAGTGTTGCTGTGCTGGGGAATGGGCTAAATACCATTCATCCGCGTCGCCATGCCCGACTTGCTACCAGTCTGCTTGAACATGGTGGGGCTCTTGTCTCGGAATTTCCCCTCGATACCCCTCCTCTTGCTTACAATTTCCCGCGAAGAAATCGCATTATTAGTGGTCTAAGTAAAGGTGTACTGGTGGTGGAAGCGGCTTTGCGCAGTGGTTCACTGGTGACAGCGCGTTGTGCGCTTGAGCAGGGACGTGAAGTCTTTGCTTTGCCCGGTCCATTAGGGAGTCCCGGAAGTGAAGGCCCCCACTGGCTTATAAAACAAGGTGCGATTCTTGTGACGGAACCGGAAGAAATTCTGGAAAATTTGCAATATGGATTGCACTGGTTGCCAGATGCCCATGAAAAATCATTTTATTCATCAGATCAGGAAGACGTGGCATTGCCATTTCCTGAGCTCCTGGCTAACGTAGGAGATGAGGTAACACCTGTTGACGTCGTCGCTGAACGTGCCGGCCAACCTGTGCCAGAGGTAGTTACTCAACTACTTGAACTGGAGTTAGCAGGATGGATCGCAGCTGTACCCGGCGGCTATGTCCGATTGAGGAGGGCATGCCATGTTCGACGTACTAATGTATTTGTTTGAAACCTATATTCACACTGAAGCTGAGTTGCGTGTGGATCAAGACAAACTTGAACAGGATCTTACCGACGCAGGTTTTGAGCGAGAAGATATCTACAATGCCCTGCTATGGCTGGAAAAACTTGCTGATTATCAGGAAGGGTTGGCAGAACCGATGCAACTGGCCTCGGATCCTCTCTCCATGCGTATTTATACACCGGAAGAGTGTGAACGACTGGATGCCAGCTGCCGTGGGTTTCTGCTTTTCCTTGAGCAGATTCAGGTGCTCAACCTTGAAACCCGTGAAATGGTGATAGAGCGAGTGCTCGCGCTGGATAACGCAGAGTTCGAACTGGATGATCTGAAATGGGTGATCCTGATGGTGTTGTTCAACATCCCGGGCTGCGAAAATGCGTACCAGCAAATGGAAGAATTACTCTTTGAAGTGAATGAAGGTATGCTGCATTAATCATTTCTTTAATTCAGCATAAGTTGTTATGGCGAAATCAGCACTGTTCACGGTGCGTAATAATGAGTCCTGCCCAAAGTGCGGGGCTGAACTGGTTATTCGATCCGGGAAACACGGTCCGTTTCTTGGGTGCTCACAGTATCCGGCGTGTGACTACGTCCGTCCTCTGAAATCTTCAGCGGATGGGCATATCGTCAAAGTTCTGGAGGGGCAGGTTTGCCCTGCATGCGGAGCAAATCTGGTATTACGCCAGGGACGCTTTGGTATGTTTATTGGTTGCAGTAACTATCCTGAATGCGAACATACCGAACTTATCGATAAACCGGACGAAACAGCAATTACCTGTCCTCAATGTCGGACGGGCCATCTGGTCCAGCGCCGCTCCCGTTATGGCAAAACATTTCACTCCTGTGATCGCTACCCTGAGTGTCAATTTGCTATTAACTTCAAACCAATAGCCGGAGAGTGCCCTGAGTGTCATTATCCGCTACTCATCGAAAAGAAAACCGCGCAGGGTGTAAAACACTTTTGTGCCAGTAAACAATGTGGAAAGCCGGTTTCGGCGGAATAATAACGTGAATAATAACCTGCAAGGAGACGCTATCGCAGCTGCGATAGATGTCCTCAATGAAGAACGTGTCATCGCCTATCCAACGGAAGCCGTTTTTGGTGTCGGGTGCGATCCTGATAGCGAAACAGCAGTGATGCGACTGTTGGAATTAAAGCAGCGTCCGGTTGATAAGGGGCTGATTTTAATCGCGGCAAATTACGAGCAGCTTAAACCCTATATTGATGACAGCATGCTGACTGACGCGCAGCGTGAAACCATTTTTTCTCGCTGGCCTGGTCCTGTCACCTTTGTCTTTCCCGCGCCTGCGACAACACCACGATGGTTGACGGGCCGCTTTGATTCGCTTGCTGTACGAGTCACCGACCATCCGTTGGTGGTTGCTTTGTGCCAGGCTTATGGTAAACCGCTGGTTTCTACCAGTGCCAACTTGAGTGGATTACCACCTTGTCGAACAATAGAGGAAGTTCACGCACAGTTTGGTGCTGATTTCCCGGTTGTGCGAGGTGAAACGGGCGGTCGTTTAAATCCTTCAGAAATTCGTGATGCCCTGACGGGTGAGCTGTTTCGACAGGGGTAACATAATGGAAACCTATGCTGTTTTTGGTAATCCGATAGCCCACAGCAAATCGCCATTCATTCATCAGCAATTTGCACAGCAACTGAATATTGAACATCCCTATGGCCGCGTGCTGGCACCCATCAATGATTTCATCAACACGCTAAACGCTTTCTTTAGTGCTGGTGGTAAAGGTGCGAATGTGACAGTGCCTTTTAAAGAAGAGGCTTTTGCCAGAGCGGATGAGCTTACTGAACGGGCAGCGTTGGCTGGTGCTGTTAATACCCTCAAGCGGTTAGAAGATGGACGCCTACTGGGTGACAATACCGATGGTGTAGGCTTGTTAAGCGATCTGGAACGTCTGTCTTTTATTCGCTCTGGTTTACGTATTCTGCTTATCGGCGCTGGTGGGGCATCTCGTGGGGTATTACTGCCGCTTCTCTCTCTGGACTGTGCGGTGACAATCACTAACCGAACGGTTTCTCGCGCGGAAGAGTTGGCTAAATTGTTTGCGCACACTGGTAGTGTTCAGGCGTTGGGTATGGACGAACTGGACGGTCACGAGTTCGATCTTATTATTAACGCGACATCCAGTGGCATTAGTGGAGATGTACCGGCGATCCCGGCATCGCTCGTCCATTCAGGTATTTGCTGTTATGACATGTTCTACCAGAAGGGAAAAACGCCCTTTCTGGCATGGTGTGAACAGCAAGGCTCAAAACGTAATGCGGATGGATTGGGGATGTTAGTGGCGCAGGCGGCTCATGCCTTCCTTCTCTGGCACGGTGTTCTGCCTGACGTAGCACCAGTTATAAAGCAATTGCAGGAGGAGTTGTCCGCGTGAATCAGGCCATCCAGTTTCCAGACAGGGAAGAGTGGAACGAGAGTAAAAAATGCGTTTGTTTTCCAGCTCTTGTAAATGGTATGCAGCTCACTTGCGCTATTACTGGAGAGAGTCTGGCGAACCGCTTTGCAGGAGATACGCCAGAACAGTGGTTAGCGAATTTTCGTCAGCATCGCTGGGACCTGGAAGAGGAAGCGGAAAACTTAATTCAGGAACAAAGTGAAGATGATCAAGGCTGGGTCTGGTTACCCTGATCCAGATATTCGTCCTTCCATTTCACGTAATTATTTGCGGAATAGCGTAACCCAGCCTTCTCTTCATCACTTAACGGGCGGATCTGTTTGACGGGGCTACCGAGATACAGATATCCGCTCTCCAGTCGTTTATTTTGTGGGACCAGGCTACCTGCACCAATCATCACATCATCTTCTACTATTGCGCCATCAAGTAAAATTGAGCCCATCCCAACCAAAACTCGATTGCCAATGGTGCAGCCGTGGAGCATCACTTTATGTCCAACCGTAACGTCTTCACCGACGATCAACGGATTGCCTTGTGGATTAGCCGTTGATTTATGGGTCACGTGTAAGACGCTACCATCCTGAATATTAGTGCGGGCACCGATTTGTACATAATTCACATCGCCACGAATCACAACGAGCGGCCAGATCCCCACATCATCAGCCAGGCGGGCGTCACCAATAACCACACTACTACTGTCGATCATTACGCGCTGACCGATTTGTGGAAAAAGATCGCGGTATGGGCGTAAAACATCAGACATACTTACCTCAACAATAAATGATTTACTAATGACTTTGGGTGCATTATTGGCCTTGTGCAAGTCTTTTAGTATGCAAAAAAGTACCGTTTTGTGTGTGAATGCAGCAAAAAGGGTGAAAAAACAACAAACAGAAAAAAAGATCAAAAAAGTACTTGTGCAAAAAATTGGGATCCCTATAATGCGCCTCCGTTGAGACGACAACGTGAAACACTTCACAAGATGGTCGTAACAACAAAGAGAAAAATCCTGAAATT